>CAJONB010000015.1 GCA_905235715.1 uncultured Ruminococcus sp. | reverse complement strand
GGGCGGAGCATTTCTGCTCCGCCCGCCGGACAGGGAAATAATGAGGATAATGTTATCGCTATTTAGTTAATGCTACTTGAATACCGGTCGCGTCGAGGACAGTCACATTGCCGTCTGCATCGTAGTCTGCACAATCCGCATCAAAAGCATTTACATTCAACTCGGCGAGTTCCATTTGGATACCTGTCGCGTCAAGAATGGTTACGGAAAGATCTCCGTCGGTATCGCCCGGCAGCTTATATACGCCAACCGTGCTGACAAACTTCGCGTCGCCCATATAGTCGATGCTGAAAACATTGTCACACGCCGCGAGCTTACGGACGTCCTGCGCCTTCAATGTCAATGCGACGATATTGGTGATTGTGTTGGCGTCAAAGGTAAAGTCAGCATAACGAGCCAGTTCATCGACGAACTTCTGATTCAGCTCTTTGTTTGTTGCGGCGAGTTCATTTCGCGCGGTATAAAGGCTTCCTCTGTCGGCGCTGTCATAGCTGGGCATATCCTCTACGGTAAGAGGAGCAGCCTTGCGCTCAACGAATACCTGTACCATCGCATCGGGCTGAGCGGCAATTATTTCCGACAATGCCTCGTCGATTTTGGACAGTTCTGATTCTGCGCTTTCATTGACATATTTATCATCACCCATATAATCAATGAAGAACACATCGTCACATTTCAAAAGTGCGTATACATCTTTAGCCGTTATCGTCAATGCGACGATATTGGTGATAGTGTTAGCGTCAAGCGTAAAGCTTGCGTATTGAGCCAATTCATCGACGAACTTCTGATTCAGCTCTTTGTTTGTTGCGGCGAGTTCATTTCGTGCAGTAGTAAGGCTTCCTCTGTCGGCGCTGTCATAGCTGGGCATATCCTCTACGGTAAGAGGCGCAGCCTTGCGCTCAACAAATACCTGTACTTTAGCTTCGGGTTCAGCGGCAATTTTTTCTTCAAGCATTGGAGCGATTCTATCCGGATTTACAATAGAAGCACCCGCAGAAAAAATCCCGCATACTACTGTTAGCGTTATCACAAGCATTAAAGAAATCATTCTGCACACAGTTTTGTTCTGATACATAAAAATCCTCCTAAAAATAAAATTTTTTAACACAGAATAATCATTAGAATATTCTGTAGCTTATCCAATATTGTAAATTATTATATCCATTATTTTGATACTCAGAAGAAGTTAATCTGGTCTGAATATAGTATGTGTCACTCTCATAAGCTGTAAATTCCAATACTTCTGCATTGTTTCTGGTTGAACTTGCTTCAGCATAATAATCTTCGTAACTTGATGAAACTATTTTTAAATCAATATTATCGCAAATATTATTACTGTTATACCAAGTATTCGTTTTATAGTTTAGATTCATATATGATAAAGCAACACGTAAAGTATCTCCTTCGTTCAAATGAACTGTCATTCTTGTTTTATATGTATTATTATTATTATATTGATAGCCTCCGCTATATAATGCGTAAAAATCATTGCCAAGCAGATAATGGTAACCGACTGATTTCCGTGCGTTAACTAATCCTGCGCCGCTTTCATTGCTGAGTGCACCACAATCAGTATTAATACCAGTGATACAACTATTACTTGCGCCACACATTAAGTAGCATCTAGCACCGTTGGGCTGACCGATAGCAAATGCATCTGCCTCCATTACTTGTGCTAGAAGACCAGTTGTTATGGCAGCGGAATAGCTTGTTCCTACATGGTTATATATGATATGTGTCGAGGTAGCAGAACCCGGTAACCTTAAATATGATCCCGGTGCCACTACATCAGGTTTATTTGCAAGATGGTTATTCTCGTTATAACTGGAATATGTTGCTATTGAATAGGGCGCTGGAAGCATATCATTAATGTGTTCATATTTTGTATCTAATGCTCCCACAACTATAGCGTTATAACTTTTGCCAGGGGATGTAATATAATTACCGCTGTTACCTGCTGATATTACAATAGCTACCTTGTCCTCATATATTACTTTGTCAATACTTCTATCGAGGAAAGTATAATTAGTATTGTTGGTATCTAAACCTGCACTGATATTAATAATATCTACACCTTGAGCAACCATGATATCAACAGCGTTCAACAAACTAAGAGTATCATTAAATCCTGTCTGATAAACCTCTGCGCCCTTCGCAAACCCTTCATATACTTTACCGCCGATTGTAAACTGTTTTCCGCAGATTAAAGTTGCTAACGCGGTAGCATGACTAGAGATTTGAGTCGAAGGTGACGATGGATTGGAAATGTAAGTCAAAGTACCATTGTCTTCCAGCCCAAGCAAGTTCACATCACTTGAACTGAATCTACCATTTTCTGCTTCAATAATCCCTATTTTTATTTCGGTGCCGTCATAAACGCTTCCTAAACCGTTTATCGAATCTGCATCGGTTATTTCCAATGCGCTCCATGATTCTGCTTTCGCCTTAGAGTTAACAAAACTTTCTATACTTATAACTTCAGGTATATCAGCCAACTTTTCAATGTTTTCCGTACGTGTTGTTACAATTAATACACCTACACTCTGAGAAGCAAATAGAACTTTCTGATACAAGTTTTCATATTTCTCGGTAAAATTACTGATAATCTCTTTTACATACTTAGCATAAGCTTTTCTGTATTTTATCAAATAATCATTCTTATCTTGCACAATTGCTTTTCGTATATCTCTTGATAAATGATTTTTGCTTTCATTGTCGTTTTCGTTGAGAGATAAAATATTTTCTATATGGTTATCCTCCAGTAATTCTCCTACAGATTTACTTCCTACCATAATATTAGGGACGACTTCACTGAAATACAGTGTTGCATCTTCATATTGTTCCATATTGATATTATATGATTTTTGCAATTCGCTTCTTATTTGATTCACATCAACTTCCTGTAACGTTATACCTACAGTAATATATTCATCATTTGAATTATCAATAATATCTTGTAAATCCTCTGATATTTTTGATGAATCCTTTTGTTTAGCCGCACCGGTTATAGAACCGGAAATCATCGTTAAGATGATGATTTGCAATACTAACACAATGCTTATTAATTGTTTTTTCCTCTTCATAATAAATCCTCCTTATTATATGCAATATTCCAATATTTGGTATTCCAAATTATACTAAATTAATATTATTTTGTCAAGATTATTTTGTGAAAAATAATATTGATTTTTAATATGTTCAATGATACAATTGATTTGCATTGATAGATAAGGAGAATTTGATGATGAAGTGGAAAAAAGCATTACCCCTAATCCTGATTGTTTTCATCTTAGCGGCTGTACCTGTACCGTCCGCCGCGGCAAAGGAGGCGCCTACCGCCGGCATTACGACCGAGGTGGAAATATTGCCAAACGGCGACCGTATCGAAACCGTGCTGGTCACTTATGAACAGCCGGACGGCGCAAAGTCAACCAGAAGCGGACAAAAGACAAAGAGCTACAAGAACAGCAGCGGCGCGGTGTTGTGGTCGGTGACGGTATACGGCACTTTTAGCTATAACGGCAGCTCGGCGACCTGTACCTCTGCCACACGCAGCACTACCTGTCCGGGGAGCGGATGGTCGATCGTATCGTCGTCCGCCTCAAAAAGCGGTAATACCGCAACGGCAATAGCAACCGCCAGATATAATAATATTGATTATACACGTTCCGTCACATTAAAATGCAGCACTAACGGTACGTTATCATAAGAGGAAAGATGATGAATATATACACCAAACAGTATATCCACGAAGTAAAAGCTCTATTTCCCTCGAAAGGCAAAAAAGAACGGGATTACTTAAAAAAGCTCAGAATCACCATCGACGAATACTGTGAAGAAGAGCATATCAATAACAAGCAAGCCATCTATGAAAAATACGGAAAGCCGATCGATATCGTCTATGACTATTATTCGGCATTGGATACGGAAGTAATCGTTAAAAAAATACGCTTAGCCTCTTTCTTCAAAATTTTTATCTCGGTATTAGTGTTAGCTGCATTACTATCTGCTCTTGCATTTAGTTACAGACAGTATCAACTTCATCTTATCGATTTAAGGCAAGAGATGGTTGGTGTAGAAGAAGAAATCATCGTCACCGGCAACTGGGATGATGACGGGAATCCGATACCGCTCGACTATAATCCGTATGCAGATTCCGTGGATGAAACAGTGCCGACAGAATCATTGAAATAAACAAAATTGTGAATTTGCTTGATTTTTTTGCAAGAGTAACGTATAATTGAATTGAGTGAGGTGAGCCTATGGCTAGTAAAAACTATTTTATCAACGGTGTAACCGAGCTGTTGATTCTCTCTCTGCTCAAGGAGCGGGATATGTATGTGTATGAAATCGTGAAGGCGGTGGAGAAGTACTCCGGCGGCTTGCTCAATATCTCGCAGAATACGCTGTATACCTCGACCTACAAGCTCATCGGCGACGGTATGCTCAGCGAATATACAAAGCTCGCCGGTAAGCGCCGCACCCGCGTCTATTACCATATCGAGCCAAAGGGGATTGAATATCTCGATGCGCTGAATGAGAACTATCAGCGCAATATCAGCGGCGTGCAGAATATCATGACCGCTATCGGAAACGGTACGGTAAAAGCAGAAGCCCCCGCCAGAGAGTATATCCCCGAGGAGGAGACCGGCAGAAATGCAGAGCTGCCCCCGAATCTCGTGCTGAATCCAATCTGAGAATAAAGAAAACGCTTCCGGCAGATACGCCGGAAGCGTTGTTTTTTGGGGAGCCTTGCGGGACGTCGGCAAGCGCCGTTCCCTACGGCAAGGTAGGATTTATTACGCAAACACCTACATTCCAAAACGCGTCAGCGTTTCCCACAACTCTTCACTCTTCACTCTTCACTCTTAACTCTTAACTCTTAACTCTTCACTAAGACAGCCCCCGCCCTACGGTCGCTGTCGCGAATTTTGCCAGACACGCATATCCGAAAAAATTTTTTCTGTTTTTTGAAACAAAATCGCTCCGGAAACAGTCTATATTACAGAAACATTTTTGATGCTGTTTCTTATGACTGCTTTCATATCATTAAAGGAGTGAAAAACATGAAAAAGATGGGAAAGATTTTACTGACATTATTGCTTGCGGCGGTGATAGCGGCAACCGCGGCGGTGTCTGCAAATGCGACGCGTGCTCCGATGACGATCGGCGATGTGGACGGCGACCAGGATGTTACCGTTTTAGACGCGACGCGGATTCAGCGCTGGCTTGTGAAGCTTGAGGACACGCTGATGAGTAAGGGCGGCGAATTCCCGCAGAAATATCAGGAGTATATCGGCGATATCAACGGCGACGGAAAGTGCAATATTTTCGACGTATCCTTCATCCAGCGCATGGCTGCGGGTCTGGAAGACGTGAAAAAATGGGATCTTGCCACTTGGGCGTACTATATTGAGGACACCCGCCTGTATGCGAATTACGACAGCGGCAAGGCGCGCGCCGGCACACCCGTGACATTCCACGCGGACGTTCCCGGCTATAACGGCACGCCTGATCCCAATCGCCCGACAGAGCCGTATACCTACAAATTCCTTATCAACGGCGAGGTCGTGCAGGAGCGCAGCGAAAAAACCGACATGACCTATACCTTTGATGAAGCGGGCTCCTATAAGATTTCGGTAGTTTACTATAACGGGCTGGACTGCACGACAGAAAATCACTTGTGGGACTATCAGGTGGTCGAGCCGTACAGCCTTGAAACTCCCGTAATTGTCAGCGCACTGTTCCCGGATGAATCCCATTCACATATAGGAACCGGCGATTTGCATATCCGCGCCGAGGGCGGCGAGGGACCGTATCAGTATCTGTACCGCATTGAGGATACGTACGGCGTAGAGATTCCGTCAGGGTGGTATGCGGAGGAGCCGGAGGATTCAAAACCGCGCTCTGTTATCACCACCGGCTATATTGATAGCCCCGTCTTGGATATACCGGCGGAAATCCGCCAAAGAGCCGAGATGCGAGAATCGTTTCCCATCACCGTGAATGTTCGCGACAGCAAGGGGAACGTATCCGAAACAGTAATGCTATTTTACTCTGTCGATCATCTGGTTGGATAAAACAGCAGAGAATAACAAAAGGCTTCTTCGCTTGAAGGAGCCTTTTTGCATAACCGGCGGGTTTTATGCATACCCTAATTTTGGGTGATACTATGAACAAGAAAAATTGGAAAACCTACGTCGGGTGGATTGTGTTCACCGAGGCGGTAGGAGTTGCGTCGGCGCTGTTGACGAAGGACGCGATGGAGCATTACAGGAACGAGGTGATCCGGCCGCCGCTTTCGCCGCCCGCGATTCTGTTCCCGATCGTATGGGTGATACTCTACGCCCTGATGGGTTGGGGTGCGGCGCTGGTGTCGCTGAATACGCGCGGCAAGGACAGGAGCATTTCCATCGGGCTGTACCTCGCGCAGATACTGTTCAACTTTTTCTGGAGCCTGATTTTCTTCAACCGCGAGGATTATCTTTTCGCGCTGATTTGGATTGTGATTCTGCTCGCGCTGATTATCGCGATGACGGTCTACTTCAGTCGCGTCAGCAAAACCGCCGCATATTTGCAGATTCCGTATATCCTTTGGGTCGCGTTCGCGACGTATCTGACCGCGGGCGTGCTGGCGCTGAACGGATAATTTTCAATCGGTACTTGATATTCGCGCAAAAACAGTGTATAATGACGTTACCAACCCGCCCGTGGCGCAGCTGGATAACGCAACGGATTCCGATTCCGGAGAACGGGAGTTCAAATCTCTTCGGGCGGACCAGAAACGCCCCTCGGCTTACGTCGAGGGGCTTAAATAATAATGAATAAAGAATAACGAATAAATAATAATGTAATTTTCCGGGCTTTTCTGTATGATTCACTATATAATTGTTCTTGATTTATCGGTACTATAAGCGTATAATATATATAAGAAGAAAGAAGTTTTTCATATTGATGATTGGAGTTGATTTTATGAGCACAAGAGAAATTGCTATCGATATTGTTAACGCTTTATCGGAGGAACAGTTACAGGCATTTGTTACGTTGTTTGGTTCCGAGAATGTTCAGGCAATCATGGAATCCAATCAAATTGCAGATGACGACAGCAGACCGCGTTATGATAGCTTCGATGAAATTGAAAAGGTGATTTTTGAGAATGAGTAAGTATCAGCTTGACTTCACTAAAGCCTTTGCTTTGCCAAAGATTTGAAAAGAATCAAAAAGCGCGGTTATGATTTGTCCTTAATGAATGAAGTCGTTACCCGACTGCAAGAGGGTAAACCGTTAGAGCAAAAGTACAAAGACCATCCTTTGACTGGTAATTGGCAAGGCTTCAGGGACTGTTATATAGCGCCCGATTGGGTGCTTGTTTATCGGATATACAATGATAAATTGCTGCTGGTATTAACGCGAACAGGAACCCACAGCGATTTGGACTTAGCTTAAATCAAATATAATAGTTTAGATTTGAACAGTGATTTTGAGTAAAAAATATCTTTTTGCCCGACTTTCCCGTCCAAAAGGCTCATGCTTTTAAGCATGGGTCTTTTTTTGATTTACAGATAGTTTTTGCTCGGGCTGAATCTGCAAGCTCTCTTGACATATTCCACAAATGGAAGTATAATATATTCAATAAGTGGAATATAGGAGGCGGCTATGCTGAAGCATGGGATTCTCGGCTTACTCAATTACGGCAGTATGACGGGATATGAAATCAACAAGGCGTTCAAGGATTCGCTGAGCTACTTCTGGAATGCACAGACGAGCCAGATTTATCGGGAGCTGCAGACCTTGAAGAAAAACGGCTGGGCGACCGACGAGGTCATCGAGCAGGACGGCAAGCCCGACAAAAAGCTGTTCACGATTACCGAAAGCGGAAAAGCGGAGCTGACCCGCTGGCTGATTGATGAGGACACGGAATACGCGATGCGCAGTCCGCTGATGATGAAAACATTCTTCCGGGGAGAGCGCAGTATCGAGGAAAATATCGCCTACTTTGACGCGCTGAGCGAGGGCTGCGACGCGTTCGCTGCGCGGATGACCGCCACGCCGCCCGATATTGAGGGCTATGCAAAGGAAATCGGCGACCCGATGAAGGCGCTCTACTGGAAAATGACGGTCGACTTCGGTACGATGTACGCGCAGATGTACCGAAGCTGGATTGAAAAATGCAGGAAAGAATTGGAGGAGATCCGGGATGAACATACTGCTGATTAACGGCAGCCCGAAGGGAAGGCGCAGTAACAGCTTCCGGCTGTCGCAGGCTTTTGCCGGAGGGATTGCGGATGTAAGCGACGCAGTTTGTGAGGAGCTGACCGTCACGGATATGGACATTCGTCCGTGCCGCGGGTGCTTTTCCTGCTGGAACAAGACTGAGGGCAGGTGCGTGATTCGGGACGAAATGCAAACGGTACTAGAAAAAATGCTGTGGGCAGACGTGATAATATGGTCGTTCGGGCTGTACTACTTCAATGTGCCGAGCGCGCTCAAGACGCTGATTGACCGCCAACTGCCCCTTGCGCTGCCGTTTATGGACGGCGACAGCGCGTCAGGCTCGCACCCCTCGCGCTATGATATGACGGATAAGCGGCACGTCGTCATTTCCACCTGCGGCTTCTATACTGCCGAGGGCAACTATGAATCGGTCAACGCAATGTTCGACCACATTTTGGGCAAGGGCAGCTACGAAACGCTTTACTGCGGTCAGGGTGAGCTGTTCCGTGTGCCGGAGCTTAGGGACAGAACAGATGCGTATCTGGACAACGTCAGACAAGCGGGCGCAGAATTCGCGCAAAGCGGCATTACCGCCGAAACACGGGAAAAGCTCGGCGAGCTGCTGTTCCCGAGAGAAGTATTTGAAGCGATGGCGGACGCGAGCTGGGGAATCGAAAAGACGACGGGTGAAAAATCCGACCCTTCCTACAGCTTTACCAAGCAGATGGCGGCGCTGTACAACAAGGCTTCCTACTCCGGTACGGATATGGTGCTGGAGATGGATTATACCGACGTCGACAGGCGTTATCAAATCGTGATGAAGCGCGATGGGGCAGAGGTGATCCGGGAGAATTTTCTTCCCTTCACTACAAAAATCGAAACGCCCCTCGAGGTCTGGCACGATATCGCCGTAGGTAAGCTGTCCGGCTCGGAGGCGCTGGCAAAGCGGCTCTACCGGGTCGAGGGTGATTTTGATTTGATGCTGCACTGGGACACGTATTTCGGCGCGGGCGCTCAGCCGCAATCGCAAGGCGGTAAGGCGGCGGGCGATAAGGGCACAAGCCTGATGCTGACGCTGATTCCGTGGATTACGTTCTGGGTCGCCGCGTCGATTGACGGCAGCGTCGGTGCGTTTGTTTCCATCGGCGTGTGCGCGTTGGCAGGACCGGTGTTTTACCGCTTCCGCAAAACCGTCTACGACGTGATTTCACTGACGGCGGTCACCGGCTTTTCCATGCTGATGCTGTTGCTGCCCGACGCGGCAAGCTTTATCCTACCCGCATCTTATTTTGCGTTCGGGGCGATGTGGAGCATATCCTGCCTGTTCAGAATTCCGCTGACCGCATGGTATTCGATGAAGAATTACAGTGGTGACAGCGCGCTGGAAAATCCGCTGTTCCTGCGTACCAACCGCATTTTGAGTTTGGCGTGGGGCGTGCTGTATCTTATCACAGGCGTGTGGACGTTTTTCCTGATGAAAACGCCGGCGGCATCCTACCTCGTTGTCATCAACAACCTTATGCCGGTTGCGATGGGAGTGTTTACGGGATGGTTTCAAAAATGGTATCCTGCGCGTTACGCGGCGAAATAGCGTGAGTCACGAATAAGTATCAGAAAATGAAATAAAAATTTTGTGCTTAATATTCCCTTTGCCCCCTTTACATGGCAAAGGGAATATTGTATAATTTTTTTGTATAGCATATTCGGAAAGCCTACACGGAAAAATGGCTTTCCGGCATCAAGATTTGCTGTTGACAGGACAACAATTTTAGGAGAGAGAGTTATGAAAAAAAGGATTACAAGCGTTATACTGGTGCTTTGTATGATCGTTTCGTGCGTTGCAGTCTGCGCGTTCACGACAGCGGCGGCAAGTACATCATTCCTCGGCAGTGTTGCAGCGACGTTGGAGTCGGCGGCTACAGCGGCCGGCTACGGACTGGCAAGCAAGGTTGAGGACGGCAACATCCTCCATTGCTTTAACTGGACGCTCAGTCAAATCAAGGAAGAGCTTCCCAATATCGCCGCGGCGGGCTTTACAAGCGTACAGACCTCGCCGCTTCAGGGACATGACGGCTACGGCGCGTGGTACTGGCTCTATCAGCCGACGGGCTTCTCTATCGGCAACGAGCTCGGCTCCTACAACGATTTGAAATCACTCTGCTCTGAGGCGGACAAGTACGGCATTAAAATCGTCGTTGACGTTGTCGCGAACCACCTTGCGGGCGGAAACGACGGCTCCTGGGCAAACAGCATTGAAAGCGGCTGGCGCAGCGGCGAATACTTCCATAACGAGGGCGCCTGCTCAAACTGGGACAACCGCTATGACGTGACCCATAAAAATATCGGTATGCCCGATTTGAACTCCGAGCACGGCACCGTGCAGAGCAGGGTTGCCGAAACCATTACCAGCCTCAAGAACGCAGGCGTTGACGGCATCCGCTGGGATGCGGCGAAGCATATCGGTCTGCCGTCCGAGGGCTGCGGCTTCTGGTCAAAGATGGCGGGACTGGGCGTGTTCAACTACGGTGAGATTCTGGACAACCCCGCCGGCAGCAGCGGCGATGATTATAACAACAGCCTGATGAAGGAATACGCAAGCTATATCGGCGTTACCGATTCGAGCTACAGCGGTCATATCACGGGCTGTGTGCGTGACGGACGCACGGACGGTCAGACGGGCAACTGGTTGAACAGAGGCGTTGCCGCCAACAGGCTTGTCTACTGGGCGGAGAGCCACGACACCTACTGCAACAACGGTTGGACGAACAGCCTGAACGAAGGTATTATCGACCGTTCCTACGCGATTCTCGGTGCGAGAGCGGGCTCTCAGGCGCTGTACTTTGCGCGTCCTTATGAGAAAAACCACGACAGCATCCGAATCGCCGTCAAGGGCAGCACGCACTTTACCGCAAAAGAGGTTGCGGCGGTCAACCACTTCCACAACGCGATGGTAGGCACCGGCGAGTACTTCACCACGGACAACGGCTGCTTTGTCATTTGCCGCGGCGGCGGCGCGGTCATCGTTTCGCCGAGCGGCTCCAACTTTGACATCACGGTCACCAACGGCGGCGGAATGGTTCCGTCAGGCACCTACACCGACGAGGTTTCCGGCAGCACATGGACGGTTAACAACGGCAGCATCAGCGGTCATATCGGCAGCAGCGGCGTCGCGGTTATCTACAACCAGTCCGCGGCGACTCCGACTCCGACCGCATACGCCAACCCCGGCAGCTCCACCTATAAGGCGAACTCCATCAACGTAACGCTGGGCTACACCAACGCGACCTCCGGCACTTACTCGATTGACGGCGGTTCCTTTAAGAGCTTTACCAACGGTCAGACCATCACCATCGGCGCGGATAAGGCGTACGGCACCTCCTCGACCCTGACCGTCAGAGCGACCAACGGCTCCGCAACCGATCAGGCGACCTATACCTATACAAAGATAGACCCCAACGCGACCCAGACGGTGTATTTTGATAACTCAACCTATAATTGGTCGGAGGTTTATTGCTATATCTATGCCGATAACAACGGCAATATCATCAGCAACGGCTCGTGGCCCGGTGAGAAGATGACATTGGGCGCGAACAACATTTATTATTATGATGTTCCGCTTGGCTTGGGCAACGGCAGAGTGCTCTTTACCGAGAATTCCGACAACAACGACCACCGCTATCCCGGCGACGGCGATCCCGGTCTGGATTTGAACAACAGCTCCATGATTTTCGGCTCGAACCGCTCATGGACGGTTTATACCGGCGGCTCGGTTACGCCGACACAGCCCGCGACCCAACCTGCGACCCAACCGGCTACCCAACCTGTGACGCAGCCTGCGACAACTGTCCCGACCCCGACAGGCAAGGTGTTGATCGGCGACGCGGATCAGGACAACTTGATTTCCATTATGGACGCGACAAGCATCCAAAGACACCTTACGGGGCTGAGGCTTTCCGGTAACGGCTTGGTTGCCTCGGACGTCGATAAGGACGGCGACATCACGATTTATGACGCGACAATTATCCAGCGTTATCTGGCGGGTCTGTCAAATGCTGTGTCTTATGTCGGTCAGTACACCGACGGCTCAACGCCCGTCGTTACGCCGACAACACCCGTATCCGGTGATACCGTCATCCTCAACGCGTCGGCGACCAGCGCCGAGCCCGAGGCATGGTATGCGTGGACATGGGGCTCCGGCTCAGACAGATGGGTCAAGGGCGAGGGCAGCGCGTCTGCGGTTACCTTCAAGGGTCTTGATACAAAGGTTATCTTCGTCAGGGCGAATCCCGATATGGATATCGACTGGAATAACGGCTCTGTCTGGAACCAGACCGACGACTTGACAACGCAGTTCGGACATACCTATACGACGACTGAATGGGCGTCGAACAGAATGGTCGGCAACTGGAACTAATACTAAACTCAAATAAAAGGCAGACAATCTTAACGGTCTGATTACCGCAATACTTCGTTGTCGGACTTGACAGGCGCCAGCCTGCCTGCGTCCTTCGCCTCGTCTTGCGAAAATCATCCTCGTTAATCTAAGTCCACTTTTAATTGAGATTAGTATAATAATCCCGAAAATTCAACTTTGTGACAAAGAATTATCCCATAACGGCAGGGAGAGCAAAACGCTCTCCCTGTTTTTTTCTGCAATTACCAAATTTATCCGACAAAAAACGATAAATTTTGCTAAAATAGTTAGTGACAAAACGGTTTTATTGCTATATAATAATGCTAAGTGTAGAGGATACACTGTAAATAAGGGTTTATAAGGGCAGAAAAATGAAGAAAAAACAATGTTTTGGGTATCCGCTGATGATAATAGCGGCAACGCTCGCAATACTACTCCTGACCTCCTGCAGCAATTCCCCGAAGGTTGTGAAGGTTTCTGTACTTGACGGCGGTCAGCCAATCGACGTCGAGGGTACGGATGATATGACAGTCGGCGAGCTTCTCGGCAAGGCGGGGATTACGCTCGGCGAGCGTGACACGGTCATCCCCGATAAAAACACAAAATTGAGCGACGTGAACGGTCTTTCGATACTCGTGCGGCGCTACGCAAAGGTTTCCGTCATTGATAACGACACCGGTAAGTCGACCGAGGTCGAGATGGTTGGCGGCTCGGTCAAGCAGGCGATTGTTCAGGCGGGTTACGACCTGCTCAAGTACAGTACGCAGAGCGGACTTGAAGATTACCTCACCGACGGAATGATAATCCAAGTTTCACAGAGCGGACAATTCGCCCCGGCAAGTACGGATTCCGTCCCGCAGAAAGCCTCGGATAGCGACAGCTTCGTCACCGGTAACGACGGCATTACCTACTATGTCGGAGATAACGGCGAGATTGATTACGGCTACTGCGACGGCGTAACGGTTGACGGCGAGGACTGGGTCATTACCGAGGGCAAGGCGACCAAGGTAGAGACCGACGCGGATGCGACGTGGTTCGCGGCGGCAAAGGCAATCGCACAGTGTACCGACAGCAGTATGTCGCGGGAGGAAAAGCTGAAAGCCGCCTTTGATTATATCAAGACGAACTATCTCGAGGGCGTTCGCCACGACCCGCCCTATCAGGAGCCTGACTGGCCCGTTGTCTGTGCCAACGACATCTTTGTTTACGGCAAGGGCGACTGCTTCAGCTACGGCGCGGCATTCGCGTTTATGGGCAAGGCTATCGGCTATGAAGACGTCTACGCCTGCAACAGCGGCGGTCACGGCTGGGCGGAAATCGAAGGAAAATACTATGATCCCGAGTGGGATATGCACAACAACGAGTACAATCACTTTGGCGTTGCGCCGGGTGATGACTGCGACGTTCTGTACGCCGAGAGTCTGATGGACGGCGTAGATTGGATGCGCATGAAGGTATAAATTTCAGGAGGTAAAATAATGAAAAAAATAATGATGATTCTCGCGGCGATACTCACACTGACAACCGCCGTTGCACTGACCGGCTGCGGCTCTGACAAAAGCGCCGACAGCAAAGCGGACAAGTCCGACAGCACGGCAGCAGCCGTACAAACCGAGGCACAGACCGAGGCTGCGGCGGCAAGCGGCTCGCTGACGGCAGGAGATTTGGTATTCACCTATAACGGCGCTTCCGTAGAGCTTAACAGCGACGCCGACGCGGCAGTTGCTTCCCTCGGCGAAGCGAACGACGTCAGCTCCCAGCTGAGCTGCCACGGCGAGGGCGAAGATAAAACCTATACATACAACGGCTTTGTGCTGAACACCTATCCGCTCGACGGTCAGGACCGCGTTCTGGAGGTCGTCATCAACACCGCGGGTATCCCGACGTCCAAGGGCGTTCAGGTGGGCGACCCTGTTTCCGCTGTAACGGCTGCTTACGGCGACAACTACAAGTCGATCGGTATGTACTACGCCTACGAGGGCGATGACGGAAAATCGCTGCAGTTCTTCATTCAGAACGACGCGGTTCAGGAAATCAGCTACTACTACGACGTTTAATTTGACGCAGGGACGCGGATGCGTCCTTGCTTTTTATGCTTAGGATGTCAACCATGAAACATAAGGTTTTCAGGGGAATCAGAATACTGTGTTTGATTCTGGCGGTCGGGCTGTCGGTCGGATTGCTGCAGGAATATGTGCTCTGTCACGCCGACCATAACCGCCAGCGGCTCAAGGGCTTTTATGACGAGGACAAAGAGTCGCTGAATATCGTGTATCTCGGCGCAAGCGAGGTCTACTCCGATATTGCGCCCGGCTATGCGTATGACCGCTTCGGTGTGACAAGCTATCTCTTCGCGACGCAGTCGAATTCGATTCTCAATTACAAAAGCCAACTGAAAAATATCCTCAGCTGCCAGAAGCCGGATTTGATTGTCATTGAGCTTAACGGCGCGGTCGCGGGCGACGATAAGGAATCCACAAAAGAGGCAAATCTGCACAACTATGCGGATAATGTGCCGCTCAATTGGACGAAGCTCGAGTGGGTAATGCAGAACGGCGGGGAAAACTACCCGGAATACCTGTTTCCGTTTATCAAGTACCATGGGATATGGAGCGACCCTGAGCCGCACGAGGATTTCGCCAAGTACCGCAAGACGATTATCGAGGATCAGCTGCGCGGCTACACCTACCTAAAGGGAATTCTCAACGAGACCGCGGTCTTTCAGAATACCCAGCGCTCGATGAACGATACGCTGGCGCAGTCCGCGAACAGCAAGAAGCCGCTGAACGAGCTGGAGGAGAATGCGCTGCGCGACCTTTTGCAATACTGCAAGGATGAAAATCTTACGAATGTGGTTTTCACGCGCTTTCCGCATATTGTCGTGCGCCGCACCTTTTCGCGCTTTGAGCGCGGCAATACGGTCGGCGATATCGTAGCGGAGTACGGCTATGACTATCTCAACTTTGAGCGCGATATTGACCGTACAAAGCTCGACGAGAATCATGACTTCTATAACCTCGACCACCTCAACGTCTACGGACAAAAGAAATTCACCGATTTCTTTACGGATTACCTCCTGCGTCACTATGAGGTACATCCCGAAGTGCTCGGCGAGCAAGGCTTTGAGGAGTGGGAGAACTGCGCCGATTACTACGAGGCGTATTACGCCTACAGCGACAGCCTGATTCAAAAGGGTGACCGCCGCGAGCTGAGTGAGGACGTCGAGCTGATTGCCGACCTCAAGCCGTACCTGCCCGATAAGGCGAAGAATGAAAATTGATATGTTTTGATACAGAAGGATTGCCCGCAAAGGTGCAGTCCTTTTTTTGTTGCTGCCTTTGGCAACGCGGATGCAAGACCCTACGGATAGGTTGAATTTGAACAATATCTATCATCAACGCAGCGGGACGGTGGGATCCCGTGGGGGAGGTGTGTCATCTCCGGTGAGGAAGGCATCGCCCCCTACGCCAACCACCAACTACCAACTACCACACCCCTTATATTCCAAAACGCGTCAGCGTTTCCCTCAACTGTTATCTGTTAACTGTTATCTGTTAACGCAGCAAAGCTCCCGCCAAAGGTAAATCTTACATTTGTTTATATTGGCGGGAAACGTCCTCTTTTTGCACCCGGATATTGACACGTATTTTGTCGGATGATATAATAATATATTAGATTAATATGGGATAGCATACGAAATTATCATCGTGCTGTCTCACCGTTTGGACTCTTTTCTCAGGAGGACGATATGTACTGTTATTATTGTATGCAAAATAAGGGAAGCGCGACGGTCTGCCCGTACTGCCACAGAGAGCATAAAGCGCATGTCGCGGCGCATCACCTGCGTCCCGGCACGGTGCTCAACAGAAAGTATCTGGTCGGTTACGCAATCGGCGAGGGCGGTTTCGGCATTACCTATATCGGACGGGATACCACCCTCGATATGCGCGTCGCTATCAAGGAGTTCTATCCCTCCGGCTACACCAACCGCAACAGCTACGAGGAGAGCTCCGTTACCGTCGGCTCTCAGAAGCAGCGCGAGATTTTTGAGAAGGGCAAGGAGCGGTTTTTATTTGAAGCGCGAAATGTCGCGAAATTCTCCAGCGAAGAGGGTATCGTCGACGTGCGCGATTATTTTGAGGCGAACGGCACGGCGTATATCATCATGGAATACCTTGACGGTATTGACCTGAGCAAGTACCTCAATACCTACGGTCCGATTCCCGCTGACAAAGCCTTTGAGCTGATGCTTCCCGTGATGCGCTCGCTGGAGAAGATCAACGCTGCGGGCATCATCCACCGTGATATCAGCCCCGATAATATCATGTATCTCAAGGACGGCACCCTTAAGCTGACGGATTTCGGCTCCGCAAGATATTTTACCAACGAAGAAAAGGAAATGTCGATTCTGCTCAAGCAGGGCTATGCGCCCGAGGAGCAGTATCGCAAGAACGGCAATCAGGGTCCGTGGACGGATGTGTACGGAATGTGCGCGACCCTGTACCGCTGTATTACAGGTGAGGTGCCTGAGGACGGGCTTGACAGGGTTCATATTGATAACCTCAAAACGCCCTCACAGCTCGGCGTGCCGATTTCACCGGAGCTGGAAACAGTGTTGATGTACGGCTTGGCGGTTTATCATGAGAACCGCTGTCAGGATATGACCGAGCTGATTGATTTGGTAACGAAGGCACGCGCCGGCAGGCGGGTGAATATCGCTCTCGCAAGCGGTACGGTGCTGAAGTCCTACGCCGAAGACGGCGCGTATAAGAACAGGGTTTACGGCGCGGGCGACCGCAACCTGACCTACGGCGACAGCTATACAAGGGCGCATCAGACGCAGGGACAGTCGCAGACGGACTACAACGACGAGGATCCAAAGTCTTCAAAAAAGAAAAAATCCTCGGCGCCGATTATTATTATTTCTGTCGTCGCAATTCTGCTGATCATCGGCGTTGTGATTCTGTTCGCATTCAGCGATAAGATTTTCGGCGGCAGCGGTAAGACTGTGCCTACCGAGGCTGCTACCGCAGCGGAATCCTATGCTCCGACCGAAGCGCCGACAGAAGAACAGCCGGTTTCGATTCCCGACGTTACAGGTAAAAAGTTGACGGAAGCAAAACAAATATTGGAAAACGCAGGGCTGACGTGGGACGTGGATACCATAGAGAGCGATATGACGCAGAACTATGTTGTTAAGCAGGTTCCCGAGGCGAATTCGTCCGTCAAACCCGGCACAAAGGTGACGCTTTTGATTCCCGACGAGCGTCCTACGGAGGAGCCTACCGAAGCCCCAACCGAGGTGCCTACGGAGGACTCCGATATCTACTATAATTTTGCCCGGAACAGCGTCCTGCTGCATAAAGCGCCCTCACGCACCTCCGACATCTATATTGAGATTCCCAATGGCGCGTCGGTACAGCTGCTTGAGAAGGACGGCGATTTCTACAAGGTTCGCTACAATTATTACACGGGTTACGTGCTCGCGAAATTCTTCTCGAAAACCGTTGAGCCTGATTTTAACTATGACGAGGAATATCTGCGCCAAATGGTTTGCACCCAGCCCGTGACTGTGTACTACAACCCCTCGATGGCTTCTGATTCCACGACGCTCAATAAAGGCGACAAGGTAACGCTGGTCGGCTTCCTCAGCAGCGAAAGCTATTATGAAATCATCTATAACGGCACACTCTGCTATATCTCCAAATCCTCTCTCGACACTTGCTTCGCGGACGCGTAAATATCTTTGTATAGGAGAACACTATGAGTATTTACAGAAACAATACGCAGTCGCCGGGTGATATGCCCGACCTGCAGAATATCCCACAGCGCTACAATCTCAGCGCCGCCACCCATGAGGGTAAGGTGCGCCGTGTCAATGAGGATAATTTCTCGGTCAACAGCATTATCGGACTTGAGGACGGTACGCGCCGCAGCCTTGTCGGCAACGGCATGAGGGAGCCGCTGATTTGTGGGGTCTATGACGGCACGGGCGGAGAGGTCGCGGGCGTTGCGGCTTCACGGCTCGCGGCGGAATACGCGACGTGGATGTTTGAC
>CAJONB010000014.1 GCA_905235715.1 uncultured Ruminococcus sp. | reverse complement strand
GCGTCGGGAGTGATTTCTACATTTCCCAGCCCCGCTACCAGCACCAGTCCGTTCACAGGCAGAAGTCTGCGGATTTCACGTGATAGCGCTATCAGGCGCTCGTCGGTATCGCGCACATTGTCCGTCAACGGCGGCAGCTCAGCGGTGATATATGTTCCTTTCGGTTTTTTCAATAGCTGTCCTGCACGGTCGGTGCGGATTGTCAGCCGCTCAATATGCAGTCCTCCGACGTTTTCTTCTTCATAATCTACGCCCTTGATATCCTCGCCGAACAGCTCGCGCTCTTCTACGGCAAGGTCGGTTCTTCTTTCCATCGACAGACCTCTTTTGTAACAAGATTATGACATTATTATGAACAAAAATTTTATTTACATTCAAGAACAATTATGTTATTATAAAGATGTATTAATATATCCATAAGGATGATTGTTATGAAAAAGAAATTATGCGCATTTTTGCTTACTTCCGCGTTGTTATCTTCGGTGGTAGCCGCGGGTGTGAACGCTGCTGAGGTAGATGTCGCCCCTGTAGAGGCGCAGCGCGACCTCGGCATTGTGGCGGCGGATTATCCTGCCGTCGGAACGGAGCTGGAGCCCGATAAAGCCCTCCCCGCCGCCTACAGCAGCCGTGATTTAGCAACGCCGGTTCGCAATCAGCTGTACAACACCTGCTGGGCATATTCCTCTACCGCTGTGATGGAAATTGCAGCGGCGAAGGCAGGCATCAACACCGGACACCTCTCCCCCATGCACATGAATTATTGGGCGACCACACGTGAGGACGGCACCGGCTGGCAGCGAAACTATTCCGCAGCGGGCTATCCGTATATCGCGATGGGATACCTGACATCCTACAGCGGCACGGTAAAGGAAGATGATTTTCCCACTACGCTCGGCTATCAGGATTATCTGGACGAAGGTGCTTTTCTCACTCCTTATATCGGCGCAAGCTCGCTGATTTATCTCAACGGAGATGATCGCGACACCATCAAGACCGCCGTGTATGAATACGGTGCGGCTGTCGGCAACTTCAGCTATGAATCTCAATATTTCAACACCGACAATTCCGCCTATTACTGCGACAAAAAGGGACTTTCTACCTCTGAACTGAGGGGTCACGCGATTGCGATTGTCGGCTGGGATGATGACTACAGCCGCGAAAACTTCGGTTACACCTATACTGTCGAAGATAATAGCGATGACGGCGTTGTCGGAGATGACATCAATATTGATGTACACCGTCCCGAAAGCGACGGCGCGTGGCTGTGCAAAAACAGCTGGGGTCCCTCATGGAGCAAGGACGGCGGATACTTCTGGATGTCCTATGAGGATGAATACCTCTTTGATTCTCGCTTTGGCCCTAGCTACGCAATCATGGATCTGATGCAGCTTGACGATAACAAAAAGCTCTATCAGAACGAGGAATACGGCGCAACATACGAATTCAACTATATCCGCGAGGATTCCTCCACCACCATTCAGGAGTCGGGAAAGCTGACTTATGTCAACGTCTTTAACTTCAACAAAGGTTATAACAATCTGGATAAAATCATCTTTGAAAGCACCTCGATCGGCACCGGCTACGAGCTCTATTACATTCCGCTGGACGAAAACGGAATTCCGACAAACGACGAAAGTCTTTGGACGTCTCTCGGTTCAGGCACAGTAGATTATCAAGGGTATCTCTGCGTTGATATTGACGACCGTATCGTCCCGCGCGGAAAGGGAGGTATCGGCGTCACTATGAAGGTCAGCGACCAAAGCGACAAGCTTTCCATCGGCGCCTGTGAATGGCTCTCGGTCGGCGGCGGCAGGAACATCTTTATGCCGGACACTGCGAAAGGCAACTGCTATCTTATCGGATACGAAAAAAATACGAAGGATCTGGTGGACCTGTATCACGAGATGGGCGATGATATCGGCGGCACCTTTGTTATCAAGGCGATTGTCGACAGAATAGAAATCATGGGCGACGTCGACTTGGATAATGAGGTTACGATTCTGGACGTTACCACAATCCAGCGCAGGATTGCAGATATCATCACCTTTAACGAAAGGCAGGAAAGATGCGCGGATTATGACGCGGACGGAGAAATCAGCATCCTCGACTGTACAAAAATTCAGCGGGTGCTCTCGGATATCGAGCCGCCCCTCTATCCCGTTTACTGATAACAATAATCATCTAACATAACAAATCGGAGCTGTCGCAAAATAGAAAAATGCCATTCTGAGGCTTTGCCGAAGAATCTGAAAGTGCTCACCTTTCGGTCAGATGATACATGATAGGTGTAATCATACCGGATAGATTGCACATACTAATCTCAATTAAAAGGTGGACTTAGATTAACGAGGATGATTTTTGCAAGACGAGGCGAAGGACGCAGGCAGGCTGGCGCCTGTCAAGTCCGACAACGAAGTATTGCAGAAATCAGACCGTTAAGATTGTCTACTTTTTATTTGAGTTTAGTATAAAATCCTTCGCTAATGCTCAGGATGACACACTGAGGGGCTATCGCATTTCTTAGTGCGACAGCCCCTGTTTTATATCATTATATGTAAAAATAAATACGGTTTTAGATTTGGTCAAATGCAAGATAATAACGAATCTGCGTCGCGTCCATGACGGTCAAAATGCTGTCGCCGTCATAGTCGCCGACTATCAGCATATAGTCAGTAGGGATAATCAGCTCGGCTATCACCATCTGCAAACGCGTCGCGTCCATAATCGTCAGCGTATCGTCGCCGTCAACGTCGCCCATCATCAGCATACGGGTGGGAGCAGGAGTTGTTTCAAACTCCTTGACAGGCTCGGTCGCCGCAGTCGGCTTGACCGTAGGCGCTGTCGTTGCCTTGACCGTAGGCGCTGCGGTCGGCTTAACTGTCGGCGCCGCCGTCGCTTTCACCGTCGAAGCAGCAGTAGGCTTTTGGGTGGGAGTAGTTGCCGTGGTTTGGTTCGTACTGCTCGCGGTGGTTTTATGATAAATCAGCTTTGCGAAGTCCGTGACGAACCATCCGCTCACACCGTTATAAGTGGTATAGCCCCAGGTGTAGCCTTCGTTCTTTTTGACCTTTGTCACGGTCACGTCCTGACCGTAGGGAATACCGCCGAGAACCTTATAGCTTGTCCCGTAGCCGCTGCGCAGATTTACGCCGTCGGAGGAGGTAATGCGGTAGACGTCGCCGTCGGTTGTATCGGCTGTTGTCGTCTGGGGCGACGTCTGCGTTGTCGTACCCGACGAGCTGCTCACATAGTCGCCGAGGTAGATATACCCTTGGAAAATCCAATACTTATTTCCATTAGACGGATCGTTCACCGGAGCGGTGCTGGTATAGAATTCTACGCCCGTACTGTAGGCGGAGTTGGAAAAGGTGATGGTGTTGTTCTCGATTTTCTCGACAACCGCTACATGACCCGAGGTACCGCTGGAATAGACCCAACAGGCAATCGCGCCGAGCTTCGGGGTTGTACCGTAAGCGTAAATATTGTTATCCTTGTTATAGCCGTACCAGAGATAAGCGCTGTAAGTACTCAGCAAAGGCTCCTTGCCGAGTATCTCATAAGCTCTGCCCCATGCGTAGCAGGTGCAGTTCGGCATTCCCCAACCGTATTTGTAAAAGACATTCAAGTCAGAATAATAATACTTATTCGACTTGGCGGGGGCAGTCAAGCGGGGCGTATAGCTCTGTGCCGATATATCGGCGAGATTTGCCTTGCCGGATCCATTGCCAAACACAGGCGGAATTTCATCGGCGACAGTCTCATCCGCAATAAAAGGAAAATCATCCGTATATACCGCGGCGGACATCACAGCTACCGTACCCGCAAGCAAGGAAAAAGCGAGTATAAAAGCAGTCAGCTTTCGCAGAAGCTTCATAGGCAAACCTCCCTTCATAAGCTTCTATTATTCTTATATGTAATTATAATAGAATTATACATAAATTGGAAGTTTTATGACAGGATTGTGATTACGGTAACAAATATTTCTTTTTTGCAAAAATAAAGTCCGGTATCAGTGACCGGACTTATAATTGTATTGATTATATTAATATTCATTAGTACTAGATTACATATAACAAAATCGCGAGAAATTGCAGCGCGCAGCCGATGACAACAAAGACATGGAACACCGAATGCATATAGCGCACCCGCTTGCCGATACCATACAGCACCGCGCCGGCAGTAAAGGCGATTCCTCCCGAAAGCAGGAGAAGAAACCCGGGCAGCGTCATGCTTTCTATCGCGAGCGACAGCACCGCTATGATACACCAGCCCATGCCGATATAGCACACCATCGAAATCTTTTCAAAGCGCTTGAGGTCAATCGCATTGAGCGTTACTGCAAGCGCTGCCAAGCCCCATTCAACGCCGAAAATCGTCCATGCAATTTCGGGATTCAGCGGTCGGATACTGCACAGGAGAATCGGCGTGTACGTGCCTGCAATCAAAAAGTAGATGTCACAGTGATCAATAATCCGCATCACGCGCTTCGCCTTTCCGGGCTTCAGTCCGTGATATATGCCGGACACCGTAAACATCAGCACCAGCGACACGCCGTAAATTGAGCCGGTGACAATTGCCCATGGGTCGCCGTGCATAGCCGCGACAACCACCAGCAGCGGCAGCGACGCAACCGCCAACGCACCGCCGACAATATGCGTGACCATGTTGACGATTTCCTCGCCTCGGGTATAGTCAGGCAGCGGAGTTGTACGCTTACGCCCTATGTTATTCAGCTCGTCCGAAAGCGTTTGAGAAGCATTCATTATGCATCCTCCCTCTTATCTCCGAGGAAAAACAGCGCGACCGTGCCGACGCCGGTATGACAGCCGATGGTCGTGCCGATGTCAAAAATCGAAACCTCCCTGACATTCTTGAAACGGGCGAGAACCTGAGCTCTGACAGATTCTGCGTCCTCAAGGCAATCGGAGTTCGATATATAGCAGGGGCCGTCATAGTCAAGCCCTCCCTGCGCGTGCTCTTCCATCTTATCAACAAGCGCGGTCAGCACCTTCTTCTTCGTGCGAACCTTCGAAATCGGGACAAGCTTGCCCTCAGGATTCACATTCAACAGCGGACAAATTCGGAAAGCGCCGCCGATAACGCCGCCGACCTTTGACACCCGTCCGCCCTTGATGTAATAGGTCAGGTCGGTAGAGCAGAACCAGTGCATAACCTCCCGGCGGTGGTCAAGCGCCCACTGATAAACCTCCTCAATCGGCTCGCCTGCGTCGCGTTTTTGGGCAAGCAGATCAACAAACATTCCACTCCCCGAAGAAGCGCAAAGGGAATCGACAATAAAAAGTCTGCGGTCGGGAAACTCGGCGGCAATAATCTCAGCCGCGGAGCACGCGCTGTTGTAGGTGTTGGAAATTCCCGAGGAGAGGGTCACGTGCAGCACATCCTGACCTGTTGAAAGCAGGCGGCGGAAATAATCAATATATTCGCCGAGCGATACCTGCGAGGTCGCAGTTTCGGCACCGTTGCGGATATGGTGATAGAACTCTTGCATGGACATTGTTTCGCCCATATCGTCGGTGTACGACTTACCGTCGACCATGTAGTGGAAGCCGATATATTTTTCATTAAATGCCTCGTAATGCTCCTTGTGCATGTCGGTGGTAGTACAGCAACTGATAATGTAACTCATGATTTCACTCCGGTCAATGATAAATTCAGCCTGAAAATCGACCGTTCAGACTCTGTTACTATTATCATGCAAAATGCGCTGTTACGCAATCTATTTCATAGCAGCGAATGGTCTACAAAAGTCAAAGCGCAGTTCTACAGAAATAAAATTATCGCTCTACAAGCAAAAAGAAAAGAGTAGAGCGCTTTTTCAAGGCTCTACTCAAAGTAGAAAATCGCATTATTCCTGCGCGGGTTTCGGTCTTTTGATGGAAAACGCCAGAACAATGATAATCTGCGCGGGAACGCCGAGCAGAAAAATCTGCCACCAGTTATAATCCAGCGCAGTCAGGTATACGGAAGCAATCGTCCCCCATACCAGACCCGAAATCAGATAGAGATTCACGATGCGCGTCCCCCATACGGAGTTCAGCACAAGCATTGTTACCAGTGAAACAGGCACGGCATAGACGAAAACAAGCCAATTCACAATGCCGCAAATCCAGAGGACAACGAATACGGTTACCGCCAGCGTCCAGATTCCCGCCAGAACCGTCAGCGAAATAAACCGGCGGCTGTAACGGCGCTCCTTCGGCACGGGCTTTTTAATTTCTGCCTCGTTCGGGTCGTGCTTTGTGATGATGTAATCCACAGTCACGCCCGCCAAATCCGCGATACGCTTGAGGACATAAACATCAGGAATCGACTCGCCTCTCTCCCACTTTGACACGGATTTATCCGAATAGCTCAGCTCATCACCGAGTTGCGCCTGGGTCAGTCCGAGAGAAGTGCGTAAATTAATAATATTTTCAGCAACGATTTTTTTAAAATCATCCACATTTATCACCATATTTTTGCAGTTATAGATATTATAACATAAGCCCGCACTGAAATCAAGTTAACTTTCCGTAGATTTTGCAGCCAAAAACGCGGGCGATAAAAAAGGACAGGTTTTCCTCTGTCCTTTTTAGGTATAATTCTAATTCAGAATTATATTTTCGTTTATAATTCTTTATGAGAAATATTATTATTCTTTTAAAGAACTTTTGCAAGAAAGTTTTTCAGGCGCTCTGACTCCGGATGATTAAAAATATCCTCGGGCGTGCCCTCTTCGATGATGACGCCGCTGTCCATAAACACCACGCGCGTTCCCACCTCGCGGGCAAAGCCCATTTCATGGGTGACGACAACCATCGTCATACCTTCATGTGCCAGCTCCTTCATAACATCCAGTACCTCGCCGACCATCTCGGGGTCGAGCGCAGAGGTCGGCTCGTCAAAGAGCATGACGTCGGGCTCCATGCAGAGTGCGCGGACAATAGCAATACGCTGCTTCTGTCCGCCGGACAGCTGGGAGGGATATGCCTCCGCCCTGTCGCCCAGCCCGACACGCTCGAGCAAAGCGCGCGCCTTTTCTTCCGCTTCTTTCTTTGATTTTTTCAAAAGCTTCTGCGGTCCGAGCGTCATATTTTTCAGAACCGTCATATTCGGAAAGAGGTTGAAATGCTGGAACACCATGCCCATCTTCTGACGGTGCAGGTTGATATTGGTATGGGGTGCGGTAATATTATTGCCCTCAAAAAGAATCTCGCCGGAGGTCGGCAGCTCCAGCAGGTTCAGCGAGCGCAAATAGGTCGACTTTCCCGAGCCGGAGGGTCCGATGATAACGATAACTTCGCCCTTGCGGATTTCCATATTGACGCCGTCGAGGGCTTTGATTGTGCCGTTTTTGTAGTGCTTTTTCAGGTCGGTCACCTGAATCAAAACATTATCGCTCATTCTTACGCAGCCTCCTTTCGATGATACCGACAATCTTGGTCATGATCAAGACAATCACCAAATAAATCAGCGCGACCGCAATCAGCGGCATAAAGGCGCTGAACGTTGCGCCGCGGATGGCATTACCCGCGCGGGTGAGGTCGACAACGCCGACGTACCCTGCGACGGAGGTTTCCTTCAAGAGCGCTATGATCTCGTTGAGCAGGGTCGGCAGTACATTTTTCAGCACCTGCGGAATAATAATATAACGCATCGTCTGGAAATAGTTGAAGCCGATAGAGCGCCCCGCCTCAAACTGTCCCTTGTCAATCGACATAATACCGCCGCGGAGAATCTCGGCGACATAAGCGCCCGAATTGATACCAAAAGCGAGGGTCGCAATCAAAATATCGTTCGTGGAGGACGCAAAAATGATAAAGTAAATAATCAACAGCTGGACAACGACAGGCGTACCGCGAATAACGGTCAGATACAGCTTACTCAAGGCGTTGAAAAAGCCGAGAATATAGTAGGAGAAGCTCTTGTTGTGCTTCAAATCCTCCTTATTGTTGTCATAAGTAGACCTGATTGCGGCGATAACAATACCGATTGCAATACCGAGGAGTGCGGCAAAAAACGTGATTTTCATCGTATTGCCGAGACCTGTCAGCAGTGAGCGCCATCTGTCCTTTTCAATAAAATTCAGTTGAAACTGAGCCTGTAAATCAGTTAGCCATTCCGGCATAATTTACCTCCGAAAAAACTTAAACATGGTAAAACAGGGCGGATGTACTCCGCCCTGTGTCGGTTGCAGGATGATGGAATTACTCAGCCTTGATGTACTTGTCGATGATGGACTTAACGGTACCGTCGGCAATCAGTTCTTTAAGAGCGCCGTTGACCTTGTCCTTCAGCTCGGTGTTATCCTTCGCAAAGCAGATAGCGTAATCCTCGGCAACATACTCGGTATCGAGGATCTTCAGACCGGAGGAAGCCGCTACGTAGCTCTTGGCAGGCTCATTGTCGATGATGACCGCGTCAACCTTACCGGTTGAAAGAGCGGCAACAGCGTCGTTACCGGTCTGGAACTCAGTAATCAGGTCAGCGGACTTGCCTGCGGCTTCGTAATCATCAGAGATGTAGAGGTCGCCGGTGGTGGAGAGCTGTACGCCGAGTTTGTACTCAGCGCCCTCAGCGAGGATGTCGTCGATAGAAGTAATCTCACTGTCCTCGGGAACGATGATGGACTGGATACCTTTCGCATAGCTGTCGGAGAAATCAACGCTCTGCTTTCTCTCGTCGGTGACGGTCATACCCGCCATACCCATGTCATACTTACCGGTCTGAACGCCGGCGATGATGGAATCGAACTCGATGTCAACGATTTCGAGCTTCATATCGAGCTTGTCGGCGATAGCCTGCGCTACTTCGGCGTCGATACCGATAATCTTTTCGCCCTCATAATATTCATAGGGCGGGAAGTAGGCGTTAGTCGCCATTGTCAGTGTCGCTTTTTCGGTCGTATCGCTCTTCGCGTCCTCGGCAGCAGTGCTTTTTGTATCGCCTTTGCCGGAGCAAGCCGCAAGCATAGATACGGAAGCAATCATTGCGATTGCCAATACAATAGCAAGAATCTTTTTCATTTTCAAAACCTCTTTTTTATTTCTTTCAGTCTTTTGACCAATAACAATATACACCATCCGCAAAAATTATTCAAGCGAATATTTGCATATTTATTGATTTTCAGTGATTTAAACAACTCGGCGGTTGCGTAAAAGGACTTTTATGGGCATAATTACGATAACCTACGGTTCACAAATTGCACAGATTTTGTGAATAATCGCTGAGTTGAAGCAATCGAATCCAGATTGCGGGTAATAGCGGCTGCATAATATTCATCAGATATACAATATATATGCAATCAGAAGGACGTCAAAAAGCTCTTTAAGCGGTCGGACGACGGATTGTCGAGGATAGACGGCGCGCCCTGCTCGGCAATAACGCCGCCGTCCATGAAGATGATTTTATCGGACACGTCATGCGCGAACGTCATTTCATGGGTAACGACAATCATCGTCATGTGCTTATCCGCCAGCGATTTGATGACCTTCAATACCTCGCCCGTCAGCTCGGGGTCGAGCGCGGAGGTCGGCTCGTCAAAGCAGAGAATCTCAGGATTCATCGCCAGCGCGCGGGCAATCGCCACACGCTGCTGCTGACCGCCCGACAGCTCACAGGGGAAGTTGTCTATTTTTTCCTTTAAGCCGACGCTTTCAATCAGTTCCAGCGCGTTCTGCGTAATCTCTTCGTTCGTGCCCTTTTTCAAAAGCTTAGGCGCAAGGGTGACGTTATCCAGCACGCTGTACTGCGGAAACAGGTTAAAGTTCTGGAACACCAAGCCGAAATGCAGGCGCTTTTGACGCAGCTCCGCCTCGGTGGGGCGCTTATTGATTTCCGCGTCGAAGATGGTTTCTCCGGCGACGGTAATCTGTCCACTATCCGCAAATTCCAGCGAATTCAGGCAGCGCAGCAGGGTGGTCTTTCCCGAGCCTGACGAGCCGATAATGGAGAGAACCTCGCCTTTTTCCAGCGTAAAGTCAATGCCCTTGAGCACCTCGGTTTTGCCGAAATGCTTGTGAATATCTTTTACTTCAAGAATCGCCACGACAAAACCTCCTTACACCTTAAAGTAGTCGAGCTTCTTTTCGAGCCGTCTGAACAGCAGCGTCAGAAGTCCCGAGAACGCCAGATAGTAGATACCCGTCGAGAACAGCGGCCAAATAATGCCGTGGATGCCGTGGGAGCTCTTCATAAACGCCTGACCCGCCCAGATAATCTCCTGCATCGCGATAATACGCGCGAGGGAGGTGTCCTTGACGAGGGTGATAATCTCGTTGGACATCGGCGGCACGATACGCTTGACCATCTGCATCAGCGTAACTCTGTAGAAAATCTGTCTCTTGGAAAGTCCGAGAACCTGACCGGCTTCACGCTGACCGACGGGAACGCCCTGTATACCGCCGCGGAAAATCTCGGAGAAATAGCAGGCGTAATTTAGGATAAAGGCAACCGCAGACGCCCAGAACCGTCCACGCTCGTCGCCGCCCCAGATATTATTACCTAACAGCATACCGGGCATATAGAAAATAATAAGCAGCTGGAGCATCAGCGGCGTACCGCGGACGACCCAGACGATCATACGTACAGGGACGTAGATAGGCTTGATTTTGCTCATAGAGCCAAAGGAAATCAGCAAGCCCAGCGGAATCGCGCCCAAAAGCGTAATCAAAAACAGCTTCAGCGTCTGGACAAAGCCTTTGTTCAGCGCGGCGAAAACAATCTTGAAATTTGCATGAGGGGTGTTCGCGCCGTCATTATACAGCGCCAGGATCCTTATATCGGACTTCGGGCTGATACGGATTACCTCGTTGTTGATATTTCCGGCGATGATTTCATAATCGCCCTTAATCAGCCACATGAAAAAGCCCTCGTCCGTGTCGCTTGCATTCAATTGAACGCCGCTGACGTCCTTGCTTTTATTACTGTATTCCTTCATTTCTACCGAGCCGGAGCCGTCCGCACCGGCAGAAACCGTATAGCCATCCGCTTCCATGCTCTGTGCGTCAGCCATACTGTAATCATAATCCTTGAAATACACGATATAAAAAAAGAAGGCAAGCGCCACAATAATCGCGGCAGCGCATATCGCAAGCCATGTCCTTTTCTTCATAAATAACCTCTTTACAGAACGAAATGCTCCCAAGTAGCTTGGGAGCCTTCCGTTATTGCGATATTAGTATTTCTTATTTAATCAGTGCTGCCTGTACTCCGTACAGCTCGGCAATCTCGTTAACAGTACCGTTGGCAGTAGCCTCATCAAAGAACTTGTTGAATTTAGCGGTAATATCGGAGCCCTTGCGGAAGCCTACGCCGTATTCCTCGGCATTCAGAGAAACAGTGTAGGTGAGCTGCTCATAACCGGTGCCCTCGCCTACCATAGCGGCAGCCATGAGGGAGTCGATGATTGCAGCGTCGGCGGTGCCTGCGGCAACCTCCATCAGCGCGGTAGCCTGATCCTTGACCTCGGTGTACAGGAAGCCGTACTCGTCAGCCTGCTCCTGACCTGCGGAGCCGGATTCTACGGCAAAGTTCAGCTCAGTGCAAGCGTCAGCGGTCTGATACTTATCGGCAGCATCAGCGTTGACAACAACAACCTGTGCATTGTTGCAGTAAGCGTTTGAGGTAGACATAGCCGCCTTAACGTCGTCGGTCAGGGTCATGCCGTTCCATACGCAGTCGATGTTCTTGTTGTTCAGCTCAAGGATTTTGTTATCCCAGTCGATTTCAACAAACTCAACCTTAACGCCGAGATACTCAGCGAACTCCTTCGCCATATCCGCATCAAAGCCGACCCACTCGCCGTCAGCGTTCTTGCTGTCCATCGGCGCGAAATCGGTAACGCCTACGATAAGGGTACCCTTTTCGGTGACATAAGCAAGGTCGTCGGTTGCGTCCACAGCCGCAGCGGCGGTTTCTTCTGCCTTTGTTTCCTCGGCAGCGGTTTCTTCCGTCTTGGACGAAGCCTTGGAATCATTGTTCTTGTTGCCGGAGCAGCCTGCCAGAACAGCGCCGACCATCAGGAGTGCAAGCATGAGTGCAAGTACTTTTTTCATTGATATTTCCTCCAAAAAATAATATTTTGCTTGGACAATTGCGCCGTTATCAGCGGCACAACATCATTTATTATTTTACTGTATCAGCACGCTGAAATCAATATGTATATTGCACAAAGAAAGCACAGGGGCTGAACAGGACAATGTGATAATTCGCCACTGTAGCATAATGAAGTGTGTATGAAAGCAGAAGAGAAGAAAACGCATCCGCACATCCATCGCCCGCGCATAACGAAGCGGTGACAAGAAATCGCGCTCCGCGCGCATTTTGCTTCGCCATCGCTCGTTGTTGCGAAGCAACAAACTAAGCGGGCATACAAATCTTTTAATCTTTTACTTTACGGAAACGATCAGTTTCCTGTAACGCAAAAAAGCGGTGACAAACCGTCACCGCTTCATCATGCAATATTTGATTACAAATTAACCTTTGATCTTCTTGGTTGCAACAGCGCCAGTAATGATGGCAAGACCCATCGCACCGAAAATGAAGAACAACGGATAACCGGTCTTAGGAGAGGTGCCGCCATCCTTCTCGGGAGTAGTAGGCTCAGTCGGCGTTTCACCGGGCTTGGTGAAATGTGCAACAGCATCTACATCGGTGTAAGGAATGATAACCAGCTCTTCGGAATTCAAGTCGCCGGAAACGATCTCATAATCGCCGATGAGCGTCCAATTCTGGAAGACACCGCCGTTTTTCGATATCGCAGTCAGCGTAACGGAGCCGTTAGAGCCCTTCTTGACTCTGCCGGGATCTGCAGTAGCGTCGCCGAGATTTTCGGGATCGGCAGATGCGCGTACGTTCAAATAATCCTTCTCCTCAGAGAAGTAAGCGACAGCCTTGATATTAGAACCGGGCTTGATGATAAACTCATAGTCATACTCTCCGCCGGTAATAACATCATACTTACCGTCGATAACCCATTTCGTGAAGAAGCCGCCCTCTTCATACGCATTGAAGGTTACGGTTCCGTCAGTGCCGATTTGAATCTTATCGGTAGACTTTGTCGCAGAGCCTTTACCTACAGCGTCAACCTCAATGTAATAATAATCCTTCGGGGTAGGGCTGACAACTGCGGATACGGACACAGTCATTGCTAAGACCATCATAACAACCAACGCAATTGAAATCAATTTTTTCATATATATCATCTCCAATTTGATACTTACTAACGTGTATATATTATCATTTAAGATAGCCGTTTGTCAATAGATATTTTAAAATATTTATACTAATTTTTACATTATTTATCTATTATTTTCATCAAAAAAGCAAAACGCACCGGATTCCCGATGCGTTTTGCCCTACTTCTATTCTATTTTTAAAGAGTTATCTGTAATTGCTTTGCGGCAACAATTCTTGTCACACATTGCTCAGCAGCACTTCCAGATTACCAATCATCAAATCAATATCGTACTTGGAGTATACGTTATTGACACGCGCAAGCTCCACGTAACCGTTCTGCTTTTTCAGTGCAACACCTTCCTGACAGACAAACAGTTGTCCTGCCGGGACCGTATCAATATCTGTTACATAGACATCGGGCGCTAAATCCATCTTTCCGGACAGGTCATCCTCTGTTGCCAGCTTTACCCATGAGTTTGCCAGCCGGCACATCGCCGGCTTTCCATCGTAGGTCTTGCCGAACTGGCCGCCGTAGCCGACAGTGACGTCGGGTGTTACCAGCGGCGGATTGATAGTACCGGAGAGATTGTTTACAAGGTCTGCCCGCGAAATATTGCCGCTCAGGGGAAGTCCCGCAATCGTTGTATTCTTTCCGACCTTGGCGCTCACCGCACTCTCGACATAGGCGCTGATTGCGTTGCTCGCGACAGGATTGGCGCTGCCGGGAATCATCGATTTATCAATCGTGATTTCGCCGACCGCCTTCACACCGCGTACATAGCTATCCGTCACAACGTCGTAAAGGTACCAGTAGCCATCCTCTCCGATATAGGGCGCGCTTGCTCTGATTGCGCTGAGCATTGCCGCCATGCGCTCCTCCATCTCTTCGCGAAGGACATAGTCGGCGGCGTTATCGTCATCGCTCACGGCGCTTTCGGCAACAACAAAATAGTCGCAGCTTGTATGCAGAACCACGTCACCGCTGCCGACAGATTTTATCTGTGCCATTACGATACCCGGTTTCAGGAGATGAGTAGAGAGAATATCCCACGTCAGGATGAGGTTTCCGTCACTGACGGATTTTGACAAAGGAATCACCCTGACAGAATCGTCGTCAAACCTCAGACAGAGCGTGTAACTGCCGCTGTCCTCACCGTGGTTAAGAAGCACAAAGGCTTTACTTCTACCGAGGTTGTCGCCTGCGAATCCGACAAACCGGTCTTCTTCGGGAATGGTTAATTTTCCCGATTGGATTGTAATCATCAAATCACCTCCAACATTGCCGCAAAAAAGGAAAAAGTTGCATAAAAGTATGCAACTCTTTAAAAATAATATTTGAAAGTAAATGCGGCGGGGAACGTCGCTGCGGGAAGGTTTGATTTACTCTGCAACGCCTGTATTCCAAACGCGTCAGCGTTTCCCTCAACTGTTCGCTGTTAACTGTTATTCGCAATCAGGTACGGGCAGCGCCCGCCCACAACTGCTATCTGTTATCTGTTAACTGCTATCTAAACAAAGCCCCGCCCTGCAAGCTTTCCTTCCTTATGCCATATCCGCCAAATCCAGAACCAGCCTTTCGGTCTTTTCCCAGCCGAGGCACGGGTCGGTGATGGATTTGCCGTAGCAGCCGCCGTCGACGCTCTGGGCGCCGTCCTCAATATAGCTCTCAACCATAAAGCCCTTGACCGTATTTTTGATATCGTTGTTATAGCGGCGCGCGCTCATAACCTCTTGGATAATGCGGGGCTGTTCAAACGGATTCTTGCCCGAATTGCTGTGGTTGGTGTCGATGATGCAGGCGGGATTCTTAAAATATCCCGCTGCGTACAGCCGCACAAGGTTCATCAAATCCTCATAATGATAATTCGGCAGGCTCTCGCCGTGCTTATTCATGTAGCCGCGCAGAATCGCGTGGGCGTAGGGATTGCCCTGCGAATGTACCTCCCATCCGCGATAGAGGAACGTGTGTCCGTGCTGTGCCGCCGTGATAGAGTTCATCATAACGCTCAAATCGCCGCCCGTCGGATTCTTCATGCCGACAGGCACGTCGATTCCCGACGCGACAAGACGGTGCTGCTGGTTCTCTACCGAGCGTGCGCCGACTGCGACATAGCAGAGAATATCGTCAAGATAGCGGTGGTTCTCGGGATAAAGCATTTCGTCAGCGCAGGAAAAGCCCGTTTCTCTCAGCGCGCGGATATGCATGGAGCGAATCGCGACGATGCCCTTGAACATATCGGGCTTTTTATTGGGGTCGGGCTGGTGGAGCATCCCCTTATATCCCGAGCCTGTCGTGCGGGGCTTGTTGGTATAGATACGCGGAACGATGAAAATTTTGTCCTCGACCTTATCCTGCACCTTTCTCAGGCGGGCGATATAGTCCAGCACGCTGGCCTCGTTATCCGCCGAGCAGGGTCCGATAATCAGGATAATCCTGTCATCCTTGCCCGCAAAAATATTCTTGATTTCTTTGTCGCGCCGTTCGACAATCTCTACGAGAGGATCGTCGAGGGGGTACATCTTCTTGACCTCCATCGGTATGGTCAGCTTGCGCTCAAATTCCAGATTCATGTCCATAACAATATACCTTCCTTACCTTGTGCCGTTATTCGGCGGGTTTATTGAAATATGCCCTGCGTTTTGTACTCAGGCGCATTTTTTCTCGCAGCTCCTCGACTCTGCCGTCGCGTATCATATCGCGCAGCGAAGCAAATTCATCGAGGAAAATGTCCATATATTTTAACAGCGGCTCGCGGTTGAGCATGAACAGCTCGCTCCACATCCGGTCGTTGATGTTGGCGATACGGGTCAGGTCGCGGAAGCTGTCGCCGGTGTAATCGACCAGATGCTGATTATCGGAACAGGTCATCAGCGCCACCGCGATACAGTGGGTCAGCTGAGACAGATAGCCGATCATCTCGTCGTGCTCCTCGGGAGAAAGCACCGAGATCCGCGAAAATCCCAGAATCCTGCCAAGTGAACCAATCCAACGGATTGCCTGCGGCGAATTCTTTTCGGTGGGCGTCAGAATAAAATTCGCGCCGCGAAAGATACCGTCGTCGGCATTCTCTACACCGTAGACCTCGCGCCCCGCCATCGGATGGGAGCCGATAAACTCGACGTCATCCCTGAGCTTGTCCTGAATTTCGTAGACGATACAGCTCTTGACGCCGGTAACGTCGGTCAGCATCGCTCCGGGCTTGAACCAGTCCTGGTACTTATCAATCCATTCGAGAAGCACCTTCGGGTACAAACCGAAGATAACCGCGTCCGCGGAGGATACGACCTCCTCGTTCACCTCGGTATAGCCCTCCTGAATTAGATGATTCTCGAGGGCGTAGTCGATTGACTCCTGCCGGACGTCAATCGCCGTGACATGATAGCCGAGCCGCTTGAGGGCTTTGGCGTAGCTGCCGCCGATCAAGCCCAAGCCGACAATCAAAATTCTTGAATTACTGATCCATTCCATATTGTAGCTTCACTCCTAAATCGCTGAGTCTGTCAAAGAAATCGGGATAGCTTTTGCTCACGCTCTCAGCGCCGTCGATTGTCCCGCCCGCAACGGTCAAAAGTACCGCGAGCGCCATTACAATTCGATGGTCGCCGTGACCGCTGAGGGGTTCTTCGGGCGCATGCAGCGTGCCGCCGTGAACCGTCACGGTATTCTCCCCTACCGTTACTCTGACGCCGAGCTTTGCAAGCTCCTGCCGCATCGCGTCGGCACGGTCGCTCTCTTTGATACGCAGGCGGCGTGTGCCCGTGAATTCCGCGCCGCCGCAATATGCCGCGACCGCGAATAATACCGGCCCCAAATCAGGGCAATCGGCAATATCAATCGGGCTTTTGCCCTGCTTAATATTCTCAAAAAGAATTTTATAGGCGCTGTCGCCCTGCAGAGAATCCTCCCGCAGTCCCTCGACAGTCACCTTGCCGCCGACGATATTCAGCGCTTCCAAAAAGGCGGCGTTGGAATAATCGCCCTCGACAGTCAAATCGGCGGGAGCGTAATGCTGACCGCCCTTTATATAATATGTATCGCCGCATTGCGCAATCTCAACGCCGAAGTCACGCAGGGCGGACAGGGTCAAGTCAAGATACGGTCTGCTTTCCACAGGGGGAATCAAACGGATTTCGCTGTCGCCGTCAAGCAGCGGTAACGCGAACATCAGTCCCGAGATAAACTGGGAGCTGATATTTCCCGCAACCTCATAAACGCCGCTGTTCAGCCTGCCCTGTACCGTTAGAGATGCGGCGGTTTTTTCAAAGCGAAGTCCCTGATTCCGCGCAATCTCTTCATACACGGACAGCGGACGGTTCATCAGATATTCGGTGCCTGTCAGCCTGCGTTCTTCGCCGCTGAGCAGACACAGCGGAATGAAAAAGCGCAGCGTGCTGCCGCATTCGTTACAGGGCAGCTCGGCAACATCTCCGAGCGTCCTGCGGACGTCGGTTCCCTTGATGTAAGCGGTGTTACCGTCAAGACGTACCTCTGCTCCCAAAGCGCGCAGACAGGCGATGGTCGCCTCGACGTCCTTAGAGAAGGCGAGGTTACACACAACGCTCTCTCCCCCGCTCAGTCCCGCGCAAATCAGCAGACGGTGCGCCATGCTCTTGCTCGGCGGTGCGGTGAGCGTGCCGGCAGCCTTAGCGGGGTGGATGGTGACGCGCATCACTTTTCCTCCGCGAGCAAATCCATCGCGTCAAGATAGCCCTGCACGCCGCGACCGCTGATGGTCGCCTCGCAATAAGAGCGGATATAGCTGATTTGGCGAAATTCCTCGCGCGCGTCCACGTCGGAAATATGCACCTCAACAGCGGGAATCGCCACCGCCTTGAGCGCGTCCAGAATCGCGACGCTGGTGTGCGTATAGGCGCCGGGGTTAATGACGATACCGTCGGTATTGCCGTACGCCGCCTGAATTTTATCGACCAAATCGCCCTCGTGATTGCTCTGATACAGCTCGACCTCAACGCCGGTTTTCAGCGCGTGTTCCAAAATCAAATCGCACAAATCCGTGTAGGTCGTCCTGCCGTAAATATCCGGCTCACGGATACCGAGCATATTCAGATTCGGGCCGTTAATAACAAGTATTTTCATGGTTCATTCTCCGTTGATAACGCTGTCTGCGACGTCATCGGGGTCGCAGTCGCCGTCGATAATATAATCGGCGGTTTCCATATAGGTATCGATCCGCGCGTCATACAGGCGCATGATTTTATCTTTTTCATCGGCGAGAGGCCGGTCGGAGGTAGGAATCAGATACTCGGGCGAACGGTCGATGAAAAAAATCTCGCCGTTGTGCCGCAGAGCGTCAACGTTCTCCTGCCTCAACACCGCGCCGCCGCCGAGGGAAATCACCTTGCCGTTAAGGGGCGCAAGCTCTTTAATGACCCCGGTTTCCAAATCGCGGAAGTATTTCTCGCCGTGTTGGGCGAAAATACCGGATATCTCACCCTCTCGCGCGACAATCAGCGCGTCGGTATCGAGCAGCTCTCTGCCGAGTGATTCGGCGATCAGCTTGCCGACTGTCGACTTTCCCGAGCCGGGCATACCCGAGAGAATAATATTTCTTTTAGAGAAATATATATCATCATAAATCTCGTTTGTCAGCTTGACGGTATCAAGCTCCTTGTCCATAAAATGCTGTGCCGCCAAGACCGCCTGTGCAACCAGCATATACAGCCCGCCCTCAGCGTTCAGCCCGCGCTTTTTCGCGTTCAGGACAAGTGAGGTGCAGAGGGGATTATACACCGCGTCAATCACGCCGGAAAGCTTTGGAAATCTGTCTAAATCAACGGGACAGCCGAAGATTTCGGGATACATTCCGCAGGGAGTGGTATTGATAATCACATCCGCGTCGGAATGGTTTTCGTATGCTTCTTCGTAGGTAATCGAGCCGTCGCGACCCGTGCGGCTGACGCGCAGGATTTCCTTCGCGTCGAGACGTTCGCAGACCGCCCGCGCAGTGCGCGAGGTGCCGCCCGTACCGAGAATCAGCGCCTTCTTATATTTCAGCTCAATCTCCGCGTGTTCCATCAACGCGCGCATCCCGCCGAAATCGGTGTTGTAGCCATAGAGCGTACCGCCGCGGTTGACGACGGTATTCACCGCTCCGATAGACTGTGCCTCGGGCGAAATCTCGTCGAGGAACGGTATCACCGTTTGCTTATACGGAATGGTGACATTGATTGCATTAAAATTCTTTGAAAGAATAAAGTCTTTCACCTCATCAGGCGTTAATTCTTTTAAAGAATATTGATAGTCGCCTATTTTTTCATGTATTTCTTTGGAAAAGCTGTGCGGCAGCTTCTCGCCAATCAGTCCGTAATCCATAATCTTCCTACCGTGCGGGAGAAGAATCCCTTCCCCTATTCCTATTCATTTTCGGCCAGCCAATCCGTGCCGTAGCGCGTCACGAGCAGGTCGGCGATTGCCAGTGCCGTTACGCTGTCCACAACGACCCTTGCGCGGTGGATAATCGCGGGGTCATGCCTGCCCTTCAGCTCCAGTACCGCGTCCTCGCTCTTAAAAAAGTCCACGGTATTCTGCGCCTTGAAAATCGACGGCGTGGGCTTGACGGCGCAGGAGAACAGAACCGGCATACCGTTGGTGATTCCGCCGTTAACGCCGCCGTTGTGATTGGTCGTTGTTTTTATTTCTTTATCAGAAATATAATAGTTATCGTTATAGTCGCTGCCTCTGCCGTTCACCATATTGAACGCGTCGCCGAACTGCACGCCCTTTATCGCGGGAATGCTGAACAGCGCGTGAGAAAGCACGCCCTCGACGGTATCGAACCACGGTTCGCCGACGCCTGCGGGCATACCGAGGACGGCGGTCTGTAATATGCCGCCGACCGAGTCGCCCTCAGCGGCGATTTTCTCGATTTCAGCGCGCATCAAGGCGCCCTTTTCATCATCCAGAACAGCGAAGTCCTTGCTGTTCAATGCGGCGATTTCCCCGGCAATATCACTAAAATCTCTGTCCGAAATTCCCGCGCAGGATGCGATATGCGTGCCGATAGTAATTCCCTTGTCACACAGCGCGGAAATGAGGATCGCTCCCGCTGCAACCAGCGCCGCTGTTACACGGCCCGAAAAATGTCCGCCGCCGCGGTAATCCTCAAAGCCGTGATACTTTCTATAAGCGGTATAGTCCGCGTGACCCGGCCGCGCCAACGAGCGCGTAGCGGAATAGTCCTTGCTGTGCTGCGCCGTGTTGGGAATCAGTATCGTCAGGGGCGTGCCTGTGGTTTTGCCCTCAAAGGCGCCGCTGACAATGCGGTATTCATCCGCCTCTCTGCGGGCGGTTGAAATCTTCCCCGCGGGACGGCGGCGGCTGAGCTGTGCGCGGATAAAATCGTCGTCAATCGGGATTCCGGGCGCAAGTCCGTCCAGAACCGCGCCGATAAATTCTCCGTGGCTCTCGCCGAAGAGCGTCAGGGATAGGTTGTTTCCGAAGGTATTTTTCATCTTATTTTTTCACCATCTTTATCAGCGGGACAAGCTCGCTGAACGTGACTGTTTTCATTTCAAAATGTCCGGGCGTATCGACGGTCGTCACCGTTACGGTTTCGCCCTCGCCCTTTTTATCATGCATCATTGCCTCCAGCACACTATCGGCATCAAGGTCAATTGCGGTCGGAAGCTGCAGGGATTCGAGCACCTTCACAAGCCGCGGACGCAGCTCGTCGCTGACCATCGGAATCATGCCGAGTGCGACGCACTCGCCGTGATACAGTCCGTTCAGGCGCTCAAAGCTCTCGATTCCGTGTCCGATGGTGTGCCCGAAGTTCAGGATTTTCCGCAAGCCCTGTTCCTTTTCATCCTGTTCCACAACGCTCTTTTTTACCAACAGCGAGCGCAGGACGATTTCGTCGATACTTTCTGTTATATTTCCTTTTTCGAATATTTCGAACAATTCCTTATCGGAGGTCAGCCCGACCTTGACCGCCTCGGCAAGCCCGTTGCTAATCTGCCGGGCGGGGAGCGTTTGCAGCAAATCCAGGTCGATGACGACCTTCTTCGGCTGGTAGAACGCGCCGACGATATTCTTGATACCGTTGAGGTTCACGCCTGTCTTGCCGCCGATAGAGGAATCCACCTGTGAGAGAACGGTGGTCGGGATATTATAGAAGTCGATCCCGCGCATATAGGTCGACGCGACAAAACCCGCAAGGTCACCGACAACGCCGCCGCCGACAGCAACAACGCAGTCGCGGCGCGTAAAGCCGAGCGCGAGCATCTTCGTCAGGATCGTGCGTACCCATTCGAGGTCTTTACTGCCCTCGCCCTGCGGCACTGTGAACACCGTACCCTGCGCGGACACATTTGCAACCGTCCCGGCGTATTCCTCGGGAACTCCGTCATCGGTAATAATCATCACCCTGCGGTTCAGGTGAAACAGGGTGTCGATTTTTTGCAGGGCGCCGCGCTCGATAACAATATCGTAGCTGTCATCGCCCAACTCCATTCTCAGTATTTTGCTCTCAGACATACGCTTCACCGTCCTCCAGAATAATCTCTTCGCTGTAGTGACCGACAACCTTCAGCTTGTCGCAGTGCAGTGCGATATGCCGCAGCATATCCGCGCCG
>CAJONB010000013.1 GCA_905235715.1 uncultured Ruminococcus sp. | reverse complement strand
GTCAAAAATACCAGGCATGGATGTACGAGTCCTTGATGGCAGCCGTCTTGGTCCAGATTCTTACCGTTCATCCGTCCACCTCCAGGACGTGCTTCCACCCGAAGGAAGCGAAAACTGCGTTATCTGCATCGATGAGTTTGACAAGTGCGCTACCGAGACCCACATTGGCTCAAATGGCACAGATTACAGTCAGATGACCATCAACCAAATCCTGCTGCTGCTTGAACACCGTCTAATGACTTTTTCATCCACTGGGAACGCTGACTCATCTTATGTTATTGACACATCTAAGGTATCTGTCATCTTACTCGGGGCTTTCGAAAATCTCATGAAAGGGCTTGACGCACACAGCGGCAGCATCGGTTTTGGAGCAGAAACCCGCAAGACGCATGACTACAGCAACACAACAATCACGGCAGAGGACTTTATCAGAGCCGGCATCCGCCGCGAGAGCCGAAAAGTATGAGCCGATCAACCTGAGCAAGGGCGATAGGATTCTGCTTTGCACCGACGGCTTGTACAGTATGCTTTCCGACGGAGAGATTGCCGAGATTCTCGGTGGCAGCGGCGCGGATAAATCGCGCGAGCTGATTGACCTCGCCGTCCTGCGCGGCGCCTTGGATAACGTCACCTGCACCGTTGTCGAGTGCATGGAATAACAAAATAACAGTGTTTCCCCTGAGGAGGTTAGGCTTAGAAAGTAACAAAGACCAAGTGAAACCGATACTTCGGTCGAGGGATCACCTATTTATCGGCTGTGCTTACTCCATTGAAGCATGGGAATTCTATGTCGAGCAAACCATCATGGAATAAAACAGTGTCAATGTCAATAAGAGGATTTGCCTATTTCTTCTTCATTTTCTCAATCTTTTTAGCTGTATTTAATACGATATCTCATACGCTGGATTTTTCTGTTATACTAAAGGGCTATGGGTTGTTATAATATGAAAAATTTTTACAAAATATTATTAGTATTTATTTTTTTAGCTGATATTTTTATTGCCTGTGTATTCTGCGTTATTCTTTTATTTGGAGAAGTAAATACTACTGTTCTAATCCTAATTTTTATTTTTATCCCGCTAATAGCTATAATTGAAACACTTCTGATCAAGTATTATAGGAATATAGTTATTGAAGTTGTTCCAAAAGGTGATTATGTTGAAATAATTACAAATAAGAAGGTGTATCACTTACCAAAATGTGATGTTGTGGAAATCAAAGAAGTCCGTTCAATGGCGCGAACTTATATTACTTGTAAAAACAAAGATTGTCCTAAAATATTTGTCTTTCAAATGACGTATTTTCCGTTTGTATTTCATTATCTTGATATTGATTCGCTGCAAAAAGAATTGCCCAATACTGTTTTTATAAGAAACAAGTAGAGCTCAAAACAGATAGTATTACAAAAAAATAACCTAATCGATACTCTTATAATCATGAAATCTAAATAGCAACGGACTGCGTACGAAGAAGGGCAGTATTAAGTATTATTACGACAGCAGTAATAACCTGATCGGCATGGTGAACGGCAATAATACGCTGCTGTTCTACTATGATGAAAGCGGTAGCCCGACTTCCTTCTCCCATAACGGAACGATGTATTTCTATATCAAGAATCTGCAGGGGGATATCTGTAAGATCGTCGACACAAGCGGTTCGGTTATCGCCAACTACACCTATGACGCATGGGGCAAGCTGCTGTCAGTGAAAGATTCAGCCGGCAACTCGATTACTAGCTCATCCAACATCGCGCTCCTTAACCCCCTGCGCTACCGTGGATATGTCTATGACGATGAAACAGGACTTTATTATCTCCAGAGCAGATACTATGATCCGACTATTGATAGATTTATAAACGCGGATATTCTTTTTGATACTGAATCCGGATCACCCCTCAGTACCAATATGTTTGCATATTGTGAGAATAACACATTATTAGTTGCCGATTATTATGGAAATAGATATAAGTATATAGGAAACCATATTTATGAAGTTGATAATCAAAGTAATTATAATTGTTACGCATATGCATTAGGGTATATGAATAAGATTATAAATCCTGGATACACTTCGTTTTTATATAGTTTATCGCGTCAATTAAAAAAATCTCCTTTTACAATTAGTGATGTATATAAACAAGTGAAAAATGATTTAAACAGACTTAAGATTCAATTTAGGAGTTCTACATCAAATACAAAACTAAAAAAAGGTGAATATAGAATTGCAATGAGAGTTATTAATATCAGATATAAAAATAAGTATGGCGAATACTGTACTGTTTATGACTTTCATTTTATGAAACAAAACCCTTCAAATGGTCATTGGTGGCAAAAACATGGTAAACTATATGTTGAAAACATAGGAAAAGTTGATCTTAATAATACTAAGAATTGGATAATCATTAAGCCTAAAATTTATTATAACAATAAGAAATATGGACTTCCATATTTAAAGCAAGATTTTGTTTTTGATTTTGCTACTGGTAAGAATATCTATTTGTATTATAATAGTGTCACGAAATATTTAATAATTAAAAAGAAATTTTGGAGTGTATTATGACGAGAAGAATACTACTAGTCGTTTTAGCCCTTTCAATGGTTTTTTTGATTAGCTGTAATAAGAATCCGGAAACGGAATCCGCAGATGACTCAAAGCCCGGATATGTTGAACTGAACGAAAAAACTTATGGTGAATTACTGGAATTATTAGCTACGCGCAGCTACAGCGGCGACCCACGGAATTATTATTCGGAGGTTCAACGGGTAGCGCCGAACGCTGATCTGACCGAAATTGAAGCTAAGAAAACAGAGGCAGAAGGCAGTGTTCCTTATTATTTAAGCATCTATCGTTTCGAGCAGGGAAAGTACGCTTTAGTTTATGATGAAAACGATGGCAAGCCGGATCGTTTTATTGCCGCGATATACTATACTAAGCCGATAGACAAAGGAAAGCTGCTTTCTGCAAAAACTGCCGGTGATTTATATGAATTGCTTTCCTGTAAAAACGACGATGAATTTAAGCATTATTTAGATGCGCTCGTAGATGGTTTGTTGTTTGACGAAGAATCGAAGGAATCAGAATATAATCTTTGTGCATTGATAATGGCTGACGACGGATTTTATGTCGTTGAATTTGATCGGAATCTTTTGCATGGAACTGAAGATGGCGTCATTCTGAATAAAAGCAGCAAGATTGTCAGAGCTGAGAAGGCTGATCCGGTAGATTCCGTATCGGATGCTGCTTATACATTGATAGATATATACGCCGCGATATTTGAAGCGATAAAAAGCACCATATAAATCCGTTGATTTCCCGGAACAAGCACGGAAATACTGGTTGTTTTCAAAAACTAGGATTGACAAGTCCAAACTATTTCCATGAAAAAGGTTGGTTATGTTTAAAAAGGAATATAGTTATAATAAAGAGCATAAAAATTGAAGAGTTAAGATTAAAGGACCTCTTTTTTATAATAGCTACACTGAATACTTTGCTTGTAAAACTACGTTCTGGTATGAATAAAAGGGTGACTCTAATGAAAAAAGTTTTTATTATGTCTATATTATTCCTGATACTATTACTTACTGGGTGCAAGAATGTAGAATCCGTTGAATTAACACCTGTTGAAATCTTAACACAATCTGCTGAAGAGATTCATCAGGCTATTAAAGAAAAAATGAGTTGGGATATACAGAATTATCATATTTCTGACTACTACATTGAGACAGATGAAAAAGCACCGTTAAAAATATCCACAGTTAATGATATTGTTTTTGATGACTTGTATAACACTCTCGACAGTGAGGGACACCTTGGAGATGGCCATTTCTTCCTGTCATGGCTACCTGCGTGGTCCGAGGATTTGTCTTTCAGAAATATGGTAGTTGATCCTGCGAGTGAAACAGATGAAAATAATAACAGTAAAAATTTTTACTGCATTTTTGAGAATGAACAATCTGTAAAACTCTATATCTTCTTTTATGAGACGGATGGAGTATGGCAGTCATGCGGCTATTATATCAATCCCGTCTCTGAAAAGTATGAGAACCCTGCGACCGATTGGTCGCCTTGTATACAACAAATTGATAAATAAGGCAAAGTATGATCACTTAGTTTCATTTTATCCGCATTGTTCTATAAGCGTGGTTAAATAAGAGGTGTATTATCAAATGAACATAATAAAAAAATTGTTTGAAGGATTAAACTTAACTTGGCTAAAGCTCATTGCACTTGCAGTAGTAGTAGGCTTATATACAGGCTTGATTACGTATATTCCTGCTTTAGAAGGAACTTCCTTTCAAGATGTTTTATATCATTATGAATGGTGGATTTTCTTTGGTATTATAATCATCATGAATTCAAAGAGTGCTTTAGATTCGTCATTAAAGTGTTTTGTGTTTTACTTAATCAGTCTCTTTATTGGTGGGTTAATAGCCGATCTCTCTAAATTCTCTGTAGTTGGTTGGAGTTCTCTGGGAAACTATTGGGAATGGGTGTTTCCGCTGTTATCAGCATTTTCAATAGGCTTCGTTGGTTTTTATATGCGAAAAGATAAGTGGTGGGGATTGATAATACTGTTTCCCATGCTTATTATACTCGGGTATCATTATAGTAAGTATTTAAATAGTTTGATATATGTATTTCCTTATCATTTATTAAGTTGTATCTTCTGCCTTGTTACTATTTTTCTTTATGCGCTGATTATTTTCAAGGATAAAAAGATTAAAACAGCTGCAATAATTATCAGTAGTACTATTGCAATTTTTATGACTGTTATATCATTAACTTCTCCTCCCAAATATGGTATTTGGTGAATATAAGATTATAACAATTGTTAAAGAAAGTTGTGATAGTTCATCAGACCGTTAAGATTGTCTACCTTTTATTTGAGTTTAGTATTAGACTGGGGATAGTAAACACAGGAGGGATTGCGATGACAAATACTGACAAGCTCAGAGAAATCGTATCGGGCGCAAGACGCATTGTATTCTTCGGAGGGGCGGGTGTTTCCACCGAGAGCGGTATCCCCGATTTCCGCTCGGTGGACGGACTGTATCACCAAAAATTCGATTATCCGCCCGAGGAAATCCTCAGCCACAGCTTTTTTGTGCGGCAGCCGGACGAGTTTTACCGCTTTTACCGCGAAAAAATGCTGTGCCTGACCGCAAAGCCCAACAAGGCGCACCTGACGCTTGCCAAATGGGAGCGCGAAGGCAGACTGCTGTCGGTCGTGACGCAGAATATCGACGGTCTGCATCAGGCGGCGGGCAGTAAGCGCGTGCATGAGCTGCACGGTTCCGTCCTGCGGAATCACTGTATGAAGTGTGGAAAAAGCTACGACGTGGATTTTATCGCCCGCAGCGGGGGCGTGCCTACCTGTGACTGCGGCGGCATTGTCAAGCCCGACGTCGTGCTGTATGAGGAGCCGCTCCCCGAGGACACCGTGACCGCGGCGCTGGAGGATATCCGCTCGGCGGATGTGCTGATTGTTGCGGGAACCTCGCTGACGGTCTATCCCGCCGCGTCCTATATCCGCTATTTCAGGGGCGGGAGCATGGTGCTGATCAACCGTGACGAAACGCCGTATGACGGCTATGCCGACCTTGTGATTCACGATAAGGTCGGCGAGGTGCTGAGCGCGGCGGATAACGAAAGCTGACATAATGAATCTGACATAATGAAAAGGTCATCCGTGAGTGGATGACCTTTTGTTTATGTGTTTGTTTTATTTTGCGATTATTGTGGGTTCCTCTTCTGTGAAGAAGCCCTCTTCCTCGATACGGTAGATGCTCAGCTTGACCTTGTCGCCTGCCTTGTGCTGTGAGAGGATGTTGTAGATATCCTGGAAGGAGCCAACCTCCTCGCCGTCGATTGCGGTAATCACGTCGCCCTCCTTGACGCCGCTGTCAGCTAAAGCGCCGTCCTCGGCAATCGAGCCGATAATCACGCCTGCGGGAATCCCGTAGTAGAGCTTTTCGTCGGCGGTGACCTCGCTTCCCGAGAAGCCGATGCGCGCTCTGCCGGGGATATAGCCGTAGTGAATCAGGTCGGTGACGGTATCCTTGACGACAGCGGAGGGGATAGAGAAGCTCATGCTCTCATAGTTCTGGGCAACGGTCTTGGCGGTGGTGATGCCGATGACCTGACCGCAGAGGTTGCACAGCGGTCCGCCCGAGCTGCCGGGATTGATTGCGGCGTCGCTCTGGATATAGCGCACGACCTTGTTGACGGAAATCTCTCTGTCAACGGCGGAAATGACGCCCTGCGTCAGGCTGTTCTGATACTTCGCGCCGCCGGGACTGCCGATGGCGATGACGTCGTCGCCGACCTCGACCTTTTCGGAGTCGGCAAATTCGGCGGGCTTAAGGTCTTTCGCGTCGATTTTGATAACCGCCAAATCCGTCCATGTATCATAGCCGATGATCTTCGCCGGATACTTATCGCCGTTGTTGAGCGTGACGTTGACCGCGTACATTTTGGAATTCGCCAGCACATGGGCGTTGGTGACGATGTAGCCGTCTTTCGAGAGAATCACGCCCGAGCCGGAGGATTTGATATCGTAGATATTTTCGGTGATTTTGTCCGCATAGCAGGAGATGGTGACAACGCTGTCTGCGACGGCGTTAAAGGAGCTTTTCGCGGTGTATTTGGAGCTGTCGTCCGCATCCTTGGGAGCGGATTTGAGCTTGATGGAAGCCGCGTCCTTGTCGGGCTTTCCGATGCTGTCGGGATTATCGGTATCGCGCACCTGTGTTGCGCCGTCGTCCTTGACCAGCGTGATTTCTTCCTCAGTTTCGGTATGCTTCAACTCATAGTCTTTGTTATCGCCGCCGAACAATTCGAGAAGATCATCTTCGTCGCTGACGGAGAAGGGATCGTCCTTTGCCTTTGCGGCGTCCTTGTTGGATACGTTGGCAATATAAACGATGAAGCCTGCGACCATTGCGAGCAGGAGCGCGGAGAGAATCAGCAGGAACGCCTTTGTACCTGTGGAGGTCTTTTTCTTTTCCTCGGGTACGGTAAAGGGCGCGTCACCCGCGGCGGGTGTATAACCCGGCTGTACAGGCGGCTGTGCAGGCGTTACCGGTTGCTGCGGTTGCTGCGGCTGCTGCGGTTGTTGCGGTTGCTGCGGTTGCTGCGGCTGTTGACCCTGCTGCGGGGGATAGGGCGCGTAATACTGCGTGTAGTTCGGATAATACATTCCCTGAGGCGGGTAGGGCTGCTGCGGGTACGGCTGGTTCGGATAGCTCTGCTGCGGATAGTCCTGTTGCGGCTGCTGCGGGTAGGGCGCTCCGGGGTATACCGGATAAGTCATATAGGGAATCCCGCCCTGCGGATAGGACTGCTGTGCCGGCGGTACAGGCTGTTCTGCCGGGGGCTGTACCGTTGCTTGTTTCTCAACGGCAGCAGCTTCCTGTTCAGCGGCAGCAGGGGCTTCCTGCTCGGCAACAGGCTCGTCCGGCGCGGCAGGCACAGGCTCCGCCGCTTCTATCGGCTTTGCATTCAGCTCAGGATATTCATTCTCCGGTCGGAAGTCTTCCGAAGGCAGCTTGTTTTCCATATTTATTCCTCCGTTTCGGGTTCAATAGTGGTTTCGATATATTTCCCGTCCGGCTTTTTCTTGCTCGGATGAGGGACATTGGTCGGCAGCCGGAACGCAAACCGGGTATACTCGCCGACGCGGGATTCGACGTAGATGTCGCCCTCGTGCAGGCGCATGATGGTCTTGGCAATATACAAGCCCAGACCCATACCCTTTTTGTCCATGCTGCGGCTCTTGTCAGTTTTATAAAAGCGGTCGAAGATGAAGCGGATATCCTCGGGAGGGATTCCCTCGCCGGAGTTGGTAATCATCACGGTGATATCGAAACGGGTTTCCTCTATATCAAAGTCGATGTAACCGCCTTCGTCGGTGAATTTGACCGCGTTCTCAATCAGGTTATAGATGACCTGATACATCAGGTCGGGGTCGGCGTAAACCTGAATCGAGCGGAACCTTTCCAGTCCCGTAATACGCAGGTTGCGCTCGATGATTTTCTGTTCAAAGCCCGCGAGAATCGAAATCAGCGTAGAGAAAAGGTCGAAGTTCGCGGGGTGGATTTTCAGCTCGCCGTTGTCGATGCGCGACAGCGAGAGCATCGAGGTGACAAGGCGCGACAGGCGCTTGACCTCGTTGGAAACAATGGTCAGGTAGTGCTTTTGGCGCTCGGGGGGGATGGTGCCGTCGAGAATACCGTCGATGAAGCCCGCGATAGAGGTCATCGGGGTTTTCAGCTCATGCGACACGTTGGAGATAAACGTGCGCCGCATTCCCTCACTCGCAGAGAGCGAGTCCGCCATATTGTTGAAGGCGTTCGCAAGCTCGCCGATTTCGTCCGATGAACGGACATTGACGCGCACGGAGAAATCGCCGACCGCAAAGCGTTTGGCGGCGTTGGACATCTGTCGCAGCGGCCACGCCATCTGATAGGACATCAGCGCGACCAGCAGGATAACCAACGCCAGCGTGATACCAGCGGAAATCAGGAAAATCTGGATGAAGGTGGAGGGCAGGGCGGAGGTAAAGGTCGCCTTGGCGAACACATAACAGTAGCCTTGAATCTCGCTCCCTGCGTCCGTTTCATCGACAATCGGAACGCCTGCGGTGCAGTAATTTTCTTCATAGTAGCCGTCGAGGGTACCCGTCTCAAAAAACTCGCCGTTCGCGGTCGCGCCCAGCACATAGGAGGGCAGGGCGTGGCGGCGGTGATAGCAGTTATCGCCCTCGGAGCAGTCGACGCAGGTGCCGGTCAAATCAACCAGAAGGATATCCGAGCCGACGTCGCCCGACATATAGGGCAGGGGCTTATCGAGCAGACTGCTTCTGCCGGAAATGGTGGTGAAGATACTCAGCCTTTCCTGTGAGCTTTCAATCTTCTCGGCGACGCGCTCAGCGGTTGCAATCAGCGTATTCTTTTGTTCTCTTTCCCAGTAGCTGTTGACGAAAATATACATCATCACGCCCAGCGAGATGAAGCTGACGAGCAGGATAATCAAACCGAACATCAGGTATTTTCGGAACAGCGAGGATTTTACCTGAAAGCCGGATGACTTAGCCCTTTGTTTCAAACTTGTAGCCTACTCCCCATACGGTGCGGAGCTCCCATTTGTCGGAAACGCCGTCGATTTTCTCTCTGATACGCTTGACGTGTACGTCAACGGTACGGCTGTCGCCGTAATATTCAAAGCCCCATACCTGGTCGAGAAGCTGGTCGCGCGTAAAGACCTTGTTGGGGTTGGAGGCAAGGTGATAGAGCAGCTCCAGCTCCTTGGGCGGCGTGTCGATTTGCTTGCCGTCCACAATCAGCTCGTAGTTGGTGAGGTTGATAATCAGCTTGTCCCAGCGAACCTCCTTGACCGCGTCCTCTTCGGACGAGCCTGTCCGGCGGAGAACCGCGCGGATACGGGCGACGACCTCCTTCGCCTCAAAGGGCTTGACCACATAGTCGTCCGCGCCCAGCTCCAAACCGAGGATTTTGTCAAATACCTCGCCCTTGGCGGTGAGCATGATAATGGGGCAGTCGGAGGTCTTGCGGATTTCACGGCATACCTGCCAACCGTCCATTTTCGGCAGCATGATATCGAGCAGAATCATCGCGGGCTGTTCGGCGTTGAACAACTCGACCGCCTGCTCGCCGTCGTAGGCAATCACGGTGGTGAAGCCCTCCTTTTCGATATAAAGGCGCAGCAACTCGCAGATATTGCGGTCGTCGTCAACAATCAGAATTTTTTGGTTAGCCATAGAATCACCTGATTTCTTACAATTTTATCATTTTATTATTATAACTATTATAATCCTTTTTGTGATGAATGCATGAACAAATTGAAAATTTCGTCGAATACTTATTCACACTTCATTCAAAAAAAGGCTGCGCCCGCAGCCCTTTTTTATACCAGCTCCTTGTAGGTCTTGAGGAAGGTATCAATGACGTACTGCGCCTCTTCGTCTGTCAAGACCGAGTTCATCGGCAGGGTCAGCTGGTTTTTGTGCATATTATAAGCGTATGGGTAGTCGATAATGTCAAAGCCCTTCTGCTTGTAGGCGGTCATCATGGGCAGGGGCTTGAAGTGGACGTTGCAGTTGACGCCCTGCTCCTTCATGCGGTCGTAGAATTTGTTGCGGAATTCCGCGTCTTTACCCAAAAAGCGGACAAAATACAGGTGACCGCTGGAGCGGTGGTTATTTCCCTTGTGGTTGAGCACCTGAATGTCCAGCCCATCAAATGCTTTGTTGTAGCGCTCAATCAGCTCGTGACGTCGCGCGAGCATGCTGTCATAGCGCTTCAGCTGCGCGAGTCCGATTGCCGCCAGTACGTCGGGCATATTACACTTGTACTGGGTGTTGACAACATCGTACTCCCAGGAGGTGCCCTTGTCCTTGGCAAAGGCGTCCCTTGTCTGACCGTGCAGGGTCATCAGCATATAGTTTTTGTACAGCTCGTTGGAATCCACGCCGGGAATTTCGCGCCATGTTGCGGCGCCGCCCTCGGCAGTCGTCATATTCTTGACCGCGTGAAAGCTGAAGTTTGTGAAATCGGCAATCTCGCCGCACATTTTGCCGTGCCACTGAGCGCCGAAGGCGTGCGCGGCGTCGCTCATGACGATAATGCGCCCGAGAGAGAGCTGGACGGGATTATCGGAGGGCTTGAATAACGCGCGCTTCTTCTCCACGATTTCGAAGATGCGGTCATAGTCGCAGACAACGCCCGCGAGGTCAACGGGGATAATCACCTTAGTCTTTGGGGTGATTGCCGCCTCGACCTTATCGTAATCCATCTCGTAGGAATTCGGCTTGCAGTCTATCATCACGGGCGTCGCGCCGACGTGATAGATAACCGAGCAGGAGGCGGTGTATGTGTATGCCGGAACGATAACCTCGTCGCCGGGACCTACTCCGAGGATACGCAGCGTCATTTCGGCGCACGCGGTCTGGGACGACAGACATACCGCCTTCTTCGTGCCGCAGAGAGCCGCGATATCGTGCTCAAATTGTTTCGTTTTGGGTCCCGTTGTAATCCAGCCGGAGCGCAGGGTATCGGCTACCTCCGCGATTTCTTCCTCCGTGAGATCGGGTGGGGAAAAGGGTATATTCATCATGGTGTTTGCTCCTTTTGATTCCGGACAAGGGAATTTTGGGGTATGTCCTGATATACCATGATAATTATACACCTAAAGGAAAAGAATGTAAAGAAAAAGATGATTTTCAGCGGAAAAACGGAAAATCAGGTTACTTCCTTTCTGCCGACAGGCTCAGGTATTTCTTCCTTGTTGCTTCTCCGCCCCGCAGGTGGCGCTCCTCCTTGTTGACGTCCAATACCGCGCGCACCTCCTTGTACAGCCCGGGATTCAGCCGCGGCAGCCGTGCGGTTAAATCCTTATGTACCGTCGATTTGCTGATGCCGAATGCCTTAGCGCTGTCGCGCACGGTTGTCTGCTTCTCTATAATATATTCGCCAAGCCGTACGGCGCGTTCTTCTACGTTACCTTTCATGTCAGCCTCCGTATAACATTCATTCTGTCACTCCATATATATTACGGGGCGGTGCTGTTTATGCGGCGGCGAAAAAGGTTTGACATTGCGAGGCGGATATACTATAATATAAACTGTATAGTTATGTAATTTCATTTTGCGTCGAAGTGCAAGATAGTTAGTAAAAGGGTATGGGGAAATGAAAAAAATTAATCATCGCAAAGTTTTATTAATGCTGATAGATGCTCTGATTGTCGGGCTGTCCTCTCTTGTCAGCAACGCGCTTTTGTCATTATACGCGATTATCGTACAGGGCGATACGATGTCGATTGCGATACAGCCTATCCGTATCGCGGGTATTATCGGGCTGAACGTATTGTTCTGCTTCTTTATGCTGTTTGTGGCGGGCGCGTATAACAAGGCGTGGCGCCAGCTTGAAAAGACGGATTTCATCCTCTGCGGTATTGCCGTGGTGATTGGACTGAGTATCGCCGTGCTGTTCGCGCATTATACCGACCACGAGGTTACGCTTCCTTTCTTCATCCTGAATATTGTCATTACGGTTGCCGCGCTGTTGGTGTTCCGTCTGATATTCAAGCACACCTTCATCGACCTTATCAATGCCGGAATGGACGAAAAACGCGAGAGAACGATGATCGTCGGCGCGGGTATGGCGGCGCAGATGATTTTGCGCGAGGTACAGAACGCGGCATCCGACCCGAATAATCCCTCTAACGGCATTCTTCCCGTTTGCCTTGTGGACGACGATGTTTCCAAGTTTAATACCAAGGTTTTAGGCGTGGACGTCGTCGGTACGACAAAGGATATTCCGATGCTGTGCAAGCAGTATAAAATCAGCCTGATTCTTTTCGCAATTCCCTCCTGTGATGAATCCGACCGCAAGCGAATCATGGAGATTTGTTCAAAGTCGGGCTGCCGTATCAAGACTGTGCCTTATTTAAGCCAGCTTTTTCTGAGCGATGAATCCCCCAATATCATGAGTCAGGTCAAGGATATCAAAATCGAGGATTTGCTCGGCAGAGAGCCGATCACCTTTGACAAGACAAAAATCCGCGACTTTATCAGCGGCAAGGTCTGTATGGTTACGGGCGGCGGCGGTTCCATCGGCTCCGAGCTGGTGCGCCAGATTGCGAAGTACAATCCCAAGCAGATCATCATTATTGATATCTACGAAAATAACGCCTACGATATCCAGCAGGAGCTGTATATCGAATACGAAGACAGGCTGAATCTGGTCACGCTGATTGCGTCGGTGCGCGACCGCGACAAAATGGAGCAGGTCTTTGAAACATACCGGCCGCAGGTGGTGTTTCACGCGGCGGCGCATAAGCACGTTCCGCTGATGGAAACCTCTCCGGCAGAGGCGGTCAAGAATAATATCTTCGGCACATGGAACATGGTTACCCTCGCCGAAAAATATCAAGCAGAAAAATTCGTGATGATTTCCACAGACAAGGCGGTCAATCCCACTAATGTTATGGGCGCGACAAAGCGCTGCTGTGAAATGATTGTGCAGTATATGAGCCAGAAGGGCAGCAATACGGAGTTCGTCACTACGCGCTTTGGCAACGTGCTCGGCTCTAACGGCTCCGTCATTCCGCTGTTCCGCCGACAGATTGAGGCGGGCAAGCCCGTTACCGTTACCCACCCCGATATTATCCGCTATTTCATGACGATTCCCGAGGCGGTTTCGCTGGTGCTGGAGGCGGCGGCGATTGCGAACGGCGGCGAGATTTTTGTCCTCGATATGGGCGACCCCGTCCGTATCACCACCATTGCCGAAAACCTGATCCGTATGTACGGCAAGGTTCCTTACCGCGATGTGGAGATTAAATTCACGGGTCTGCGTCCGGGCGAAAAGCTCTTTGAGGAGCTTCTGATGGACGAGGAGGGTCTGCAAAGCACCGAGAATAAAAAAATCTTTATCGGCAACCAGATTGAAATTGACCCCGAAAAGCTCACCGCTCAGCTCGACGAGCTGCAGCAGATAGCCGATAGCAACGATAACGACGCGACCGTTGCCATGCTTGAGGAAATGGTCGAGACCTTCCATCATAACACAAACAACGCAGAATAACGGATTTGCGGATGAAGATTTTAAGGAGGAAATATCAATGAAAGTTTTGCTTACCGGAGGCGCGGGCTACATCGGCAGCCACACCGCCGTAGAAATGATAGCGGCGGGTCACGAGGTAGTCATCGCCGACAATTTTGATAACAGCTCGCCGAAGGTGCTCGACCGTATCGAAGCAATTTCGGGTACCCGTCCGAAGCTTTATGAAATTGACGTCGCCGATAACGCCGCGGTCGACGCGATGTTTGAGAAAGAGAACTTTGACGCGGTGGTTCATTTTGCCGGACTGAAAGCGGTCGGAGAGAGCTGTGCGATTCCCGTGCGCTACTATCGCAACAATATTGACACGACCCTCACGCTTTTGGAGGTTATGAAGGCGCGCGGCGTACATAACATTGTCTTCAGCTCATCGGCTACCGTTTACGGTATTCCCGAGGAGGTTCCGCTCAAGGAGGGAATGCCCACCTTCTGCACCAACCCCTACGGCTGGACAAAATATATGAACGAACAGATTCTGACCGACGCGGCGAATGCCGACGAGAATCTCAGCGTCGTTCTGCTGCGCTATTTCAACCCTATCGGCGCGCATAAAAGCGGCTTGATCGGCGAGAATCCCAGCGGGATCCCCAACAACCTGATGCCCTATATTACGCAGGTGGCGGTCGGAAAGCTGCCGCGGCTGGGGGTGTTCGGCAACGATTATCCGACCCATGACGGCACGGGCGTGCGCGATTATATCCATGTCGTTGATTTGGCGCTCGGTCATGTCAAGGCGATTGAATACGCAGCAGCGCATAAGGGCACGGAGATTTTCAACCTCGGTACAGGCAACGGCTACAGCGTTCTTGATATTGTCAATGCCTTTTCCCGCGTCAACAATATTGAGATTCCTTATGATATCAAGCCCCGCCGTCCCGGCGACGTTGCCGAGTGCTATGCCGACGCGTCCAAGGCGGCGCGCGAGCTTGGCTGGACGGCGCAATATGGCCTTGAGGATATGTGCCGCGATTCGTGGAACTGGCAGAAAAACAATCCGCAGGGATATTAAAGAGCAAGGATTTTTTATCAAGCTTATATAAATAAAGACATCAAAAAACACCGTTCTGTTTTCGGCAGAACGGTGTTGCTGTTTATTAAGGATTACTGTACGCTGAACAGCAGCTCGCCATAGCTCGGGTACGGCCAGAATTTGGACGCGGTACACATCTCCATCTCGTCGCTGACTTCGCGCAGCGCTTCCATATCGGCGAAGATATGGTCGCAGGTGTACTCCGCGAGCCGCTGGATGCTGTCGCTGTACTTTGAGGCGGCGTTTACTGTTTCCTCCAGCTTCTCGATTCTCCCGGAGAACTCGGTCAGCAGATTGCTCAGCTTTGTGACGAGCTTCACCTCCGCATCGACCTTGATGTCGGGCGATACCGCGCGCTTGCGTTCGATGGTCGCGCAGGTCTTTCCCGTAAAGGCAGATACCGCGGGGAGAATATCCTTCTTCGCCATGTCGAGCATGGTCAGCGCCTCGAGGCTGATGATTTTGACGTAGTTTTCGAGCAGGATTTCCTGACGCGCCTCTACCTCGCGCTTGGAGAAAATGTGGTTGCGCTCAAAGAGGTCGACGTTCTTCTTGTCGTTGTAGTGGGCGAGTGCCTCGGGGGTGGATTTTAGGTTCAACAGTCCGCGCTTCTCCGCCTCCTGAATCCATTCGTCGGTGTAGCCGTCGCCGTTGAAGATGATGCGGCGGTGTTTTTTCAGGTTCTTTCGAATCAGCCTGCGGCAGGCGGCGTTGAAGTCGGACGCCTTTTCCAGCTCGTCGGAAAAGCCCGCGAGGGTATCGGCGACAATTGTATTCAGCATGATGTTCGGGCAGGAGATGTTCAGCGCCGAGCCGAGTGAGCGGAACTCAAACTTGTTGCCCGTAAAGGCAAAGGGTGAGGTGCGGTTGCGGTCGGTGGTGTCCCTGCGGATAACGGGCAGGCTTTCCGCGCCCGTTTCCATCATCACCTTGCCCTGACTCTCATAGTCCTCGCGGTTGATGATCGCCTCGACAACCGCCTCGAGGTCGTCGCCGAGGAACATGGAGATGATCGCGGGCGGAGCCTCGTCGCCGCCTAAGCGGTGGTCGTTGCCCGCGGTCGCGACGGATAACCGCAGCAAGTCCTGATAGTCGTCGACCGCCTTGATGACGGCGGTAAGGAAAATCAGAAATTGTAAATTATCCTCGGGGTGCTTGCCGGGCTTGAAGAGATTTTCGCCCGTGTTGGTCGACAGCGACCAGTTGTTGTGCTTGCCCGAGCCGTTCACGCCCTTGAAGGGCTTTTCATGCAGCAGACAGACCATTCCGTGCTTCATCGCGAGGCGCTTCATCAGCTCCATTGTCAGCTGGTTATGGTCGGCGGCGATATTCACGTCGGTGAAGATGGGCGCCAGCTCATGCTGTGCGGGAGCGACCTCGTTATGCTCGGTTTTGGCATAGATGCCGAGCTTCCACAGCTCCTCGTCCAGCTCCGTCATAAAGTCCTTGACGCGCTTTTTGATAGCGCCGAAATAGTGGTCGTCGAGCTGCTGACCCTTCGGCGAGCGCGCGCCGAACAGGGTGCGTCCCGTGTATTTGAGATCCTTGCGGCGGTCGTACAGCTCCTTGTCGATCAAAAAGTATTCCTGCTCGGGACCGACGGTGACGTTTACGCGGGTCACGTCGGTTTTGCCGAAAAGGTGCAGGATGCGTACCGCCTCATGGTTGATGCGATCCATCGAGCGTAGGAGGGGGGTCTTTTTATCCAGAACGTCGCCCGTATAGGACATGAACGCCGTCGGAATACAGAGTGTGTTGTCCTTGACAAAGGCGTAGGAGGTCGGATCCCATGTGGTATAGCCGCGCGCCTCAAAGGTGGCGCGGATGCCGCCGGAGGGGAAGGACGAGGCGTCAGGCTCGCCCTTGATCAGCTCCTTGCCCGAAAATTCCATAATGACCTTACCGTCGCCCGTGGGGGTGAGAAAGCTGTCGTGCTTTTCGGCGGTGATACCCGTCATCGGCTGGAACCAGTGGGTGTAGTGGGTACAGCCCTGCTCGATTGCCCAGTCCTTCATCGCGTCGGCGACAATGTTCGCGATTTTGATATCCAGCGGCGTGCCGTCCTCGATGGACGCGCGGAATGCGGCGTAGGCGTCGTCGGGTAAACGCCGGCGCATTTTTTCGTCGTTAAATACGTTATTCGCAAAGACCTCGGGTACTTTTATCATATCAAATCCCTCGTTTCAAGTTGCAATTTATTCACAATAAAGTATATTACGTAAACAGTTTATTGTCAAGAAGTTGTTGCTATGCCCCCGCCCGCATTATTGACAAGAAAAATCTGCGCGAGTATAATGAGAATGTATTTGGAAAGGACGGTATGTTATGAAAAAGCTACGCTTCACAAAAATGCACGGTATCGGCAACGACTACATCTATTTCAACACGTTTGAGCAGGATATCGAGAACCCCGAAGAGCTGTCGAGAAAGCTGTCCGACAGGCGCTTCGGCATTGGCGGTGACGGCATTATCCTTATCTGTCCGAGCAATATCGCCGACGCGAAGATGCGGATTTTCAACGAGGACGGCTCGGAGGCAAAGATGTGCGGAAACGGCATCCGCTGTGTGGCAAAGTACGTTTATGATTACGGTATTGTCCCCGCCGACAAAACGACCGTGACGATTGATACCCTCAGCGGCGTCAAGACTATAGACTTGACCGTTGAGAACGGCAAGGCGGTTTTCGCCAAGGTAGATATGGGAGCGGCTGTCTTAAAGCCTGCCGATATCCCAATGCGGTACGAAGGCGATACGGTCGTCAATCAGCCGCTCGAGGTCAACGGCAGTACCTACCGGGTCACCGCCGTCAGCATGGGCAACCCCCATTGTGTGACCTTTGTTAATAACGTAGACAGCTTGAAGCTCGAAGAAATCGGACCGTATTTTGAGAACCATCCCGCCTTTCCCGACCGCGTGAATACCGAGTTCGTCAGGGTGATTGACGACCGTACCCTGCAGATGCGCGTGTGGGAGCGCGGCTCGGGCGAAACATGGGCTTGCGGCACGGGTGCGTGTGCGACAGTCGTCGCGGCGTGTCTGAACGGCTTCTGTAAAAAGGGCGAGGATATCACCGTCCATCTGCGCGGCGGCGATTTAGTCATCCGCTATACCGACGATACCGTCGTGATGACAGGCCCCGCGACCACGGTCTTTGAGGGAGAAGTAGAGGTTAGTTAACAGATAACAAATTACAGATAACAGTTAAGTAAACACTGATTAATTCGAGTGCATAAATTGCGCAGACAGATTTTTCGTCAGAGTGTTCAAATAATTCGCGTGCATACTGCCGTATGGACAAGAATTTTTGGGCACTATGACGGAAAAGATGCAAGCAAGTTGTGTGCTCAGCCGCTAGGCGTGAATTGATCAGTGGTTACTTAACAGATAATAGGGGAGGGCTTGCCCTCCCTGTAATCATATATAAAAACCTTTCCACATTCCCGTAACTATCCGTCAAGATGATGAAATCATCCAAGTGCCCTTGACTTTATTATGATAAAGTGATAACATGGCATAGTGAAAATACAGTATAACATGGAGGAAGCCATGAGAAATTTCAAGAATGATTCCGTTGACAGACTGTTCGACGCGATTCTGTCCCTCAAAGACAGGGAGGAGTGCTACGCCTTTTTCGATGATATCTGCACGATAAAGGAAATCACCGATATGGCGCAGCGGCTTGATACCGCGTTTCTGATCGACGAGGGTATCAGCTACCAGAAGATATCCGACAAAATCGGCGTGTCCACCGCCACCATCAGCCGCGTCAGCCGCTGCCTGAACTACGGCGCGGGCGGTTACCGCATGATGATTGACCGCATGAAGGAGGAGCAAAAATGAATATTAACGACAATGTCCTCAGCCCCTCGGAGCGGATGACCTTCACCCTGCGCGCGTTGTACAGCCGTTACGGCTATCAGCCCTACCGCATGAGCAAGTTTGAGGAATATGACCTCTACAGCCGCAACAAGGACTTTTTGATTTCCGATTCCGTCATCACCTTCACCGATATCGGCGGCAAGCTGATGGCGCTGAAGCCCGACGTTACGCTGTCGATTATCAAGAACCATACCGACGGCGAGACGAAGAAGCTCTATTATAACGAGAACGTCTACCGCGTGTCAAAGGGCACGAACAGCTTTAAGGAGCTGCTGCAGTCGGGCGTCGAGTGTATCGGCGATATCGGCAGCGCGCAGGTCGGTGAGTGTCTGTATCTCGCCGCCGAGAGTCTTTTTGCTGTCGGCAGTAGCTTTGTGCTGGATGTTTCCAATCTTGATATTCTCGACGCTGCGCTGGAGCGTGTGACGGATAACCGTGCGCTGCAGGCGGAGCTGGTCAAATGCGTGAGTGAAAAAAACACCCACGGAATCCTCTCGCTCTGTGAGGATAACGGCATTGACGCGCAGCTTGCCGCGCCTTTGATGTCGCTGGTGACGATGTGCGGCTCTGTTGACAGGGTGCTGCCGCAGGTGCGGGATTTGTGCGGCGACCTCGGATGCGCCGACGCGTTCACCGAGCTTGACGAGGTTATGTCCGCCTTTGACGGCGGTGCGCTGAAGCAGAATGTGCAGATAGATTTTTCGGTCGTCAGCGACCGCAATTACTATAACGGCGTGATTTTCAAGGGCTTTATCAACGGCGTTCCCGACGCGGTTCTGTCCGGCGGGCGCTATGATAAGCTGATGCGCCGCATGAAGCGTAAAAGCAAGGCGGTCGGCTTTGCGATTTACCTCGACGCGCTCGAGCGGGTCGATGTCCTTTCGACCGACGGGCTTCCTCAGGACAGGATGCTCAACGTCGCGCTGCCGAAGGGCAGATTGGGCGAGAAGGTCTACGAAATGTTCGCGAAGGCGGGCTATGAATGTCCTTCCCTCCTCGAGCCGAACCGCAAGCTGATTTTTGAGAATCCTGCGGCGGGTGTGCGCTACTTTTGGGTCAAGCCCTCCGACGTCGCGATTTATGTTGAGCGCGGTGCGGCGGATATCGGCGTAGCGGGCAAGGATATCCTGCTGGAATACGAGCCTGAGATTTACGAGCTGTTCGACCTCGATATCGGCAAATGCCGCATGGCGGTCGCCGCTCCGAAGGGCTTTCGGGATGACAGCCGCCGTACCCTGCGCGTCGCGACGAAGTTTTCGAGGATTGCCGCTGACTATTATGCGGGCAAGGGCAGAGATATTGATATCGTTCACCTCAACGGCTCCATTGAAATCGCGCCGATTCTGGGGCTGACGGATGTGATTGTCGATATCGTCGAGACCGGCTCCACCCTCAGGGAAAATAACCTCGAGGTGATCGAGAACATCGTCCCGATTTCCGCGCGGCTGATTGCGAATAAAAGCAGCTATAAGTTCAAGAGAGAACAGATTGACAGACTGGTACAGGAGTTAAAAAATGATTAAGATTCTCAATTATAACGAAGTAGATAACGCCGAGATTTTCGCGCGCTTTGAGCCGACCTCCTCCGTGGAGGACATTGTCGCCGACATTATCGCGAACGTCCGCGAAAACGGCGACAAGGCGTTGTTTGAATATACCGCCCGCTTTGATAAGGCGCAGCTCAATACCCTGCAGGTAACCGCAGAGGAAATTGAAGAGGCGGTTGCAGCCGTTGAGCCGGAGTTCATTGAGATACTCCGAAAGGCGGCGGCAAATATCCGTAAATTTCACGAGGCGCAGAAGCGTCAGAGCTTCATCATCAACGATACCGACGGCGTTGTGATGGGTCAGAAAATCATCCCTGTCGACCGCGCGGGACTGTATGTACCCGGCGGCACGGCGGCATATCCCTCCACTGTCCTGATGGACGCGATTCCCGCGAAGATTGCGGGCGTTCGCGAGGTGGTCATGGTGACTCCTCCGTCGGCGGACGGTAAGGTGAATCCCGCGATTCTCGCCGCGGCTTCCGTCGCGGGCGTGGACAGAATCTTCAAGGTCGGCGGCGCGCAGGCGATTGCCGCCCTCGCCTACGGAACGGAGAGTATTCCCAAGGTCGACAAAATCGTCGGACCCGGAAACGCCTTTGTTGCCGAGGCGAAGAAGCAGGTTTTCGGTCAGGTTTCCATTGACATGATTGCGGGGCCGAGCGAAATCCTGATTGTCGCCGACGGCAAGACCAATCCCAGGTATGCCGCCGCGGATTTGCTCTCTCAGGCGGAGCATGACAAGCTTGCCTCTGCGGTTCTCGTTACCGACAGCCCCGCGCTCGCGCAGGCGGTCAGCGACGAGCTGGAGCGTCAGATTCCTCTCCTTGACCGCGCTGCAATCGCGCGCGCTTCCATTGATAATAACGGCAAGATTATTGTTGCCGATAACCTCGACGTCGTCATTGATATTGCGAACGAAATCGCTCCCGAGCATCTCGAGCTGTGTGTGGACAATCCCTTTGATTACCTCGATAAAATCCGTCACGCAGGTTCGATTTTTATGGGGCGCAACTGTCCCGAAGCGCTCGGCGATTACTTTGCCGGCCCGAACCACACCCTGCCGACCTCCGGCACAGCTAAGTTTTCCAGCCCGCTGTCCGTCGACGACTTCGTCAAGAAGACCCAGTATACCTACTTCACCGCCGACGCGCTGAAAAAGGTTGCCTATGACGTGGCGAAATTCGCCGAAAAAGAGGGCTTGACAGGTCACGCAAAATCCGCCGTCGTCAGGCTGGAGGAAGAGTGATGAGCCGCTTTTTCTCTGAAAAATACAGCCGCCTGACCCCCTATACCCCCGGTGAACAGCCGAGGGACAGGCGCTTTGTCAAGCTCAACACCAACGAAAGCCCCTACGCGCCCTCGCCGAAGGCGCGGGAATACGCGGCGAAGGCGGCACAGAAGCTTCAGCTTTACTGCGACCCCGACTGCACCGCGCTGACCGCGAAGCTCGGCGGGCTGTACGGTATCGGCACGGAGAATATTTTGTTTACCAACGGCTCGGACGAGGCGCTGAATTTCGCCTTCATGGCGTTCTGCGACGATTCTCACCCCGCCGTCTTTCCCGATATTACCTACGGTTTTTATCCCGTGTTCGCCGATTTGAACGGCGTTCCGTATGAAAAAATCCCCCTCGCGGAGGATTTCACCGTTAACGTTGAGGATTATCTCGGCGTCGGCAAGACCGTTTTTCTCGCGAATCCTAACGCCCCGACGGGTATCGCGTTACCGCTGTCCGCTATCGAGCGCATTGTCGCCTCGAACCCCGGCAGCATAGTGATCATAGACGAGGCGTATGTCGATTTCGGCGCGGAGAGCGCGGTCACGCTGATTGATAAATACGACAATCTGATTGTCACCCAGACGTTTTCAAAGTCGCGTTCGCTTGCGGGCGGACGGCTCGGCATGGCGCTTGCCTGTCCCGCGCTGATTCGCGATTTGAACACCGTTAAATATTCCACCAACCCCTACAACGTCAATTCCGTCACACAGGCGGCGGGACTCGGCGCGCTGGAGGACGCAGAATACTTCGCAAAAAACTGTGCGGAAATTATCGAAAACCGCGCTTATCTGACCGGAAATTTGCAAAAACTCGGTTTTTTAACGACAGATTCGTCGACGAATTTTGTGTTCGCCCGGCATCCAGACCTCGACGGCGGGCGCTTGTATCTTGCGTTAAAGGAGCGCGGCGTGCTGGTAAGGCACTTTACCCTCAGCCGCATCCGCGATTACAACCGCATTACGGTCGGCACGCGTGAGCAGCTTGATATTCTGCTCGGACACATCAAGGACATTTTGGAGGAAGCCCATGAGAACTGCTGAAATTAACCGAAAAACCAATGAAACGGATATCCGCCTGTGCCTGAAGCTGGACGGAACGGGCAAAAGCAATATCGACAGCGGCGTGGGCTTTCTTGACCACATGCTGACCCTTTTCGCGCGCCATGGCAGATTTGACTTAGATCTCAAATGTGACGGCGACATCTACGTTGACGACCACCACAGCGCCGAGGATATCGGCATCGCGCTGGGACAGGCGTTTGAGCAGGCGCTGGGCGACAAGCGCGGGATCGTGCGCTACGGCAGCTTTATCCTCCCGATGGATGAAAGCCTGATTCTGACCGCCGTGGATATTTCGGGACGCGCGTACCTCAACTATGATTTGCACATACCGACCCAGAAGGTCGGTACCTTTGATACCGAGCTGACGGAGGAATTCTTCCTCGGCTTCGTCCGCAATGCGAACCTCACCCTGCACCTAAAGCAGCTCGAGGGCAAGAACAGCCACCACATCATCGAGGGTACGTTCAAGTCCTTTGCCCGCAGTATGAAGCAGGCGGTCGCGATTGACAGCGCCTTTCAGGACGAGATTCCCTCTACGAAGGGGGTGCTGTGATGATTGCGATTATCGACTACGGCGTGGGCAATCTCTTTTCGCTGAAAAGCTCCTTTGCCGCAATCGGTCAGGAGGCGGTCGTCACCGCCGACCCCGGGGTGATTCGCTCCGCCGACAGGCTGATTCTGCCCGGCGTGGGGGCGTTCGGCGACGCCGCCGAAAAGCTCAGCAACAGCGGAATGGCGGAGCTCGTTCGCCGTGAGGCAGGGGCAGGCAAGCCTATCATGGGAATCTGTCTCGGGATGCAGCTGCTGTTTGATAAAAGCTATGAATACGGCGAGCATGAGGGGCTGGGGCTGATTCACGGTACGATTCGCCCGATTGCGGACGTCATTGACCCGTCGCTGAAAATCCCGCATATCGGCTGGAATGCGCTGATTGTCAAAAAGCCGAGCAAGCTGTTCAAGTATCTGAGCGACGGCGACTGTGTGTACTTTGTCCACTCCTACTATGCCGCCGACTGTGCGGAAAGTACCACCGCAACCGCCGGGTACAGCGCCGAGCTGACTGCTTCGGTCGAGAACGGCAACGTCTACGGCTGCCAGTTCCACCCCGAAAAGAGCGGCGAGGTCGGCTTGAAAATACTGAAAGCCTTTTGTGAAATTTAGAGGAGAAGAATATGATTTTATTCCCCGCAATTGATCTTGTCGGCGGCAAGGCGGTGCGCCTGTATAAAGGCGACTACAGCCAAATGACCGTCTATAGCGATAACCCCGCAGAAATCTCGCGGGATTTCAAAGCCTGCGGCGCAGAGGCGATTCATATCGTCGATCTCGAGGGCGCGAGAGACGGCGGCACGCCGAACCTCGATACCGTTCTCGCAATCAAAAACGCGTCGGGCTTATACTGTGAAATCGGCGGCGGCATCCGCAGCATGGAGGTCGTCGAAAAATACCTCAGCGCGGGAATCGACCGCGTGATTCTCGGCACGGCGGCAATTGAGGATGAAGCCTTTCTCAAAAAAGCCGTCGAGAAATACGGCGAGCGGATTGCGGTCGGCGCGGATATCCGCGACGGCTATATCGCCGTCAAGGGGTGGCTGGAGCGCTCTGAGGTGACTGCCGACGAATTTTTTGAAAAAATGCAGAAAACCGGAGTAAAAACCATAATATGCACCGATATTTCCCGCGACGGCGCGATGCGCGGCACGAACCTCGATTTGTACCGCACCATGAGCCGCCGCTATCAGGTCAACATCACCGCGTCGGGCGGCGTGTCCTCGATGGACGATGTGCTTGCGCTGAACGGAATGGGGCTGTACGCCGCGATTATCGGAAAGGCGTATTATACCGGCGCGATTGATTTAAGAGAGGCGGTGAACGCAGTCAAATGATTACAAAACGCATTATCCCTTGCCTTGACGTCAAAAACGGACGCGTGGTCAAGGGCGTGAATTTTGAAGGGCTGAATGACGTCGCTTCGCCCGTGGAGCTGGCGAAATACTACAGCTCCTGCGGCGCGGACGAGCTGGTGTTCTATGACATCACCGCTTCCGCCGAGGGACGCGCGCTCTTCACCGATATTCTGACCGAAACCGCGAAAAGCGTGTTCATTCCCCTGACGGTCGGCGGCGGTATCAACACCGTAGCGGATTTTGACCGCGTGCTGAAATGCGGCGCGGACAAGGTCAGCGTGAACAGCGGCGCAATCCGCAACCCCGGTTTGGTTTATGAAGCCGCGAAGCTCTACGGCGACCAGTGCGTCGTTATCTCTGCCGACGTGAAGCGCGTCGACGGCGTGTTCCGCGTCTACGCCAAGGGCGGTCGTGAGAATACGGGCATGGAGGCAATCGGCTGGATCAAACGCTGCGTTGATAACGGCGCGGGCGAGGTCGTGCTGAATTCCATCGACACCGACGGCGTGAAGGGCGGCTTTGACCTCGAAATGCTCGACGCGGTCTGCAACGCCGTGAATGTTCCCGTTATCGCCTCGGGCGGCGCGGGAAAGATAGAAGACTTCATCACTCTGTTTCAGACGCTCCCAAAGGTGGATGCGGGCTTAGCCGCTTCGATTTTCCACTTCGGCGAGGTGAAAATCGCCGACCTCAAGCGGGCGATGAAGGATAACGGAATCCCGACGCGTATTTATCCAGCTCCCTCGTCAGAGGGAGCCTCAGGAACAGGAGGAACTATATGATTAACATATCCGAACTGAAATTTGACGAAAAGGGCTTGATTCCCGCGATTGTGGTGGACAGCGTGACAAAGCGCGTCCTCACCCTCGCCTATATGAACGAGGAGAGCCTGAAAATCTCTATGGAAAAGGGGCTGACCTGCTTTTGGAGCCGTTCGCGTCAGGAGCTTTGGCTCAAGGGCGAAACCTCCGGCAACTATCAGCATATCGTCAGTATTACCGCCGACTGCGACAAGGACGCGCTGGTCGTCATGGTTGAGCCCGACGGTCCCGCGTGCCACCTCGGCACCACCTCGTGCTTTGAGAATCCCGTCTGGGAGAGCGATACGCTTCAGGAGTTCAGCTACGAGGGACTGATGGAGCTGATTCGCGGCCGTAAGACAAATCCGCAGGAGGGTTCTTATACCACCTATCTCTTTGACAAGGGCTTGGACAAAATTCTCAAGAAGGTCGGCGAGGAATGTACCGAGGTCATTATTGCCGCGAAAGCCGAGGATAAGCCCGAGACGATCTATGAGATTGCCGACCTCTGCTACCACACGATGGTGCTGATGATTGAGCAGGGGATCTCTCTCGAGGATATCCACAGGGAGCTTGCTTCCCGCCACGTGATTGACAAAAAAGTCAAGCAGGAGAAGATGACAGGTGACAACTAAGGATCTACATACCCACACCACCTACTGCGACGGCGCGAATACCCCCGGGGAAATGGTGCTGAGCGCAATCGACAAGGGGCTGACGGCAATCGGTATCAGCGGGCACAGCTACACCTTCTTTGATACGTCCTACTGTATGCAAAAGGAGGATATTCCGCGCTATATCGCGGAGCTGCACTATCTGCGCGCAAAGTATTTTGACCGTATCCACGTCCTCTGCGGCGTGGAGCAGGATTATTACAGCGATTACCCGACTGATGAATTTGACTATGTAATCGGCTCGGTGCATTATCTGAAATGCGGCGAAGAATACGTCCCCGTGGACGAAAAGCCAGAGATTCTCAGGAAAGCCGCAGAGAAATACTTCGGCGGCGATATCTATGCGCTGTGCGGGGAATACTTCCGCACGGTCGCGGATGTGGTGAACAAAACCGGCTGCGATATTATCGGGCATTTTGATTTGATTACCAAGTTTCAGGAGAAAGAGCCGCTGTTTGATACCGCCCACCCGCGCTATATCGCGGCATGGAAGGCGGCGGCGGATGAACTGCTGAAAGCAGGCGTGCCCTTTGAAATCAACATGGGCGCGATTTCGCGCGGCTACCGCACCTCGCCGTATCCGGGCAGGGAAATCATGGAATACCTCAAGGAGCATGGAGGAAAGCTCGTCCTCTCCTCCGACGCCCACAGCACCGACGCGATAGCGTATAAGTTTGATGAATTTGAAAGCTCGATATAAAAACCGGGGCTGTCGCACTAAGAATGCGACAGCCCCTTTTTCTGTTCGGGTTATTATCAGAATTTGATTCTCTCGGCGATATAGGCTTCGAGGTCGGCGATGGCGACGCGCTCCTGCTGCATGGTGTCGCGGTCGCGGACGGTCACGCAGTTGTCCTCGAGGGAATCGAAGTCGTAGGTAATGCAGAACGGCGTGCCGATTTCGTCCTGACGGCGGTAGCGCTTGCCGATAGAGCCTGTGTCGTCGTAGTCCACGGAGAACACCTTGCTCAGCTCGTCAGCCAGCGCGCCTGCCTGCTCGCCGAGCTTCTTGGAGAGCGGGAGGACTGCCGCCTTGAACGGCGCTAAGAACGGATGGAGCCTCAGCACGACGCGGGTATCGTTCTTTTCTTCATCGACGACCTCCTCGTCGTATGCTTCTGTCATGATGGTGAGGAACAGACGCTCTACGCCGAGCGACGGCTCAATGACATAAGGAATGTAGCGGGTGTTGTCGGTCGGGTCAAAGTAGTCGAGCGCCTTGCCCGAGGTGTTCTGGTGCTGGGTCAGGTCATAGTCGGTGCGGTCGGCGATACCCCACAGCTCGCCCCAGCCGAACGGGAAGAGATACTCAAAGTCGGTGGT
>CAJONB010000012.1:3669-25272 GCA_905235715.1 uncultured Ruminococcus sp. | reverse complement strand
TCTATCAGCGCGATCTGCATGGTCTCGCTGTCGGACAGCTCGCGGACAATCGCGGGGATTTCCGTCAGACCCGCAAGCCGTGCGGCTCTGTAACGCCGTTCACCCGCGACGATTTGATACCCGCCGAAAATCTGCGGCCGCACGAGAATCGGCTGCAGCACGCCGTGCTTTTCGATACTCTCGGCAAGCTCCGCAAGCGCGTCGTCGTCAAAGCTGCGGCGCGGCTGCTTTCGGTTCGGTTCTATCTGAGAGATTTTCAGGGTGACGACTTCGTTTTTTTCCTCGTTATCATTTTCAATAAAGATTGCGCTCAGCCCTTTGCCGAGCCCGCCTATTTTCTTAGCCATCCTTATTCTCCTTACGCAGCATTTCCTGCACCAGGTTCAGATATGCGTCAGAGCCCTTGCAGTTCTTGTCATAGTACATAATCGGCATGCCGTAGCTGGGCGCCTCGGACAGCCTGACTCCGCGCGGAATCACCTGTCCGAATACCTTTTTCGGGAAATACTGCTTGACCTCGTTGACGACCTGCTGGGTCAGGTTCAATCTGCCGTCGTACATGGTAAGCAAAACGCCCTCGATGTAGATATGCTCGTTGAGCTTGCGCTTGACGTACCGCACCGAGTTCATCAGCTGAGAAAGACCCTCGAGCGCGTAATACTCGCACTGGATCGGTACGAGAACGCTGTCGGTCGCTGTCAGTGCGTTGGTGGTAATCAATCCGAGCGACGGCGGGCAGTCGATGATGATATAGTCGTAATACTGCTTAACCGGCAGGAGCGCGTTCTTTAATCTCAGCGAACGGTCGGGCGCGTCCATTATCTCAAATTCCGCTGCGGCAAGGTCGATGCCCGCGGGCATTAAGTCCAAGTTATTGTACTTTGTTTTTAAAATGACCTCGTTCGCCTTTGCCTCGCCGACAAGTAATTCGTAGGTCGATTTTTCGACGCTTCTCTTGTCGACGCCGACGCCGCTGGTCGCGTTGCCCTGGGGGTCGATATCGACGAGCAGGGTCTTTTTGCCGTAGTAGCCGAAGCCTGCCGCGATATTGACGGCGGTTGTGGTCTTGCCGACGCCGCCCTTTTGGTTTGCGATTGCGATAATTTTCGTCATTTCTTCACCTTCCTTATCTTTTTTCCTTCATTTTTTCGATATATTTTTATCTGCGTAACCTATTGTACCATACTTCAGCGGTTAATAAAACCCTTTTTTGAAAAATTCCGAAAATGTTTCACGTGAAACAGGTGTGATACTAATCTCAATTAAAAAGTGGACTTAGATTAACGAGGATGATTTTTGCAAGAGCGAAGGACGCAGGCAGGCTGGCGCCTGTCAAGTCCGACAACGAAGTATTGCGGAAATCAGACCGTTAAGATTGTCTACCTTTTATTTGAGTTTAGTATGAGTTACTTATAACGCCAACAGCCGCACGCATTACGCGCACGGCTGTCGGCAAGGGGTTCAGATAAGGAAATGGGTATGAGTCGGGCGCTTGCGCGCCCGTGGGGAAAGCGGGAATTAAGAATAAAGAAGAAAGAATAATGAATAAATCATAATACAAATACCTTATATACGGCGGATGTCAGGCGATATCGGCGGCTTTTGGTATTTTTACGGTATATTCAATATAATCGTCGGTCTCGGAGCGGCGGGAGATCGCGTTGATTCCCGACAGGCGCATGGTATCGACCGCCTTGTTGATGGTGTTGACAAAAATGCGGACGTCCTTGACGACGACCTTGCGCTCGCCTTTCTTTTCCTGTTCGGCGGGCTTTTTCTTCATCAGGATATCGGTGACGAGAGCTTCGCTCGCGCCGACGCTGAGATTTTCGGAGATAATACGGCTGAGTACCTCGCGTCTCAGGCTTTCATCGCTGATACGCAGGAGCGCTCTTGCGTGGCGTTCGCTGAGGTTCGCGGTCAGAATCCACTCCTGTTCCTCAAAGGACAGCCGCAGCAGACGGAGCTTGTTCGCAATCGTGCTTTGCTTTTTGCCGAGCTTGACTGCCGCCTGCTCCTGCGTCAGTCCGTACTTGCGCATCAGCCGCGCGATACCGCGGGCTTCCTCAAACATATTGAGGTCGGTGCGCTGGAGATTTTCTATCAGGGCGAGCAGCGCGCTTTCTTTATCGGTGCATTTATGTATCACGCACGGAACCTTGTTCAGTCCCGCCATGATTGCTGCGCGAAGTCTGCGCTCGCCCGCAATCAGCTCGAACTCCGTGCTGTTGATTCTGCGAACCACCAGCGGCTGGAGGATACCGTTTTCAACGATAGAGCGGGACAGACTTTTCAGCTCGTCCTCATCAAAATTGCGGCGAGGTTGGGTTTTGTTCGGACGAATCTGAATTGTCGATACCATCAATACCTTGTTATCGTTGTGTATCACGTTCATCGTCCGCACCCCCGCGTCGTCCTTGCAGATATAAGTTTACCAAAAACAGGAAGAAAAGTTTGTCGAACGGTTGCCGAATTTTTGCACTTCTTTTGTCAAAAAAGGCAGAATCCGCTCGATTCTGCCCTACAATGGTTTATTTTTAATTTGTTTGCTCTTGCGCGGGTATTTTTCGGGGGTCGGCGACAGCTTTTCGATTTCGATGATTCCGCGCTCGCCCGCGTCGCCGAGAGGAAAGCTATGGATGTTTTTGAGCCTGCCGCCGAGCTGCTCCAAAGCGTTCTGCGATTGCAGCAGTTCTTCCTCTGCGGTCTTGCCCTTCATCGCGAGGAAGCTCCCGCCGGTCTTGACGTACGGTAAACAATACTCGCATAAAATATTCAGCGGAGCCACAGCGCGTGCGGTCGCAAAGTCAAAGCTGTCGCGCAGCTCTGTTCTTGCGCCGTCCTCTGCGCGGCTGTGGATTGTTGTCACGCCGTCCAGCTCCAACGCCGTGCAGACCTTCTCGAGAAAGCCGATACGCTTTTGTAAGCTGTCGAGCAAGGTCAGCTGAATATCAAGCCGCGCGATTTTGACCGCCAGCCCCGGAAATCCCGCGCCCGTGCCGACGTCAATCAAGCTCGCGCCCCGCGGGATATCCGCGTATCGCAGGAGCATCAGGCTGTCGATAAAGTGCTTCTGTGCTACGTCGTGCGGCTCTGTCAACGCGGTCAGGTTGATTTTTTCGTTCCACTCAACCAGCAAATCATTGTATTTACAAAAACGCGCGACGGCATAATCGTCCAGCGTGATTTGATATTCTTCCAATGCTTGTTTAAAAATCCTGTCAAAATCAGTCATGCTCTGTACTCCTGTGCGCCTGCTTCATCAGATAAATCATCAGCACGTTGATGTCCGCGGGCGAAACGCCGCTGATACGGCTCGCCTGACCAATATTCAGCGGACGGACGGCATTCAGCTTTTCCTGTGCCTCGAGCCGCAGACCCGTGATGGTCTGATAGTCGATATCGGGGGGCAGCAGCTTATTTTCAAGCTTCCGCATAGCTTCCACCGCGCTGAGCTGCTTCTTGATATAGCCGTCGTATTTGATTGCGATTTCTACCTGCTCAAATACTGCGGGCGGTAAATCGGGGCGGGTCGTATCAACCGGAGCGAGCGCCTCATAATTCAGCTCGGGGCGCTTCAACAAATCAATCAGGCGGATTCCCGTATTGACGTCGGATGTTTCACGTGAAACAAGAATCGCGCTCAGCTCCTCCGACGGCGCAATCACGGTATGCGCGACGCGTTCTTTTTCCTGCTTGATCAGCTCCTGCTTATGAAGATAGCGCTGCCAACGCTCCTCTGAAATCAAACCGAGTTGATAGCCGAGAGGGGTAAGCCGCTCGTCGGCGTTATCCTGGCGGAGAATCAGGCGGTATTCGCTGCGCGAGGTCATCATGCGGTAGGGTTCGTTCGCGCCCTTTGTCACGAGATCGTCAATCAGCGTGCCGATATAAGAGGTCGCGCGGTCGAGGACGAACGGCTCCTTGTCCTGAACCTTCAAGGCGGCGTTGATGCCCGCAACCAAGCCTTGCGCGGCGGCTTCTTCATAGCCCGACGAGCCGTTGAACTGTCCCGCGCCGTACAAGCCCTCAAAGCCCTTGAATTCCAGCGTCGGGAGCATGGACTGCGGGTCGATACAGTCGTATTCGATTGCGTAGGCGGGGCGCATAACGACCGCGTTTTCCAGACCCTTGATGGTATGGTAAAACTGCAGCTGGACTTCCTCTGGGAGCGAGGACGACATTCCCTGCAGGTACATTTCCTCGGTATCCTCTCCGCACGGCTCGATGAACAGCTGGTGGCGCTCTTTATCCGAAAAGCGGACGATTTTATCCTCTAAGCTCGGACAATAGCGCGGCCCGACGCCCTCGATTTTTCCGCCGTAGAGCGGACTGCGGTGAATATTATCCAATATGATTTTTTTCGTGTCCCCGTTCGTCCAGGATACGTGGCAGACAACTTTGTTTTCGAGCGGCTCGAGCGTATCGTAGGAGAACGGCGTTGCCGGTTCGTCGCCGCATTGTTCCTCCAATTCGGAGAAATCTATCGACGAGCGCTTCACACGTGCGGGCGTACCTGTCTTAAAGCGGCGGGTTTTGATGCCGAGCCTTCTGAGGCTTTCGCCGAGGAACGCCGCGGGGAAAATCCCGTCGGGTCCCGATTCATAGCTGACCTCGCCGACAAAAATACGTCCGCCGAGATAGGTGCCTGTCGCGATGACCACCGCTTTCGCTTCAAATACGCCTAGCATGCGGGTCGTCAGCAGCCACGCTCCGCTTTCAGAGCGCGCAATACCGGTAATCTCCGCCTGCCGCAAATCGAGGTTGTCCTGTAATTCCAGCGTGTGCTTCATCAACGCGGAGTATTTGCGGCGGTCGATCTGGGCGCGCAGAGAATGTACCGCAGGGCCTTTTCCGCGGTTCAACATTCTTGACTGGAGGGTGCAGGCGTCCGCCGCGCGACCCATCTCACCGCCGAGCGCGTCGATCTCGCGCACAAGATGACCCTTAGCCGTGCCGCCGATGGAGGGATTGCACGGACAATTGCCGACTGCATCCATATTAATGGTAAAAACTGCGGTTCTACAGCCGAGCCTTGCCGCGGCAAGCGCTGCCTCAATGCCCGCGTGACCGGCGCCGATAACGGCGACGTCGTAGTTACCCGCAAAATAGGTTGTCATAAAATCACTCCCGTTGTAGTTGGTAGTCGGCAGTCGGCAGTCGGTAGTTATAGAAACCTAAAAGCCGACGGACAACCGCAAACTATTTACCGACACAGAAGTTGTGGAACACGCGGTCGACAACCTCGTCGGTCACTCTTTCGCCCGTCAGCTCGCAGAGATACGCGACGGCTTCTTCAATTGAAACGGTCACCGCGTCAAAGGTCATACCGATTTCGAGCGCCGTCAACGCCTCGCGTGTGCTGTCAAAGGCTTTCTTCGTCAGATTGCGCTGTCGCTCGTTATAGACGAGCGCCTCCGCCGAATCAAAGTCCTGCACGGCGCAAATCTCCTTGATTTTCGCAATCAGCGCATCAACGCCGTCGGAGCGCTTCGCCGACATGGAGATAACGGCGGAAAAATGCTCCTCGACTTCCTTTGGATTTACTGCCTGCGGCAAGTCCGCTTTGTTGAGGATAGCGATAGCCGGAGCGTCGCCGATTTCTTCCATCAATTCTCTGTCCTCGCCGGTCAGCGGCTGTGAGCCGTCAAAAACGCAGAGAATCAGAGAGGATGCGTTCAGACGGTTCTTTGCTTTATCCACGCCGATTTTCTCGACGATATCCTCGGTATGGTGGATTCCCGCAGTGTCGGAGAGATTGAGTATCAAATCGTCCAGACTGACGCTTTCCTCGACAACGTCGCGCGTTGTACCCGCAACGGAAGTGACGATACTTTTGTCATAGCCCGCAAGCAGATTCATCAGCGTGCTTTTGCCGACGTTCGGCTTGCCGACGATTGCGGTGTCGATACCGTCGCGCAGGATTTTTCCGTTATCGTAGCTTTTAAGAATGCCTTCAAGCTCCGCCAGCGCGTCTTGCAGGGCGCTGTTCAGTTCATCCTCCTCCACCTCGGGGATATCCTCCTCGGGATAGTCCGCCCATGCGGACAGGTGCGCCGCCTTGGAGAGGAGAGCGGCTTTGACCGCGTCGATTCGCTTTGAGAGCGCGCCCTCCTTTACGGACAAGGCGGCTTTAACCGCGCCGCGGGAACGGGCGGAGATAATATCCATGACGGCTTCCGCTTCAATTAAATCGAGCTTACCGTTGAGAAACGCGCGCTTTGTAAATTCGCCCGCTTCGGCAGGCTCGGCGCCCGCGTCATAGACAGCGCGAAGAACGCGGTTTGTCACATACAGACCGCCGTGACAGCTCAGCTCCACGACATTCTCTCCTGTGTAACTGTTCGGCGCGCGAAAAACGGTCGCGATACATTCGTCGATTTTTTCGCCGTCCGCGTGCGCGCAGCCGAGGGCGCAGGTATAGCCCTTCTTACCGGAAAGACGGATATTTGATTTTGCGGTAAATACACGTTCGGCGATTTGGATTGCGTCCTCACCCGAAATGCGGATAACAGAAATTCCCGCCGAAGCCTTTGCGGTCGATATCGCCGCGATAGTTGTTTCTTTCATATTCATCATTCTTTTTATGTTTCACGTGAAACAAAACAAAAACGGGCGGAAACCGCCCGTTAGTGACTGTGATAACCTGATAAGGTTGTGATTGCCACGCCCTGAAGGGCTCGCAATAACTTGTTCTATTACTTATCGATTCTGCCGTACAGACCCATGCCCTCGCCCTCATTCAGGGGCTTGCGGTCGGGGTCGGGAGCGGCTGCGTTCTGCTTTGGCTTTGAGGATCTGCCTCTGTTGCCGTTGTAGGAGCGTTTGCCGCCTCTGCCGCGGTTATAGTTCTCACGCTTTCCGTCGGGTCCGATGACAACATGACGGTTCATGTTCTCGCCCTCGCTCCAGGAGGTCGCGCCGTTGACCTTTTGTACCGAGGTATGGATGATGCGGCGCTCGTAGGGATTCATCGGCTCAAGCGTGCTCTTTTTACCGGTCTTGGCGGCTTTGATTGCCAGCCTGCGGCCGAGAGATTCAAGAGTTTTCTCGCGCTTCTCGCGATAGTCGCCGGTATTGATGACAACTCTCTTGTAGGCGGGATCGACGCGATTGGCGGCGAGGCACGCAAGATATTGCAGCGCGTCCAATGTTTCGCCTCTGCGGCCGATAATAAAACCGACCTCTTCGCCTTCGATATCAATGGTAATGACGTTATCTTCCTCTTTAGTGGTGAGAGTAATGTCATTCAATTCCATGCAGTTGATGATATTGCGGAGAAAATCCTCCGCAGCCTGTGCGGCGCTCTGCTTGATGGTTACCTTGACCTTTGCGGGGTGACCGCCGAACAGACCGAGCACCTTCTTGCTCTGCATTTCGATGATTTCAAAATCTATACGGTCGTCATAAGTTTCGACGCCGAGCTCTTTACAGGCATTTTCTTTCGCTTCTTCAACCGTTAAGCCTGTAGCAATAGCTTCCTTTAACAATATTTGCACCTTCTCTTATATCAATTACTTTTTCTTTTTGTTCTTATTTGTTTTCTGATTATCCTGTTTTTGTACGGTGGACGGGACATAGACGTATGGTACCTTTGCTTCCTTTAGCTCCATCAAAGCGACGTGCTGTGCCTCTGCCTTCGCGGTAAGATTCTGCGGTGAATAGAAATGATGGATAACCAATGTCTGCAAAAAGCCGATAACCGTCGAGCAAATCCAGTAGAAGCCGACTGCGCCGGGAACGATATACGAGATATATACCGTCAGCAGCGGGAGCAGGAGCATCATATACTTCATACATCCCTGCTGATTCATCATGTTGCCCTGCAAACGCATGGTCAGAAGCTGAGAACCGATAGAGGTAATCAGTACCAGCGCGGGGATAATGATAATCACAGACCAGAAGCCGTTGGCTCTCGGAATATCGAGCAGGTTAAGACCTAAGAAATTAAAGCCGCCCGATAAGTTCTGAATCTCGCTGATTTCTCCGCTTGAAAGAATAGAGGAGATACCCTTGCCGTGATTCTGGAGCAGCACAAAGGAATCGGGGTTATTGAAAATGCGGAGAATATTCATTTCATGGTAGACATTGTTAGTTGATACGTTAACGCCGGGGATACCGTTGACAAATGAAACTAAATCTGCTATCTTGCCGGACGCAATATGAATCACGTTGGACAGGGGACGTACAACGGTATAGTAAACGCCCAGCAGAATAAACATCGGGACAAGTGTGGTCAGACAGCCTCCGAACGGCGATACGCCTTCTTTTTCGTAGAGCTTCTGTACCTCTTCGTTATACTTTTGTTTATTGTTGCCGTACTTTTCTTTCAGCTCGCGCATCTTTCCCTGCAGGCGCGAGTTTGCCGCCATGCTTTTCTGTTGCTTGACGGAGGTGGGGAACATCAGCAGTCGGGTCAGGAGTGTGAAGAAGAAAATGGATACGCCGAAATTTCTGAAGACAAAGAACAGCGCCCATAATACATAGCCGAATATGCTGCCGATGAAGTTAAAAATCTGTAACATAGAAAAAGCCTCTCTTAATGTTGCCTTTTACGTTTTATTTTGCGGCGTTTTTCGGGGACGGGGTCGTAGCCGCCCTTTGACCACGGATTGCATCTGAGTATTCTCCATATTCCCATCAGGCTGCCCTTTAAGGCGCCGTGTATTTCAATCGCTTCATAGGTATATTGGGAACAAGTCGGATAATACTTGCACTTAGGCTTAGTGTGGGGAGATATCGCAGTCTGATAAAAGCGGATGAATTTTAACAGCAGCCTCTTCATAGCGTCTTTAACAGTCCGAGGGAGCTTAAATGCCCGCGCATATACCGCTCGACCTCGTAGCTCTTGAGATAGCAGGTTTTTGTACGCGCTACAAAGATAATGTCGTAGGGCTGCGTCATATCCACATGAAGATCAGAGAACGCCGCACGGATCAATCTGCGGCATTTATTTCGCATGACTGCTTTGCCGACCTTTTTTGAGGTGGTTATTCCGATTCTAAGGTTATTATTTTTATTTTTCAGTACGTAGGTTACAAGACCGGGAGAAACACAAGACTTGCCGCGACGGTAAATGCGCTGAAAATCCCGGTTGCTGGTGAGAGTAGTAATTTTCATCAAACCACCGATAAGTAATACCCGGGAATCCTTTCCCGGTACATAAAAGAAAGACCACTGCTCCGAGTGGTCTTAAGTTTAATATGACAGCTGCTTTCTGCCCTTCGCTCTTCTTCTGGCGAGAACCTTACGACCGTTGCTGGTAGACATTCTCTTTCTGAAGCCGTGCTCCTTTTTGCGATGAATCTTCTTAGGCTGATATGTTCTGAGCATGCATAATCCTCCTTTCGGTTACATAACCTTACAAGTTAGCATTATACTGCAATTTTTCCTTTTAGTCAATAAAAATTTTTTATTATTATAATGTTTTTTATCATTCAATATATCAACCACAATATATAGTAGTTATAAGATTTTTCGGCACAATTTACATTATAAAATCTCCTGCATATTTTATCCGTCTATATTATTGATGTATATATATACTTATATATGTGAAAAAAGTTAAAATTTTGTAATGGTTTCTCTGTTGCTTTTAAAGGCACTTTTTGATATAATAGAAAGCAATAATGGGATAGAATGGGGTCGTGAAAAAATCAGCGTTTTTTTTCTTCGGTTTTTTTGTTGATTTTGTATTTTTTTCGCTCTTTTTTTACGATACTTTTTAGCAAGATTTTGTACAAATTCAATCATCCTTTTTGATTATCTTTTTCACGTCATACAGATAGAATAAGGAAGGGAAAAATATGGATAATTTTAATGAGGGCTGGCAAATCATCTGTGACTACCTCAGACAGGAAAAGAAAATTGTAGACGTTGCTTATAAAACATGGATATCAAGAATCGAACCAATCGGAATTGATTTTGAAAAGGGCGTCATCACCCTGATGGTTCCCAACGATTTTCACCGCCAAACGCTGATCCGCGGTTATCTGCCTAAGCTGGAGGACGCGTACGAGGCAGTGCTCGGTTCCAACTTTGAAACCATCTTTATCATTCCCGAGGAAAACGAAAAACAGAAGGAAAAGCTGCTGGGCGATGAAACCTCGGTCGACACGGGCTACGAATTTACCTTTGACACTTATATCGTCGGCTCGTCCAATAAATTTGCGCACGCAGCGTCGATGGCTGTCGCACAGAATCCCGCCTCCGCCTACAATCCCCTTTTCATCTACGGTAATTCGGGACTGGGAAAAACACATTTGCTCTACGCAATCGGCAACGAAATCAAAAAGCGCGACAAGGACTGCAATGTCATTTATATCAAAGGAGAAGATTTTGCCAACGAAATCATCCAGTCGATTATGAATAAGACGACCGCGCAGTTCCGTCAGAAATACAGACAAGCCGACGTTCTGCTGGTCGACGACGTTCAGTTTATCGGCGGTAAGGAAAGTACACAGGAGGAATTTTTCCATACCTTCGACGCACTGTATGACGCAAAAAAACAAATTGTCCTGACGTCCGACCGTCCTCCAAAGGAAATCAAGGTGCTGACCGACCGCCTGAGAGGGCGCTTTGAGATGGGTCTCCTCGCGGATATCCAGCCGCCGGATTTTGAAACGCGCATGGCAATTATCAAGCGCAAGGCGGAAATTATCGGACTTGATTTGAATAATGACCTCTGCGAGTATATTGCCAACAAGCTCAAGACGAATATCCGCCAGCTCGAGGGCGTCGTCAAAAAGCTGATGGCACGGTATAATCTTACCAAAGAACCGCCGACGCTGAATACAGTGAACGAAACTATCGCCGAGATTCTCAACGACGATACGCCGCCCGAGCTGACCGTCGAAAAAATCATTGACGAGGTCGCGCGCACCTTCGGCGTCAGCAGCGAGGATCTGCGCTCAACCAAATCCCGCCGCGCGGAAATCAATAAGCCCCGTCAGCTGGCTATTTATATTGTAAGAGAACTGACGACCCTATCAATGGAAAGTATCGGCAAGGAATTCGGCGACCGCCACTACTCCACGATCGTCTATACCGTCCAACAGGTCGAAAAGAATATCAAAAACGATCCCTCCCTGAGAGAAACCGTCGAGGATATTATCAAAAATATCAGAGAAAGATAAATAAAATCTTTCTGTGTCAAATAAGATACAATTTTCCACATTTCCATAGATTTCCTTTCCACAGCAATTCACGCGATGTGGAAAAAGAAATCGTCATTCAAAAATCTGTTGTATTTTCCATAATGCTTCGAAAGAAGTATCTGTCAAAATCCCGCTGAACAAGGGAGTCCGGTGAGATTTCCACATTTTCACAGCCCCTACTACTATTACTAAATAATATATTTATCATATCATTTCATTCATAAAAAGCGACCGTCCGTTTTTTTACTTACCGGACAGAAAGGAATTCTATTATGAGATTTAACTGTATGAGATCGGATTTATCCTCCGCAGTCAGTAATGTTTCCAGAGCAGTATCCGCCAAATCAGCCAATCCCGCCTTGGAGGGTGTATTGATTAAGGCATATAATAACGCGCTGGAAATCAGCGGATACGATATTGAAATCGGTATCGTCACCCAAATCGAGGCGACCGTGCTGGAAGAGGGCGAGATTGTTGTATCGGCAAGGCTGTTCAACGATATTATTCGCAAGCTTCCCGAGGAGATCGTCAATATCGAAACTGATGAAAGGATGATTACTTATATTTCTTCCGGCGCCGCGGACTACCAGATCGTCGGCATCAACTCCGCGGAGTTTCCGGAGCTGCCGAACGTCAACGAGCACAGCGCTTTTGATATCAATGCCGAAGTGCTGAAGAATATGATTCGTCAGACCGTCTTTGCGGTATCGGATAATATGGCGAAGCCGATTTATACCGGTTCGCTCTTTGAAATTGAAAATCATATTTTCCGTATTGTGGCGGTCGACGGCTTCCGCATGGCAATCCGCGAGGAAAATGTTGACTGTGATATCAACGCAAAGTTTGTCGTTCCCGGCAAAATGCAGAATGAAATTCTGAAGCTGATTAACGATACGGAAAAGGACGTCAGCGTCAAGGTCGGTCAGCGTCATATCATGCTGAAAATTGAAAACTACAGTATTATTTCCCGTTTGATTGAAGGCAACTTCCTCGATTATAAGACGACCGTACCGAAAACCGCAAGCACGGAATTTGTTATCAATACCAGAGTGTTGGCGTCCTCGGTTGACAGAATGTCACTTTTGACTAATGAGAAGATTCAGTCGCCCGTCAGATGCTCCATCACAGCAGATGAGATCAAGCTTTCCTGCTCGACTGCCGTCGGCAAAGCAAACGATATGATTCCCGCTTCCGTCCGCGGTAATGATGTGGAAATCGGCTTTAACAACCGCTATTTACTCGACGCGCTGAAAAATGCCGAGACTGATGAAATCAAGGTCATGCTCAACGGCAGCCTTTCGCCGATGATTATTAAGCCGGTTCAGGGAGACAACTTTACCTTCCTTGTTGTTCCCATGCGTTTGGCGGCAGATTAAAATATCAACGGCTTTTATCAAAAGGAGCCTTTTCATGGAAAAAATAGTTATTCAGGAAGAATACATCCGTCTGGACAGTCTTTTGAAATTTTCCGGCTTGTGTAACAGCGGCGGCAGAGCAAAATATTTGATTCAGAACGGAGAAGTCAAGCTCAACGGCGAGGTCTGCGATATGCGCGGCAAAAAAATCAGACCCGGCGACCGTGTAGAATATAACGGCAGGATAATAGAGGTTTCGGCAAATTGATAGTCAAAGAGCTGCGTTTTGAAAACTACAGGAATCTGACAAATAATCAAATACAGCCGTCCGCTGACGTCAATGTGATTTACGGAGAGAACGCGCAGGGAAAAACCAACCTGCTTGAAGCAATCTGGTTATTCTGCGGCGGACATTCGTTCCGCGGCTCTAAGGAAAATGAGATGATTGCCTTTGACAAAAAATTCTTCCGTCTCGGAATGAATTTCGATTCGTGTCAGAGAGAGCAGAGCGCGGAAATCGCTTTCGGGCAAAACCGCAAGCAGATTTGGCTCAACGGCGTGGAGAGAAGCTCCTCGTCCTATCTGACCGAAGTCTTTTCGGCAGTGGTATTCTCGCCCGAGCATCTGAACCTGATTAAAAGAGGGCCGAATATCCGCCGGCGCTTTATCGACGCGGCGATTTGTCAGCACCGGGTTCGCTATGCCACGCTTCTTTCCAAATATCAGCAGATTATCAACCAGCGCAACGCACTTTTGAAGGATATCAAAAAACACAGCGAGCTGATGGACACATTGGCAATTTGGGACGATTCTTTAACGGCTGTCGGCGCACAGATTATGAAGGAGCGCTATGATTATCTGAAAAAGCTCCGCGAACCTGCCCTGCAGTATCACCGGGGAATATCCTCTGAAAAGGAGGAGCTGGATATTATCTATCTCTCAACCTCCGGTACCGGCGAAAACGACGATATTGACACGCTGAGGGAAAAACTGACAAAGGCGTACAGGGCTTCTCAAAACGAGGATTTTTACAATGGCTATACCTCGGTCGGCCCGCACAGGGACGATTTGGATTTTAAAATCAACGGTATTTCCGTGCGGCGGTACGGCTCTCAGGGACAGCAGCGCTCGGCGGTATTATCCCTGAAGCTCAGCGAGGCGGAGCTGTTGTATGAAAAGAATGACGAACGACCCGTTATTCTGCTCGACGACGTACTGTCGGAGCTGGATAACAGCCGTCAGGATTTTCTGCTGAATAAGGTCGAAGACTATCAGGTTTTTGTCACCTGCTGTGAGAAAAGTAATAAGGAACAGTTGAAAAACGGCAAAGTATTTTATATTGAAAACGGGGTGGTAAATTGAAATATCTGCACCTCGGTAAGGATACCTCAATCGAAATCAAAAATATCGTCGGTATCTTTGATATGGATACCAGCACGGTATCGAAGCATACCCGCGAATTTTTAAAGGTGTGCGAAAAAGAAAACAGAGTCGTCAGCGTCAGCTACGAGCTGCCGAAATCATATATTCTCTATGATTTTGACGGAGAATATTCCGTCTATCTGTCACCGCTCAACGCGGCGACCTTATTAAAGAGAATGTCAAATGAATAAATCATTGTGAAATACCAACGAAAAACGGAGTTGAAATTATGAGTCCTACAAGATGTCCGTACTGCGGAAAGAAAATTTCTTATTTCAAAGCATTTTTTATTCGCAGAAAAGGTGAATATTTCTGTAAAAAATGCAAAAAAGAATCGAATATTCACATTAAAAAGTCAATCTGGATTTTCTTCCTGTTTGTTCTTTTGATGTCGCTGACAATCTTAGGCTACTTTACCTTCTTTACCTCAAGAGAAAGCTTATGGTTTATCCTGTTAGTCGCGTTTCCGTTCATTATATTCTATCTGTTTTCGCCGCTGTTTGTACGGCTGCGGCCGAAGATGAAATTTCAGGATTCGCTTTATGATACCGATATGGTAGACAGCCCGATGGCAGATCCCGACCCGACCATGCAAAAAAGCGCGAAGGTCGTTCCGACCTTTGTGGATGACGTGATTCTCGGCGACGAAGACTACAAGCCTGCAATCAACTCCGATGTGTTCAATGCAATCAAAGGGGAACGCAAGGTGGTCGGCGAAACCGACGGCGGTACCAAGAGCTTTGACAAATTTGAGAATATCTCCAGCAACAAAAATATCGGCAATACCATGCCCGTAGGCAATCTGAAGGATATTCCGAGGATTGAGGAAGAAAAGCTTACCCAATCGGCAGAAATCGGAAAAATCGACGAGATCATCACGGAGATAGAGGAAGATGTTTAAGCTGCCCGTATGTCCTTACTGTAAAACCGTTTACAGATATAAGGACACCGTCAATGCTGTCAGAAAGAAAGAGAATGAATGTTATCATTGTCATAAAAAATTCAAGGCAAAAATCTTTCCCTATATCCTGATTGAAGCGGTTGTTTTTATCGCGCTGAGTATCGGGATGAATCTGCTGATTCTGTCGCGCATGAGCTCGTTCAATCTGCTCCCGCTGTTCGCGTCGACTATTGGATTTTTGCTGATTATCATATTATTGATTCCGTTTTTCACCTGCTTCAAAAAATCGGAAGAGGATGAAAAAACATTTCAAAATAAAGGAAACAAACGAAAGAAGTAAACGGAGGTCTTTTGCTTGGATAAGAATAACGAAAAAATCGTAACGACGGAGGAAGCTGTCGAGGAGCTGCTTGAAAGAGCTAATACTCCCGTCGAAGGCGGGGATATTCCCGACGACACGGCGGATATCCAAACCGTCGACATCGAAGATGATGAAAAGATGACCAAGGTCGAGGGAGAGTACGGCGCGGACGAGATTCAGGTTTTGGAAGGACTTGAAGCGGTCAGAAAGCGTCCCGGTATGTATATCGGCTCGACCGGCGAGAGAGGTCTGCACCATCTGGTATATGAAATTGTGGATAACTCGATTGACGAGGCGCTGGCGGGTTATTGCAGCAAAATCGACGTCAGCATCCTGCCCGGCGAGATCATCCGCGTCAAGGATGACGGCCGCGGTATTCCTGTCGGCATCAATTCCAAGATGGGTCTGCCCGCGGTAACGGTCGTCTTTACCGTACTGCACGCGGGCGGTAAGTTCGGCGGCGGCGGATACAAGGTATCCGGCGGTCTGCACGGCGTCGGCGCGTCGGTCGTTAACGCGCTGTCCGAATGGCTCGAGGTGCGCGTCTGTGACGGCGAGGATATCTACTATCAGCGCTACGAGAGAGGAAAAATCGTCACCGAGCTGGAGAAAATCGGAAAGACGAAGGACAGAGGTACCGAGGTTCGCTTCAAGGCGGATAAAGAGGTCTTCAAGGACACCGACGTTTACGATTACGATACACTGGCACGCCGCCTGAGAGAGCAGGCGTTCCTCAACGCGGGCGTTAATATTGAATTAAAGGACGAAAGGGATCCCGACCGCATAAAAGATAAGACCTTCTTTTATGAGGGCGGTATCCGTGAATTTGTCAATTACATACATAAGAAAAAGGGCTATACCCCGATTCATGACGAGGTAATTTACCTGAGAACGGCGAACATGGAAAATACCTGCGAGGTCGAGATCGCGATGCAGTATAACGACAGCTATAACGCGGATATCCGTTCCTTCGCCAACAATATCCACACCACCGACGGCGGTACGCATGAGGAAGGCTTCCGCAGAGCGCTGCCGCGCGTGATGAATAACTACGCGACAAAATTCAATAAAATCAAGGAAAAAGACAAGGACCTCAAGCTGGAATTTGAGGATTATAAAGAAGGTCTGACGGCGATTATCTCGGTCAAGATTACCGAGGCGCAGTTCGAGGGTCAGACAAAGGCAAAGCTCGGCAACACCATCGTCCGCTCGATGGTATCGAAGCTGATTACGGACAAGCTCAGCGAATTTTTGGAGGAGAACCCCGCCTCCGCGTCGGCAATTCTCGAAAAGGCGCTCGCCTCCGCAAAGGCGCGTGAAGCCGCGACAAAGGCGCGCGAGAATGTCCGCAGAAAGACGGGTCTGGAATCCGCGTCGCTCCCCGGCAAGCTTGCCGACTGTCAGAGCAAGGACAGAAGCGAAACCGAAATTTATATCGTAGAGGGCGACTCCGCGGGCGGCTCGGCAAAGCAGGGGCGCGACAGAAAATTTCAGGCGATCCTCCCGCTTTGGGGCAAGATGCTGAACGTGGAAAAGGCAAGGCTCGACAAGGTCTACGGCAACGACAAGCTGATGCCGGTCATCACCGCACTCGGCGCGGGAATCGGCGACGAGTTCGATACCGAAAAGCTCCGCTATGACAAAATCATCATCATGGCGGATGCGGACGTCGACGGCTCGCATATCCGCACGCTGCTGCTGACGTTCTTCTTCCGCTATATGCGCCCGCTGATTGAGGAGGGTCACGTTTATATCGCACAGCCGCCGCTGTACCGGATTTCCAAAGGCAAGGATAACCACCGCTATGCCTATACCGACCAGGAGCGCGACGAGATTCTCGCGTCCATCGAGGGCAAGACGACTATCCAGCGCTACAAGGGTCTCGGCGAAATGGATCCCGAGCAGCTATGGGAAACTACCATGAACCCCGAAACCAGAACCATGCTGAGAGTTGAGCTGAGCGACGCGCAGGAGGCGGACGAAACCTTCTCCATTCTGATGGGCGATCAGGTCGAGCCGCGGCGTGAGTTTATCGAAACCAACGCGAAGTACGTGCAGAATTTGGACGTTTAATATTTACCGGGAATCAGGAATCGGGGATGAACGGCGGGTTTGCCCGTACCCGGTACTGCAATTCCTCAGTCGCCTCCGGCGACAGCTCCCTTTACCAAAGGGAGCCTTTGACCACTGAGAATGAGGTGTAGAATTTGGATAACGAGAACAAGAACATCAATGAAAATATTGAAAACGGAGAGGATTTTGAGGCGGAATACGAGGATATGATGAATCATACCGAGTACAGCTCCGGCAAAATCATCGACGTCGATATCAACCGCGAAATGCGCAAGTCGTTCCTCGATTACTCGATGAGCGTTATCGTCGCGCGCGCGCTGCCCGACGTCCGCGACGGACTCAAGCCCGTCCACAGACGTATTCTCTATAATATGTATGAGAACGGCATCACCGCCTCAAAGCCGCACCGTAAGTGCGCTTACACCGTCGGTGAAGTGCTGGGTAAATATCACCCCCACGGCGACGCCTCCGTCTATGACGCGATGGTAAGACTGGCGCAGGATTTCTCTATGCGTTATATGCTGATTGACGGCCACGGCAACTTCGGTTCCGTCGACGGCGACCCGCCTGCGGCTTACCGTTACACCGAGAGCCGTATGAGCAAAATTGCCGCGGAAATGCTCGCGGATATCGACAAGGAAACCGTCGATTTTGCGCCGACGTTCGACGACGTGCTGGAGGAGCCGACGGTTCTGCCGTCACGCTTCCCGAATCTGCTCGTCAACGGCAGCAACGGTATCGCGGTCGGTATGGCGACCAACATCCCGCCGCATAACCTCGGCGAGACCATCGACGCTATGTGCCTGCTGATTGACAACCCCGACGCGGAGATCGCCGATATTATGGAATGTATGCCCGGCCCCGATTTTCCGACAGGCGGTATCATTATGGGACGTTCGGGAATCCGCGCCGCTTACGCGACAGGCCGCGGTAAAATCGTCGTCCGCGCAAAGACCGAGATCGTCGAGACCAAGAACGGCCGTTTTAAGATTGTTGTTTCCGAGATTCCTTACGGTGTGAACAAGGCGCGCCTGATTGAAAATATCGCGAATCTCGTCAAGGATAAGCGCCTCGAGGGTATCTCGAATATCGAGGATCACTCCGACCGCAACGGTATGCATATCGAAATTGATATCAAACGCGAGGCGAGCGCGCAGGTCGTGCTGAATCATTTGTTTATGATGACGCAGCTGCAAACGACCTTCGGCGCAATCATGCTGTCCATCGTAAACGGCGAGCCGAAGATCCTGACCCTGAAAGAGATGCTGCAGTGCTATATCGAGCATCAGGCGCAGGTAATCGAGCGCCGCACCATCTTTGACCTCAAAAAGGCAAAGGAAAGAATGCACATCTTAGAGGGCTTGAAGATTGCGATCGACTTTATCGACGAGGTAATCGAGCTGATCAGAAAGTCCAAGGATCAGGCGGCGGCAAAGCTTGCTTTGTGCGAGCGCTTCGGACTGGACGACGCGCAGGCGCAGGCAATCGTGTCCATGCGTCTGGGTCAGTTGACCAACATGGAGCGCAACAAGATTGAGGACGAAATTGCCGCCCTCGCCGAAAAAATCAAAGAGTATAACGAGATTCTCGAGAGCGAGTCCAAGCGTCTTTCCATCGTTAAGGAAGAAGCGCTGGAAATCCGCAACAAGTACGCCGACCCCAGACGCACCGAAATCTGTGCGGTATCGGGCGAGGTGGATATCGAGGATCTGATTCCGCAGGAGGACTGCGTCGTTACCATGACGAAATTCGGCTATATCAAGCGTATGCCGCACGACACCTACAAGCTCCAGAAGCGCGGCGGCAGAGGAATCTCGGGTATGACGCGCCGCGACGAGGACGTCGCGACCGAGATGTTTATCTCGAATTCTCACGACTATAACCTCTTCTTCACCAGCGCGGGACGTGTTTTCCGCCTGAAGTGCTACGAGATTCCCGAGAGCACCCGCCAGAGCAAGGGCGTCCATATCGCGAACCTCCTTGCCCTCGACGGCGAGAAGAACGAAAAGGTCACCTCCGTCATCAAGGTACCCGCCTTTGACGAGGATAAATATTTGATTATGGTCACCCGCAAGGGTATTATCAAGCGTATCGAGCTGAACGCCTACAATACCTCCCGCAAGGGCGGTCTGATTGCGCTCGACATCAACGAGGGCGACGAGCTTGCGTGGGTCAGGATGACAAGCGGCAACGACGAGGTGATTATCGCGACCAAAAAGGGTATGGCGATTCGCTTTAAGGAAACCGACGTCCGTCCGATGGGCCGTCTTGCGCGCGGCGTCAAGGCGATGAAGCTCAAGGAGGGCGACGAAATCGTCGGCATGAGCATTATCGAAGAGGACAAGCTGATTCTCACCGTGTCCGAGACAGGCTACGGCAGACTGTCCGCGCCGACCGATTACCGCCTGCAAAGCAGAGGCGGCAAGGGTCTGACCAACTACCACGTCAATAAGTACGGCGACGTCGCCGCACTCACGGTCGTATCGCCCGACGACGACCTGATTCTGATTTCCGAGTCCGGCGTTATCATCCGTATTCTCGCCTCGACCGTCCGCCTGTGCGCGCGACCGTCCAAGGGCGTGACCGTTATGAAAATCAAGGGCGACAACAAGGTCGTCACCGTCGCGAACGTTCCGCATGAGGAGGAGGAAAGCGGGGAAGCCGAAGCAGCCGAAGCTCCCGCCGAAGCCGAAAGCACGGATGAACAGGAATAAATTCATTGTCCGCTTTACAGCGGTGCTGATGATAACGGCGCTGCTGCTCTGCGGCTGTAAAAATTCTGCGGAACAGGAAAAGGAAAATCCCGTACCCGTACAGAATACGGTTGAAAAATCAAGCAATAGCTTTGGAGCGCGGTATACCTTCTCTCTCGGCAGAATCAGCAGGGAGATGACGGACGACCTCGAAGCGCTGAAGCTGAGCATGAACAGCGCCGACTGGACGACGCTCTCCACGGGACTGGTGGATGATAACGGCGTGCAGTACAGCTCCTATAGCTATCACGATAACGGCGTTACCCTCACCGCGGCGGTGGAGGACGGAAGCGGCAAGGTGATGAACCTCGGCTGCGGCTGTCAGTCAAAGGAGCTGGAAAGCAGCGCCTACCGTCTGAGCTTTCTGCGGCTGGCGGCAGCGATCGCCGTTCATGCGGGCGGCTACGATGGGGACGCCGCCGCCTACTTTACCGGTCTTTACATAACGCTTTTGAACAGTGAGGACGACACCTTCTGCTACGGCAACTCGCTGTATATCAAAAGCGTTGATGAAGATACAACCGTGCTGATGACCGCGCCGTGCAGCGAAAAGGTCATCAGCGAGAAAAACTACAAGGAATATCCGATTACGACAGATTGAGGGATAGATATGGATAAAAAAAGAGTTTCTGTTTTTGTCGCGGGCCAGCGCTTTACCATTCTCACCGACGAAGATGAAAAGTATGTGATTGATATTGCCGCGAAGATTGACGCGCGCATTACCTCCCTGACCATCAGCCAGAATATCACCCGCGAACGCGCGGCGGTACTGACCGCGCTGGATTATGCGGACGATAACGAGCAGGATAAGCGCGCGATTACCGAAATCAAAGAGCAAATCAAGGATTATATCACTCAGGTGTCCGCGCTCAGCGATGAAAACACCGCCCTGAACGCGGAAAATAATCAGTTAAAGCGCGAGCTTGCCGCGCTGAAGGCGGCTGATACAAAGGAAGCGGACACGCAGGAAAAGGACGCTTTGAAAGCGGAGCTCCGCGACCTCAAGGCACAGCTCGAAGCGCTGCAAAACGCGCAGGAACAAGCGCCCGCCGTTGAAGAACAGCCCGCAGAGGAGGAGATTACCTCCGCCGACGATTTGTTTTTCGGCGAGCAGGAGGAGCCTGCCGTCAAGCCCGCGAAGGACAAGAAAAACCGTCACGAGCACAGCCACGTCAATCCGTATCAGCAAAAATACGCGCAGAAGAAGGACGGGCAGAAGGGCTATACCCAGCAAAGACAGTATTCCTTCTTCGATATAGATGAATAGGATAGAGATTTTATCTCCCGCAGGCGGCTTTGACAGCGTTGTTGCCGGCGTGCGCTGCGGCGCAGACGCGGTCTATATCGGCGCAAAGCAGTTTTCCGCACGCGCGGGCGCGCATAATTTTGACGGGCAGGAGCTGCGCGACTGTGTCCGCTATTGTCACGAACGCGGAGTAAAGGCGTATCTCGCGCTGAATACCCTGATTTTTGACGATGAGATGCAGGACGCGCTGAACCTCGCGAAAAGCGCCGCAAAAGCGGATATCGACGCAATCATTATTCAGGATACCGGGCTTGCCTCGCTGATACGGCGGGCGGT
>CAJONB010000012.1:0-3651 GCA_905235715.1 uncultured Ruminococcus sp. | reverse complement strand
TACCCAGATGAGCGTGCATACGCCATACGGCGCAAGGGCGCTGTATGAAATGGGCTTCAAGCGGGTTGTGGTGTCGCGTGAGCTGTCGCTCGGCGAAATCAGAGAAATCCGCGAATTTTGCCCCGAGATCGAGCTGGAGGTATTCGTCCACGGCGCGCTGTGTATGTGCGTGTCGGGACAGTGCTATTTTTCGGCGATGCTCGGCGGTCGCTCCGCCAACCGCGGGATGTGCGCCCAGCCGTGCCGTCTGCCGATGCAGTTCGGCGATAATGACCACGCCCTGAGCCTCAAGGATAACGGCAGTCTGGGCTATCTCAGAGAGCTGGAAAGTATCGGCGTCGCGAGCGCGAAAATAGAAGGGCGCATGAAGCGGCCCGAATATGTCGCCGCCGCCACCGCCGCCGCAAAGGAAGCGCGGGATAACGGCTTTGTCAGCCCCGAAACGCAGGAACAGCTGCGCTCCGTGTTCTCCCGCACCGGCTTCACCGACGGCTATCTCAGCGGAAAAACCGGCGCGGATATGTTTGGCTACCGCCGCCGCGACGACGTTGTGTCCGCTGACAACAAATTATTAAAAGAAATCCGCGCAGCCTATAAGGACGAGGTACAGCGCGTGCCGGTTCGTTTTCACTTGATAGTAAAAACAGGCGAGCCGGTAACGCTGACCGTCACCGACGGCGTGCATGAAGCAACCGTCAACAGCGAAGAACCCGCCGAGAAAGCGGTTAATCTCCCGCTGACCGGGGAACGCGCCCGCCAAAGCCTGAGCAAAACAGGCGGCACGCCCTACCGCGTTGAGGAGGTCACGGCAGACCTTGACCAAACCGCCGCCGTGTCCGCCGCGTCGCTGAACGCGCTGAGGCGCGAGGCAATCGAGGCGCTGAATACGGCGCGCGCAAAAATACACAACTACGAAATTCACGAATTTGATACAGAGCGCGTCCTTTCGGACGGTCACAAGTCGGACACACAGCCGCGCGCCTGCTCGGAAAATTTAGAGTTACCCGCCGGATTAAAGACATACCGGCACATTTTTATCGCACTTGACGGACTGTTTACGGACGATTTGCAGACGCCCGACAGCCGCTTGGATTCTTTGATTGCCGAGGGATATCCGCTCGGTGTGGAAGCGCCGCGCGTGATGTTCGGCACCGAAAAGCAGGCTTACGCCGCCTTGGAAATACTGAAAAAGCACGGCGTGACCGACCTGCTCGCGCATAATATCGCCGCCGTTTATATGGGCAAGGCGCTGGGCTATACCGTCCACGCGGGCTTCGGTCTGAATCTCGCCAATAGTTATTCGCTTCAATGGGCAAAGGACTACGGTATCGTCGACGCGGAGGTATCCGTCGAGCTGGAGCTGAAACAGATTGAACAGCTCAAAAAGGTCATCCCCGCCGGCATCATCGGCTACGGTTATTTTCCGCTGATGATTACCCGCAACGCTCCCGCGGGCAAAAAGTTATCCTGCAAAAACGAACAATTTTTGCAGGACAGAAGAAAAGAAAAATTCCGCGTAATTACCAAAAAATACCATACCGAAATTTTCAACTGCGTGCCGGTTTTAATGCCGCAAAAGGATTATAAGCAAACGGACGGGATTTTTCACATGATTCGCTTTTCTGTGGAAAACTCTGTGGATAACAAGGAAAAAATCCTTGAAAAATTAAGGGAAAATCATGGTTTCGAGCGAATTACCCACGGATTGTATCACAGGGGCGTTAAAAATTTCACAATCTTTTAAGGAATTATTTTAAGGAAAAAAGCATTTTTCTTTGAAAAAATTAAGAAAAAAACACCCGCGATACGGTTAAAAATTCAATAGAGATTTTCAAAGAAATTTTGCAGGAAACTGATTATTTTTGCAGGAAATGCCTATGAACAAACTAAAAATAAAAAAACTGAGAGAAAATGCGAAAATTCCTTTTCGCGCCACCGACGGCTCGGCGGGGATGGACTTGTACGCCTGTATCGACGCGCCCGTCACGATTGAGCCGCACGAAATCAAGCTGATTCCGACGGGGCTTGCAATCGAGCTGGAAAGCTCTGATTATGTCGCGTATCTGTACGCGCGCTCGGGACTTGCGATCAAGCACGGTATCGCGCCCGCAAACTGCGTCGGCGTGATTGATTCCGACTACCGCGGCGAGGTCTGCGTGGGTCTTTTAAACGCGACGCAGAGCGCATTCACGATTCAACCCGACGAGCGGATTGCCCAGATGGTGATTGCGCCCGTCATCCTGCCCGAAATCGAGGTCGTCGACGAGCTTGGCGATACCTGCCGCGGCGCGGGGGGCTTCGGTTCAACCGGGAGGAATTAGGAATTTTGTCATTTCGGGGAGCAAAAACATTTTTCCTTTGCAATGACAGATTATTCAAACTCTCTTAACATATTTTACAGGATTTTACCTAGAATAAAAGGTGAATAAAACTTCCGCGTTCTATTGAACAGAAAGGGGCAAGCGATGTTTTCAAAAGATATCGGTATTGATTTAGGTACCGCAAATACGCTGGTATATATGAAGGGCAAGGGCGTCGTGATGCGCGAGCCGTCCGTTGTCGCGGTCGACGTCAAGCGCGACATGGTGCTCGCCGTCGGCAGAGAGGCGAAGGAGATGATCGGCCGCACACCCGGCTCGATCGTTGCAATCCGTCCGCTGAAGGACGGCGTTATCGCCGACTTTGAGATTACCGCCACCATGCTGAAATATTTTATCAAGAGCGTGGTCAAGAGCGGGACGTTCAGCCGTCCGCGCATCATTATTTGTATTCCCTCGGGTGTTACCGAGGTCGAGCGCAACGCGGTCGAGGACGCGGCGCGTCAGGCAGGCGGCAAGGATGTCGAGCTGATTGAGGAGCCGATGGCGGCGGCAATCGGCGCGGGACTTCCCGTGGATTCGCCGATGGGTAATATGGTCGTCGATATCGGCGGCGGCACCAGCGAGGTCGGTATCGTATCGCTGGGCGATATTGTCGCGTCCTGCTCCGTGAGGGTCGCGGGCGACAAATTTGACGAAGCGATCATCACCTATATCAAGAAAAAATACAACCTCCTTATCGGCGAACGTACCGCCGAGGATATCAAAATAGATATCGGCTCCGCTTACCCCTATGATAACGAGGGCGCGGTCATGGTCAAGGGCAGAAACCTCGTCGACGGTCTGCCGAAGAATATCCGTATCACCGCCGCGGAGGTGCGCGAAGCGCTCAAGGATCCGCTGATGACGATTATCGACGCGATTCTCGACACGCTGGAGAAATCCCCGCCCGAGCTGTCCGCCGATATTATCGACAACGGCATTATGCTGACCGGCGGCGGCGCATTACTGCGCGGCATGGACAAGCTCGTCGCGGAGCAAACAGGGATGCCCGTCAGGATCGCCGAGCGTCCGCTCGACTGTGTTGTTGACGGCGCGGGTATGCGCCTTGACCCGAATTTCAAGGCGAACGTGAAGAAGAAAAAATAATTGACAGTTGGATTTGCGGGGGCGGATGGAAATACCGTCCCCTGCGTATGCATTAAAACCGTTTGATACTAATCTCAATTAAAAAGTGGACTTAGATTAACGAGGATGATTTTCGCAAGACGAGGCGAAGGACGCAGGCAGGCTGGCGCCTGTCAGTTTTCGGGGTCCCCGACACGCCCCGCGT
>CAJONB010000011.1 GCA_905235715.1 uncultured Ruminococcus sp. | reverse complement strand
TTCAAGGACGCGGCAACCCTGCTCGACTACGGCTTTGCGAATTTTGAGACCGCGAATCTCAGCCTGACCGACGAGCTTTACCCTGTAACGGTAGAGGGCGGCATGGAGGACGAGGTTGCGGTCACCTGCGACGATATCGCGTCTTTAACGCTCCCGAAGGGCGAGAAGGATAAGCTGAAACGCTCCGTCACGATGGAGGAGAGTATCACCGCGCCTGTCGGAAAGGGCGATAAGGTCGGTACGATTTCCTTTACCCTGAACGGGGAGGAGCTGGCTGCATTCGATATTGTGACCGCCGAAGCCGTCGAGAAAAAATCCTTCATGTCCGTTCTCGCACTACTGTGGCACGCGCTGATCCGGCCGTAAGAAAAGGGCGGGGAAGGTCAGAAGGCGGGCGGATGTAGGCAAACGCCCCTACGTATGCCGTCTTTCGTTTCATATATTCGTAGGGGACGATGCCCACATCGTCCCGCAGCTTAATTGAGATTAGTATAAGTCCCTTCCTACAAAAATTAACCGAACGGATAACCCGATTCGTCTGAGCAAAGCGTGATACATCTTCTCAATATCTTGTATGACAATACCCCTCCGATTACAAAATTTTGATTTTGTTAACAAAAATCTGACAAATCATGTTGCAAATAAGCCGAAAATATAGTATAATGCAAGTACTAATATGAGTAGAAGTGTCTTTACTTCTTCTCGGGAATTATAAGGAGGATATTATGCCTACTAAACTCAGTGACAAGCATCTTCAGGGCTTTTTGGGCGCGGACGAATACGTCGGTATTGCCCCCGCGGTCAAGGCGGCTCATGAGGCGCTGCATTCGGGTACGGGTCTCGGCAACGATTTCATCGGCTGGCTGACTCTGCCCACAGATTATGACAAAGAGGAATTCTCCCGCATTAAGGCAGCGGCGAAGAAAATCCAGTCCAATTCCGATATATTTGTCGTTATCGGTATCGGCGGCTCCTACCTCGGCGCCCGCGCGGCGATTGAGTTCATCAAGTCCCCGAACTATAACGCACTTTGTAAGGATACCCCTCAGATTTATTATACCGGTAACTCCATCAGCTCCAACGCGCTTGCCGAGCTGCTCGAAATCTGCGAGGGCAAGGATGTTTCCATCAACATGATTTCCAAGTCCGGCACCACGACCGAGCCTGCGATTGCGTTCCGCGTATTCCGCGAGCTGCTCGAGAAAAAGTATGGTAAGGAAGGCGCAAAGGAGCGCATCTTCTGCACAACCGACAAGGCGAGAGGCACCTTGAAGCAACTCGCCGACCGCGAGGGCTACGAAACCTTTGTTGTTCCGGATGACGTCGGCGGCCGCTACTCCGTTCTCACTGCGGTCGGTCTTCTGCCGATAGCTGTTTCCGGCGCGGATATCGACGCGCTGATGCAGGGCGCAAAGACCGCTCAGGACGAGTTCGATAATCCCGACCTCAACACCAACGATTGCTATAAATACGCCGCTATCCGCAACCTCCTCTATCGTAAGGGCAAGACGACCGAAATCCTCGTCAGCTATGAGCCTGCGTTCACCCTGATGAATGAATGGTTCAAGCAGCTCTACGGCGAGTCTGAGGGCAAGGATCAGAAGGGCATTTTCCCGGCTTCCGTCATTTTCTCCACCGACCTGCACTCAATGGGTCAGTATATTCAGGACGGCAGGCGCAATCTCTTTGAAACAGTCGTTCTCTTTGATAAGGTTCAGCGCGAGATTACCCTCGGCACCGACCCCGAGAACGTCGACGGCTTGAACTTCCTTTCCGGCAAAACCATGCAGTTTGTCAACCACAAGGCGTTTGAGGGCACCGTTCTCGCCCATAACGACGGCGGCGTACCGAATGTCGTTTTGAATGTTGACGATATGGACGAGTTCAACCTCGGCTACCTGATTTACTTCTTCGAGAAGGCATGCGCGATTTCCGGCTATCTGCTCGGCGTAAATCCCTTTAACCAGCCCGGCGTTGAGAGCTACAAGAAGAATATGTTCGCGCTGCTCGGAAAGCCCGGCTACGAAGATCAGAAGGCTGCGCTCGAGGCACGTTTACAGTAAAAATCGCGGATTTCCGCGTTAACACTGATTATAATTCTTATTTCGAAAATTAATCGTTATTACTACCTATCAGGAGGAATATGAAAATGGTAACATTAATTATTGGCAAAAAAGGCTCCGGCAAGACAAAGAAGCTGATTCAGCTCGCGAATGAGGCTGTCGCCCGTTCCAGCGGTAACGTTGTTGTTATCGACAAGGGCACCAAGCTTACCTATGACGTAACCCACAAGGCGCGTCTGATTGATACTGAGCTGTACGGCGTTAAGGGATATGATATGCTCTATGGCTTTATCAGCGGTATCTGCGCGGGCAACTACGACGTGACGGATATCTTCGTCGACGCCACCTTCAAAATTTGCACTGAGGGCGTCGCCGGTCTTGAAGCCTTTGTTGCCAAGCTCAACGAGCTTGAGAAGGAATCCGAGGCAAAAATCACCCTGCTGATTTCTTCCGGCGAGGATGCGCTTCCCGCGGAGCTTTCCGCAGTATGCGAAGAAATCTGATTTATACACAACTTATCTATGCCGCCCGTTTCGGGCGGCTTTTCTTTTTGCGTCGGGGGTATGGAAAAAAGCTGTTTTTTGACTTCTTCCGATAAATTTAACAAACTGTTCAAAAAGCTTGTGTCATCCTTACCAAAACGCACTGTATGCATGCGGAAGTTTATACACTTTTCCTATTGTAATTTTATGTCGTTTTTTGTATAATGAGGTTGAAAAATGACAGATTTGTAACCAAACGTGTAAAGTGATAAATTTATTTAAAATCAAGGTGACGTTAATGCTAAAAAGAAACCTCTCTATACTATTGACGGTAATTATGCTGCTGAGTGTATTTACAATAGTGCCGGTAACGGCTGACGCCGCTTCGGTCGATACGGCTGCCGAAACAGGCGCTTCATCCGAGCTTGCCGAAACAGGTTACACGATTCCGAGCGAGGCAACCTTCGCAAACCGTTTGGCACAGCTGAAAGACAAATATTATCCCTACGGATATTGCGGCGCTTATTATGAAGACGGCTACGAATTTGCGTGGGAGTGCTACGGCTTTGCCTGCCAGATGTTCTACGATATTTTCGGCATCAAATACTACGCCGAGGGCTTTGTCAATATGGCGGATTACACGATGGGCGAGCTGAGTGCGGGCGATATCGTTCGTATCAGAGGCAACACACACAGCATTTTCATCACGAAGGTGACGGGCAGCGGCTATTACTTCTGCGATGCAAACTGGGATTATAATAACGGCGTTCGCTGGGACGCATACTATACCAAGTCGGAGATGGCGGCGACCTTTACCTATAAGGTCCATGTACCCGGTAACAACCTCAAGGGTACCGGCAGCGCGAAAACCGGTATGTATGCCGATACGCCGAAATTGAAGAGTGTTAAATCCTCCGCACCCGGTATCACTGTTTACTGGTATCCTGTAGATGACGCTTCAGGCTATCGCGTCTACTACAAGGGCGGCGCCCAGAAATCATGGAAACCCCTTGGTGATACGACAAATACTTATTATCAGTTTATCGCGGATTTGGATTACGGTACGGAATACACCTTTACCGTCCGTGCGATCGACTGCTATGACGAGCTTATCAGCAAGTTTGATACAAAGGGCATTACCACGAAGTATAATGTTGCGCCGCCTGAGTTGATTTCTGTCAAGTCGGGCATAGATAAGATTAGCGTATCATGGGAACCGGTCAAGTCCGTCGGCTATTATCGCCTGTATGCGAAGGGTAATACCGATACCTCATGGCATACGGTCGCGATTGTCAAGGGTACATCCTACGATTTTACCGCCGGTAACGCGCATACGACCTATCAGTTTACGGTACGCTGTCTGAATTCGTATAAGAAAATCATCAGCGGCTGTTCACCAAAGTGTATGTCTGCGGAGTATATTACCTACGCGACACAGCTGAGCGCTCCCGATAATATTGCGGCGTCTGCTTATACACAGCAGGGCACCGTAAAAATCAGCTGGAACGCTGTGAAGAACGCTAAGAGATATATGGTCTTTTACAGCCGTGTCGGTATTGACAAGGGCTGGAAAAAGCTCGGCGTTACCACTAAGAACTATTGCTATCAGAGGAATTGTACGAACAATACCGTTTACCGCTATACTGTTCGCTGTGTAGACGATAACAATGCTTTTATGTCTGAATTTTTACCCGGCGCAAAGCTTCCTTATTATACCTATCCCGAGAAGCTCAAAGCCGTGAAGAAGGACGATAACGGAAACATCAAGGTCAGCTGGAACGCTGTCAAGGGCGCGTCCTCTTATGCCGTTTATTATAAGACAAACGGTAATTGGAAGCGCGTGGCAACCGGTAAGGCAATCACCGGTACATCCTATGTGTTTGCGAATTGCGCTGACGGCGTGAAGTATACCTTCACCGTCCGTGCCTGTGACAAGAACGGAAAGCTGATCAGCTCCTACAACCCCACGGGTGTGAGTCTGACCTATAAGGTGACGCCGAAGCCTACCGAGGCGCCGACGGAAGCGCCGTCCATTGCTCCCACAAGCGCTCCGACCGAAGCTCCTACTGAGGCTGAATGAGGGATATAAAATAAGCAAAATTTATTTTGCAATATTATTATTCACATAAATCTTTTTTGGATAAGCTTACAGGGCTGCCGCATCAGCGACAGCCCCGTTTTTATGCCATATATTATTCTATTTAAATTCAATCGCCTTAGAGCAGGCAATCGCCAGCGCACCCTTGCCGATATGACAGGAAACGCTGAGGGATAGGGGAGCCATGTAAATCTCCATGCCGGGGAATTCCTGCTCCAACTTATCCTTCCATCCCTGCGCTTCTTCGGGATTGCCCGAATATGACGCTTCAAGGTGGATTTGACTCATGTCAACGCCCTTGTACTTTTCTCCAAAATCCTTTTTCATCGCGTCAATCATAGCATCCTTCGCCGCCTTCTTGCCGCGAACTTTGGCGTAAGCATCAAGCTTTTCTCCGTTGATTTGCAGCACGGGCTTTAGCCCGAGCAGCGTACCGATTGCCGCAGCCGCGGGTGTGATACGGCCGCCCTTTTTCAGATATTTCAGCGTGTCGACTGTGATATAGATACTGCTCTCAAACTTCACCTGTTCCAGAATTTCTTTGATTTTCGCAGAGATATTTCCCGCTTGTGCCAATGCGATAGCGTCCAGAACGGATTGCCGCAGCGTAACTGAAATACGCTGATTGTTCACGACATAGACCTTGCCTTCATAGTCCTCCGCAAGGATGTTCGCCGTTTCATAAGAGCTACTGAGCCCACTTGACATTGGGATGTATAAAACGCTTTCATACTCCTTCAGACATTCGTCCCAGAGATACAGTACGTCGGCAGGGGAGGGCTGAGAGGTGTGAATTTCGCAATCCTCCTCCAGCTTCCCGTAGAATTCCTCCTGCGAGAGTGACACGCCCTCAAAGTAGAGGTGGTCGTCGATATAGAACGGCATCGGCACGACGTGGATTCCCAGCGCCTGCGCTTCTTCCTGCGTGATACCGCTGTTGCTGTCGGTGATAATTGCAACCTTCTTCATGCAATCCTCCTTTTTCATAAGTTTGTTTCTAATATTATAAAGAAAAAGGCGCGTAATTGCAAGAATTTTTTTGAATCTTGCAGAAAAAGGAAAAAATAAAGAAAAAGCAGCCATAGCGGAAGAACCGCTGTGGCTGCCGGTTTATTCGGGTTTTTTATTTTCGTTGATTCGATAGCAAAGCGTCATCAGGCTGTCGCTGAGATGGACGTTTTCCACTACGGTATCGCTGTACTTGCGCGCAATATCAAAGTGACTGAAATTCCAGTAGTTGCGGATTCCCAGCGCATAGAGCTTGTCGATCAGCGGCTCGACCGAATCCTTCGGCAGGGTCAGAAAGGCAGTGTCGACGTCGCTGCTTTGGATATATTCCTCAATCTGCGCGTCGGACATCACCTTGATGCCTCTGAGCATCTGACCGATGAGCTTTTGATCCTTTTCAAAAATCGCCGTCAGCTGAAAACCGAGGGATTCAAAGTTCAGGTGCGTCGCAATCGCTCTGCCGAGATTGCCCGCGCCGAGCAGTATGGCACGGTGACGGACGTCCAGCCCGAGAATCCTGCCGATTTCCTCGCGCAGATTCGCGACGGGATAGCCGTATCCCTGCTGACCGAAGCCGCCGAAGCAATTCAGATCCTGCCTTACCTGCGATGCAGTGGCGTTCATGGTTTCCGCCAGCTTTGTGGAGGATATTTTGTCGACGCCGTTATTCTCCAGCTCAGTGAGAAAGCGGTAGTAACGGGGCAGACGCTTGATGACCTGCATCGAAATTTCTTTAGACATGATGTTTACCCGTGTTCCTTACGCAAGAGCCGCCAGTCTATCGTGAATTGCGTCGAGGAACTCCTCTGTGTTGACTTTCTTTTTGTTCTCAAGGGTGCTGAGCAGATAGAGGTCGCCGGTCATGATACCGCCCTCAATCGTGTCAATGGTTGCTTTTTCCAGCTTACCGGCAAATTCCGTCAGCTCCTTGTTGCCGTCCAGCTCGCCGCGCTTTCTCAGCGCGCCCGACCATGCGAAGATGGTCGCGACGGAGTTGGTGGAGGTTTCCTCGCCCTTGAGATACTTGTAATAGTGGCGCTGAACCGTGCCGTGAGCTGCTTCATATTCATATACGCCGTCGGGGGATACGAGCACGGAGGTCATCATCGCGAGCGAGCCGAACGCGGTCGCGATCATATCGCTCATGACGTCGCCGTCATAGTTTTTGCACGCCCAGATATAGCCGCCGTTGGAGCGGATGACGCGAGCGACAGCGTCGTCGATCAGGGTGTAGAAGTAGCTGATTCCCGCCGCCTCGAATTTTTCCTTGTATTCCTTATCGAAAATCTCCTGGAAAATATCCTTGAAGTTGTGGTCGTAGGTTTTGCTGATGGTGTCCTTTGTCGCAAACCAGATATCCAGCTTTTGGTCGAGCGCGTAATTAAAGCAGGCTCTCGCAAAGGAAGAAATGCTGGAGTCTAAGTTGTGGATACCTTGAATGATACCGTCGCTCTTTTCAAAATCAAAGATGGTCGAGCGCTTTTCGTTTCCGTCCTTGCCGGTAACGCACAGCTCCGCCTTGGAGCCTTTCTCCACCTTCATCTCGGTGTTCTTGTACACGTCGCCGTAAGCGTGACGCGCGATACAGATAGGCTTTGTCCATGTCGGGATGTAGGGGGTGATACCCTTGACAAGGATCGGCGCGCGGAATACCGTACCGTCGAGAATCGCACGAATCGTACCGTTCGGGCTTTTCCACATTTCTTTGAGATTATACTCGTCCATACGCGCGGCATTCGGGGTGATGGTAGCGCATTTTACCGCTACGCCGTATTTTTTCGTTGCCTCTGCGGAGTCGATTGTGATTTGGTCATTGGTTTCGTTGCGCTTCTCAAGCCCTAAGTCGTAATACTCGGTCTTGAGGTCAACAAAGGGGAGAATCAGCTTGTCCTTGAGCATCTTCCATATTACTCTGGTCATTTCGTCGCCGTCCATTTCGACAAGCGGCGTTGACATTTGAATCTTTGCCATAATGTTACTCCTTATTTCGAAATCGTGTAGTTGAGCAGACCGCCCGCGAGGATGATTGCCTTCTGACGCTCGGTCAGGCTGCACTTTGCGTTGATGGTCGTATTCTTTGATTTATTCTTGATGACAATGGTGTCGCCCGCCGCAATCTGCCCGCGAACATTCTCAATCGCGAGATGATCGCCGAGGTCGATATTGTCGTAGTCGTTTTCATTCTCAAATTCCAGCGGAAGAATACCTGCGTTAATCAGGTTCGCTCTGTGGATTCTCGCGAAGCTCTTGACCAGTACCGCCTTTACGCCGAGGTACAGCGGAGCAAGCGCCGCGTGCTCACGCGACGAGCCCTGACCGTAGTTGGAGCCGCCGACGATAACGGACGAGCCGAGCGCCTTCGCACGCTTCGGGAACTCGGTGTCGCATACGGTGAAGCAGTATTCGGAAATCGCGGGGATATTGGAGCGCAGGGGCAGAATCTTCGCGCCTGCGGGCATAATATGGTCGGTGGTGATATTGTCCTCAACCTTTAAGGAGCAGGTCGCCTCGATATTCTCCGCCATCGCGGTCGTCTTGGGGAATTCCTTGATGTTCGGACCTCTGAGGACTTCAATCTTGTCCATTTCCTCAACGGACGCAGGCTCGATAATCATGTTGTCGTTGATAAGGAAGTGCTTGGGCATTTCGACCTTGTAGCCGTCGGCGTACTTTCTCGGGTCGGTGATCACGCCTGTCAGCGCAGAAACTGCCGCCACCTCGGGAGATACCAGATAAATGTCAGCATCCTTGGTTCCGCTTCTGCCTAAGAAGTTGCGGTTGAAGGTACGCAGCGACACGCCCTTGCTGTTCGGGGACTGACCCATGCCGATGCACGGACCGCAGGCGGATTCAAGAATTCTCGCGCCCGAGCCGATAATATCCGCAAGCGCGCCGTTCTCCGCGAGCATATTCAGCACCTGCTTGGAGCCGGGCGCGATTGCGAGCGATACGCCGTCCGCGACGGTTTTGCCCTTTAAGATATGGGCGACCTTCATCAGGTCGGTGTAGCTCGAGTTGGTGCAGGAGCCGATACATACCTGATTGATGACCATGCCCTCCAGCTCCGCAATCGGCTTGACCGCGTCGGGCGAGTGAGGGCAAGCAGCCAGAGGCTCCAGCTCACTGAGGTTGATGACGATATGCTCGTCATACTCCGCGTCAGCGTCAGCCTTCAGCTCGGTGTAATCCTGCTCGCGACCCTGTGCCTTGAGGAACTCGAGGGTGTTTTCGTCGGACGGGAAGATGGATGTTGTCGCGCCTAACTCCGCGCCCATGTTGGTGATGGTCGCTCTCTGCGGTACGGACAGGGTCTTGATGCCCTCGCCCGCGTACTCGATGATTTTGCCGACGCCGCCCTTGACGGACATTCTGCGAAGCACCTCGAGGATGATATCCTTCGCGGTGACATTCTCCTGCAATTCGCCGGTAAGCTCTACCTTGACGATTTTCGGCATGGTGATGTAGTATTCGCCGCCGCCCATCGCGACCGCGACGTCCAGACCGCCCGCGCCGATAGCGAGCATACCGATACCGCCGCCCGTGGGGGTGTGGGAATCGGAGCCGATCAGAGTCTTGCCCGGAATACCGAAGCGCTCCAGATGTACCTGATGACAGATACCGTTGCCGGGGCGAGAGAAGTAGATGCCGTGCTTTTTACAGACCGTCTGAATAAAGCGGTGGTCGTCTGCGTTCTCAAAGCCTGTCTGCAGGGTGTTGTGGTCGATATAAGCGACCGAACGCTCGGTGCGAACGCGGTCGATACCCATTGTTTCAAATTCCAGATACGCCATTGTGCCTGTCGCGTCCTGTGTCAGCGTCTGGTCGATGCGGATACCGATATCCGTGCCCTTGACCATCTCGCCGGTGACAAGATGATTCTTAATGATTTTTTCTGCGATTGTAAGTCCCATAATGTACCTCCAAAAATTTACTATCTATCAGGAAACGCAGAGCAGAGGTAGTGACCTGAGCTCCGCCGGTTATTTTCAAACAGCTTCCGATAAACCATATTTATGTTATTATACAACTTATGCGCTGTAAAGTAAAGATTATATTAGAATTATCCTGACGGAATCTTTCAAGAAAATACAGGAAAGCGCACTTTTTTTCAGTGAAATTGAACATAGTATTTAAGTATCATACGTGGTATAATTCTTTAGGAATAATATGAAAAAACAGGTGATAAGAATGTCTGAGAGAGAGAACCTGCGCAATATCGCGATTATCGCGCACGTAGACCACGGCAAGACTACGCTGGTTGACCAGCTTCTGCGTCAGTCGGGTATTTTCCGTTCGAACGAGGTCGTTAACGAACGCGTCATGGATTCGAACGATTTGGAGCGTGAGCGCGGCATTACGATTCTGTCTAAAAACACTTCCGTCGTGTATAAGGATACAAAAATCAATATTGTCGATACGCCCGGCCATGCCGATTTCGGCGGCGAGGTAGAGCGTATTCTGATGATGGTCGACGGCGTACTGCTGTTGGTCGACGCATTTGAGGGCTGTATGCCCCAGACCCGCTTTGTCCTGAAAAAGGCGCTCGGTCTCGGCAAAAAGCCGCTTGTCGTCGTCAATAAAATCGACCGTGACGGCGCGCGTCCCGACGAGGTCATCGACGAGGTGCTCGATTTGTTTATCGAGCTGGGCGCCGACGAGGATCAGCTGGAGTTCCCCGTTGTTTATGCGTCCGCGCGCGAGGGCGTTTCCTCACTGGATTACCACCACATGGAGCCGGATATGAAGCCGCTGTTTGAGGCGATTCTCCGCGAAATTCCCGCCCCCAAGGGCGAAATCGACGCGCCGCTGCAGCTGTTAGTCTCCAATATCGAATATGACGAGTATGTCGGACGTATCGGTATCGGACGCGTAGAGCGCGGACATATCAAAACCGGTCAGCCTGCCGTATTGTGCCATCAGGACGGCACGACGACAAACGTCCGTATTTCCAAGCTCTACGAGTTTGAAGGACTCAAGCGCGTGGAGTGCGACGAGGCGGAGATGGGCGATTTGGTGTGCCTGTCGGGTATTGCCGATATCAACATCGGCGAGACGATCTGCGATACCGAGAAAATCGAGCCGCTGCCGTTCGTCAAGATTGACGAGCCGACCGTGTCGATGAACTTTATCGTCAACAACTCTCCCTTTGCGGGTCGCGAGGGCAAGTATGTCACCTCCCGCAATATCCGCGACCGCCTTTTCAAAGAGGTAGAAACCAACGTCGCTCTGCGTGTGGAAGAAACCGATTCCGCCGATACCTTCAAGGTATCCGGGCGCGGCGAGCTGCATCTGTCTATCCTGATAGAAACCATGCGCCGCGAGGGCTATGAATTTCAGGTCAGCCGTCCGCAGGTCATCACCAAGATGATTGACGGCGTATTGCACGAGCCGGTAGAAATGCTCATTGTCGAGGTTCCCGAAAGCTACGTCGGCGCAGTCATGGAAAAGCTCGGCTCACGTAAGGCAGAGCTGGTTAACATGGGTTCGCGTGAGGGCGGCTCTACACATATCGAATTCCGTATTCCGTCGCGCGGACTGATGGGCTACCGCCCCGAATTCCTAACCGATACCAACGGCAACGGTATTATGAATTCTGTTTTTGACGCTTATGAACCGTACAAGGGCGATATCGTCACCCGTCACCAGGGCTCGCTGATTGCGTATGAAACAGGCGAAACCGTCACCTACGGTCTGTATGCCGCCCAGGAACGCGGCAGACTTTTCGTCGGACCCGGCGTAGACGTATACGAGGGCATGATCGTCGGCGCTTGTCCGAAGAACGAGGACATTACCGTCAACGTCTGTAAGAAAAAGCACATCACCAATACCCGTGCCTCCGGCTCGGACGACGCGCTGAAGCTGACTCCGCCGAGTGTTCTTTCTCTGGAACAGTGCCTTGAATTTATCGCTGACGACGAGCTTGTCGAAATTACGCCCGAGAATATCCGTATGCGCAAGGAAATTCTCAGTAAGGAACAGCGCATGAAGAAGATGTTCCGCAATAAATAAAAATCAACCGACAATCACCGATTTCCGACTGTTATGAATTATATCGTTATTGATTTTGAATTTAACGGCGCGTATTCCAAGCGCCAACACCGCTTCTTTAATGAAATCATCGAGTTCGGCGCGGTCAAGCTGGACGAGAATCTGAGAATGATCGATAACTTTTCCGAGCTGGTCACGCCGCAGATTTCCAAAAAGCTGAACAGCCATGTGTCGCGGCTGACCCATATCAACATGGAGGAGCTCAAGGAAAGCCACAACACCTTCTCCCATGTCCTCTCGAAGTTCAAAAAATTTCTCGGCGACGGTATGCTGCTGAGCTGGGGGACAAGTGATATTCTGGTGCTGATGGAGAATTACCGTTATTTTTACGGTGAGGAGCAGCTCCCGTTCTTGACGTCGTACTGCAACCTGCAGGGCTACTGCGAGGCGGCGCTCGATTATCACGACCGTGCGCGCCAGATGGGGCTTTCCACCTGCGCCGGATTACTGGGAATCGGCTTTCGGGACGACAGCCTGCACCGTGCGCTCACGGACGCGGAGCTTACCTCCCTGTGCTTTCAAAAGCTATACCGTCCCGAGCTGTTTGAGCGCTATGTGGATGTGTGTGACGAGACCTTTTACAAGAGGCTGACCTTCAAAAATTACAATATCTACGATATGCGCGACCCGGATATCAATAAAAAGGAAATGTATTTTCTCTGTGATGAATGCGGACGAAAAGCCCGCCGCCGTTCTAAATGGAGAATCAAAAATAAAACTTTCCGCGCAAAATTCCGCTGTTTCAGATGCAAACGCGAGTTTGAGGGCCGTATCACCTTTAAAAAATGCTTTGACGGCGTCAAGGTGATCAAGCGTATCGCCGAGCTTCCCGAACCAAAATCTGCTTCCGGGCAAAATGCACAGGAAACCTAACAGCAATCGACAGCTTGACATGATTTTTACAGGCTGTCGATATTTTTTATCAATAAAATAGAACAAATATTCGAAAATCTCTTGAAAAATCAATCGTTATGCTGTATAATAAAAGTAACGAAATCAATCGGAGATGATGCTTAACCGTATGTTTCGTGCTGAGGATAGCCCCATATCCCGTGAATACGCAAAAATCTTGTAACCGCAGCTGCGGAATGATGCAGACAATCGAAAGGAAAATTGAAGAATGGATTATGTTGAATGGGCACAGGAGTATTATCAGAATGCCGCTCGTGTGAAAAGTGTCATTGAGAGAAAGAATCAGGAGTTGAAGGACAGAAAAACGCTGACCGCCGATCAGCGTAAACGGCTCACGGACGATATCAAGCAGTATCGTCACATCTATCGTGAGCTGATAAGTATCGGCGATACGCTCACCGCGCGGGCAGGAGGCGCTGTACGTGAGGCGTGAGCGCGTGTTTATGGATGATAAGAACGAGCCGCTTATCTCCTATTATCTGTACAATCAAGGCTCAGACAACCGGCCTGAGCGCGAGAGGATGAAGCGGATTCTCAGCCGTGCAATCAAGCATGAGCTGACCGACCGCCAGCGCGACTGCTTAGTAAAATATTATTTGGAAGGTATGCAGATGAAGGAGATTGCCCAATCAATGCAGCTCTCGAATTCCACGGTGTCAAGACACATATCTGCAGCCACGCGCAAGCTCAGGAAAATCGCGTCATATTATGAACGATACAATTGAATAAAAAACGAAGCGTCGCGAAAGCGGCGCTTTTTATATTAAAATTAGTTTATGGTATAGTCTAGTATATAATTGTATTTTTAAGATTACAGTACAGAAACGGTATAGACTATAGTCTACTATTTACTTTTGCATCGAAATACGTTATACTGGGTCTGATAAAGTATAACGAGGTGGATTATGGAGCTATTTAACGGTCGTCCCGATGATTTTGATTCCCGCTTACCCCGCGAGCAGCGGGTCTATGAACGCTTGGACGAATTGACGATACCTTATGAGCGCGTAGACCATGCGCCTGCCGAGAATATGGATGTTTGCCGCGAGATAGATAAAACTCTCGATGCGCGTATTTGTAAGAACCTGTTTCTCTGCAACCGTCAGCAGACGGTGTTCTACCTGTTGATGATGCCGGATGATAAGCCGTTTAAGACAAAGGAGCTTTCCGCGCAGATTCAGTCCTCCCGGCTTTCCTTTGCTTCACCCGAAAAAATGCTGGAATTCCTTGATATCCTGCCCGGCGCGGTCAGTATCATGGGACTAATGAATGATAAGGATTGCAGGGTGAATTTACTGGTTGATGAGGATGTTTTGGCGGGTGAATATGTAGGCTGTCATCCATGCGTGAATACAAGCAGTCTGAAAATCCGTACATACGATTTGTTTCAAACCTTCCTGCCCTCAACAAATCATAGCTATACCGTCGTAAAGCTTATCGGCGAATAACATTGACCGCCTTTGGGCGGTCTTTTTCGTCAACTTGTCCAGTAATATCATTTGAATTTTGTGCAGAAATGATTCCCACTGATTATTGTGCAAACGTCGAAAATTCGTTATAATATTAGTAATATGTTCCGTTTCGGAGGTTTTATCATGAAAAAGCTACTCAGCTTATTGATGGTGCTGACGCTTGTTGTGTCGGTATTTGCCATCACCGCAGTTAATACGCCTGTATCCGGCGCGTCGCAGTACGCCCAGACGTCTACCGCGGTAGAGGGCGGCAATATTCTGCATTGTATGTGCTGGTCCTATAACACGATTAAGGCGAATTTAGAGGATATCCGCGCCGCGGGTTACACTGCCGTTCAGACCTCCTGTATCCAGCCGCCGAAGGATTATAATACTTATGATTCCACCAAAGGCAATGTCTGGTGGCATTTTTATCAGCCGGTCGATTTCCGTGTTGCCGACGGCAACAACTGGCTCGGTACGAAAGAGGAACTGAAGTCGCTGTGTAACGCCGCTCATGAGATGGGTATCAAGATTATCTCCGATGTAGTCGCGAACCACATGGCAAATCCGGGTTCTCACGGCAGTTATAACGGCAGATCCGCTGAAATCAACGAAGATATACTCAAGGACGAATCCTGCTGGCATAATACCGGCGTATCTTTGAGCGGCTCCGACCGTTACGATATGGTCATGCACGATAATTCGAACCTTCCCGATCTGAACACCGGTAATACCAAGATTCAGAACATGGTTCGCGATATGCTTATTGAAGCGATTGACTGCGGGGTCGACGGTTTCCGGTTTGACGCGGCTCAGAATATCGAAACGCCCAGAGATAATTCCTCCTATAAATCCATGTTTTGGGCGAATACCATAGACCCCGCCAAGAGCTACGCCAGCTCTCTCGGCAAAACGCTGTTCAGCTACGGCGAGGTATACTACGACGCGTGGGGCGGCGATAATGTTCTTGATGACTATATCTGGTATATCGGTCATGTGACTGAGCCGAATATCGGAATGGAAGCCTTAGGCGGTGTTCAGGGACAAGATGCCTCCAGAGTGGCGGCAGTTAATTATAAGAATAACAGAGAGGCGAAGAACAACGTCCTCTGGGTAGAGTCTCACGATTCTTATTATAACGGCACAGGCTACGGCGGAACCCATACAAATACCGTCAGTAATACCAGTGTCGTCCGCGCGTGGGCAATCATCGGTTCGCGCGCGAACGCTACTTCGCTGTACTTTGCGCGACCCGGTTCCGAATATGTTACCAGCGCGACCAATGACACCACTTGGAAGAGCAAGGCTGTTTCTGAGGTTAATAAATTCAAAAACTATTTCAGAGGTAAAAGCGAATATCTCGCCTCATCCGGCAAGGTCGCCTATAACGAGCGCGGTAACTCCGGCGTGGTCATCAGTAAGCTCGACGGCGCAGGCACTGTTTCTCTGACCGCGCATCAGATGTCGTCAGGCAACTATTACGACCAGATTACCGGCAATCAATTTACCGTTTCCGGCGGTAAAATCAGCGGCACCGTCGGCGATACCGGCGTAGCGGTCGTCTATAATCCCTCTAATACTTCCCCGACTGAGGCAACTTATGCACCCTCGGGCAAGACGCTGACACTGAAGCCGGGCGTTTGGAATAGTGACGGCGCGTGGTTTGCGGCGTACTTCTACGGCGGCAACTCCGAAACGACCTGGACAAAGATGACATCCTCGGGCAGCAGCTACACCGTAGATGTTCCCACGGGCTACACAAACGTCATATTTGTCCGTATGTCGGGCAGCGACACCTACACGCTTGACTGGGATAATAAATGGAACCAGACAAATGACCTGACGATTCCGTCGTCCAACGCGACCTATACTATCTCCGGATGGGACAGCGACGGCTCCGGCAAATGTCCCGGCTCCTGGAGTATAGACGCGACAACTCCTCCCGCAACAACCGCGACTCAGGCGACCTCTGCCACAGCCGCTCCGACTACTGCTCCCGCGGCGACAAGCTACTATCTGGTCGGCAGCATGACAAACTGGGCGCCGGATTCCTCTTATAATTTCTTCTCTTATCCGTCCGACAGCGGTACGGAGCAATATAAGCTGACCGTTTATCTCAACAGCGGCGTTACCTGCAAGGCGGTCAAATCGACCGACGGCTCTGCAATTGCTTCGTGGTATCCCGATGGCGGCGGAAATGATATTTCCATCACATCCGCCGGATGGTACAGCTTTTATCTGCGACCCAACGGCGACGGCAACAGCGACTGGATCGCTTCCGGCAACGATTCATCCAAGAAGGTGCTTTATTATAAAGCGGTAGAAGCGCCCGCGACCGAAGCGCCTACTCTTGCGCCCACTCTTGCGCCAACATCTGCGCCGACTTCTGCACCTACTGTTGCGCCGACTTCTGCGCCTACTGTTGCGCCCACTGTTGCGCCGACTCTTGCGCCTACTGTTGCGCCGACTTCTGCGCCTACATCCGCTCCGGCAACCGAGTCGGAATCCTATCTAATGGGCGACGCAGACGGTGACGGCGATATTACCGTAATGGATGCAACGATGATTCAGCGGATTCTCGCGGACTATACCGATAGCTATGATGATGTTGAGCGCGCAAAGACGCGCGGGATGATTACGGGTACTCAGCTCAGCATTATGGACGCGACAGCAATCCAGCGCTTTATAGCAAATTACACTGTTTCGTATTCCATCGGCGAGAAGCAATATTATTGATAACGTTATAACGGGCGAATGATTCTTCGCATGTAAAAAATAACGCTTTGGCAGTAGTGCAATAAGTCACCGATAAAAGGAACGCTTCCGGAATTTTTCAGGGAGCGTTCTTATTTTTGCTTAGGAAAAATCAGTGATTGACGTAGCGGACGGCGCCTCTCTAAAAGGATTTCCTTTATCTGTCTGCTTTCGTATCCCGCCTCATAAAGAATACTGCACGCAAAAACAGCCGCTCCCATCGGAACGGCTGTTACTTTCATACCTTATTCTATTTGTTATTCCTCGGCTTCTACCGCGTGATTCTCTTTAAACAGGAAGTTCGTCACCTTTCTGAGCGCCTGTATGCTCTCGAGAATTCCGTATACCGCGAACGGTATCAGCATCACGAAGAACGGCAGCATAAACTGGCTTTTTGCTTCGCAAACCGTGTGATACAGCAGACCGCCGAACACCGCTGTCGGCAGGATGATTGTGCCGGGGCTGAGCTTCTTCCTGACAATCAGCCAGACCATGCCCGCCGTAAAACCGCAAAAGATAATCATGTTATAATAATTGAACCACCTGTCAAAGATTCTTGACAGTCCGCCCGTATAGACGGATTTCGCGAGCTTCGGGAACGGGTCGGGATTTTCGACCGATGCCTCGGGATAGTCATGCTCACGCACCTGACTGACCCAAATCGACTGGAACGACGGCTCGTTGATTTCGCTGAGAAGCTTAGTGGTGTAAAATTCAACCAGCCTGCCTTCTTCCTTGAGCTGATCTCTGCGCTGTGTAATCGCTTCATTCGCTTCTTTATCGGCAGCGGCTTCATCCAGCTGATTCTTCACGAGTGTGTTCACGCCGACAAAGGAGTACCATCCCGCGTAGCGCGGCGCACATTCATCCTCGCATACGCCGACGTAAGCGTACAGGGTAGGAGTGACTCTTGTGCCGAGGGTCGAATTGCTTTTGCCGGCATACGCCTGCTCCGTCAGCATCTGAAAACCAATCGGACACAGTATCATCAGCGCAATCAGCGCCAGCGAAATGAGCTTGACCTTGTCGATTACGTGCAGCACAAGCGCAATCACAATCGCAATCAGAACCACCATGTAGGTGTACTTTATCAGTACGGCGAGGGTAATCAGCAGTACCGACAGACCGCCGTAGAGCAGCTTGTCCTCCTGCATATATCTGAGGATAAAGTATACCGCCCACAGCGCGAGCGCCAATCCGACAAGAAGGCCGTTGGTCAGCGTGGTGATGAACATCGGCTGGAAGCAGACAATCAGCGCGATTGCCGTCATATTGGTGACCGCCTTGCGGTTAAAGACGCGCTGCGTTACCATGACCAGACCGACGTAAGCGAAGTTCAGCGCGATAATATTCGGAATCTGCAGCAGGATATCCGTCTGCTCCGTGCCGAAGATTTTGAAAAGTATCTGGGCAAAGAACACATAGCCGAGCTGGAACGGATAGAACTGATAGTAGCTGTACTGACCCGAGTAGGGCTTGGTGAAGTTTTCGTAATTGCCCTCTGCGGCGTTGCGCGCGGTTGTCAGCATTGTAGCGGTTTCGCCGCTTGCGACCGACTTTGCCGTGACGACCCACACAATCGGCAGAACGGTAGTGAATACCAGCATAATACCGACGACCAGCTTTGTGTTCACATTACCGAGATGAACATTTTTGCGAATCAGCACCAGCAGTCCGAGAATCGTCAGCACCAGCAGCGCGATATTGGTAATCACGCTGTCGTTATCAAAAAGAATAGTTTCCGCCCCGGGATTGGTTGAGTCGAAGCGGCAGGTTTGCAGTACGCTGTATACGGAAATCAGCGCGAACATCAGTCCCACCAGTACGACGGCAATCGCCGAGCAAACTGCAACGGTTTTTTGTCGAATAACCAAAGTATTATTTTTCTTCACGTTCATACTCCTGTCAGATTTTAAAGTCTTCGTTTTTGAAGGAGGGCAGCTTGACCGCGCCTCTCGGCGTCCGCATGATGGGATTATACTTGAATTTTTTGCATTTCCCGTTTTTCAGTACCTTATGCGCATCGCAAAACTGAGTGACGCCCTCGGTCTTGGAGTGTTCACAATAGGTGCAGGACGGTACAATGTTTTTGCCAAAAAGCTGTTTTTTCATAATATCACCGAAAATAAACAAAATTACTGATATTTAATTTATTATAACATTAAGTTTTTGCTATTGCAAGAGATATGAAACGGTAGTATAATAGTTTTGGTGATTTTTTTGAAAATTGATTCCGATATATTCCGATTAAATATCAATGACGGCGTCGGTTATCTAACCTTTAACGCCCTGTCTGAGATTCCCTTTATCCGCCACGCGTTCTCGACAAAAATCGGAGAGAACACGCGTACCGTCCATCCGATGGATATGAGCTTTGACCATGACGACCGTGAGGCGGTGACGGAAAATTACAAGAGCTTTTGCAAGGCGGCGGGCTTTGACTATACCTCGCTGGTCGCGTCCTCGCAGGATCATCATACCTTTGTCCGCGTCTGTACCTCGGCGGAAAAGGGCGTCGGTATTTACCGCGAGAAGGATATGCTCAGCGTTGACGGGTTGGTGACGATCGAGCCGGGACTGACCCTTTGCACCTACTACGCCGACTGCACGCCGCTGTTCTTCGTCGATACCGCGACCCACGCCATCGGTCTGGCACACGCCGGCTGGCGCGGTACAGTCGGCAGAATTGCCGGAAAGGTTGTCGCGACAATGCGCGAGAGCTTTGGTACCGACCCCGCCGATCTCGTCTGCGCTATCGGCCCGAATATCGGAAAATGCTGCTATGAGGTTGACGAGCCGTGCGCGAAGCATTTCTATGACCTCGGACCGGATAGCGATAAATTCGTTTTTCCGAAAGCGGACGGCAAATATATGGTCGATATGCTCGAGTGCAATAAGCAGATTCTTATTGACAGCGGCGTAAAGCCCGAGAGCATCACCCTCGGCGACCTTTGCACCAAGTGTAACAGCGACCTGCTGTGGAGCCACCGCGCGACAAAGGGCGACCGCGGAACCATGAGCGCGTTTTTGAGAATCAATCACGAAAATTAAACAAATTCAGCAGAAGCCTCCGATAAATCAGAGGCTTCTTTTATTTCTTTGAAAGAATATTTAACTGCTTGTTTTCGGCAAACCACACGCTATTTACTTCAAATTCCTTGCCGTTCAGATAATCCAAGCTGCCTGCGGGCGTCGTAAAATCAAATTTCAGCTTATAGGAATACAGCGCCTGCCGCTTCATTTGATATTTCGCGTTAAGCCTGCGGTCGCCGTATTTTTCATCGCCGAGCAGCGGATGTCCGGTATGCGCTAAGTGCGCGCGAATCTGGTGGGTGCGTCCCGTGTGCAGCAGTACCTCACAGAGCGACAGGGCAGGGGAGAAATCCAGAACCGTGTATTCGGTGATGATTTCCTTTGCGCCCTCGCGCGGCGCGTCATAGACGCTGACGGTGTTGGTTTCTTCATCCTTGCTCAGATACGCTTTGATGGTATCGTGCTTTTTGCCGGGCTTGCCCTTGACGACGCATAGGTAATATTTTTGTAATTCCCGGTCGCGGATTTTTTGATTGATGACCCGCAGTGCCTCGGCGTTCTTCGCGGCAATCACGATACCGCCCGTGTTGCGGTCGATACGGTTGCATAAGGCAGGCGTGAACGAGCCTTCCTTTTCGGGGTCGTATTCGCCTTTTTCATAGAGATAGCGCAGCACCCTGAGATTGAGCGTGTCGCTGTCGTAGCGGCTGTCCTGATGACAAATCACGCCGACCTTCTTGTCAAGCAGGAGAATATTATCATCCTCATAGAGAATCGAAAGCTCCTTGCCCGCCTTGAGAAAGTCATAGCTTTTCTGTTCCTCAAAGAATTCGTCGCGGATATACAGGGTCAGCACGTCGCCTTCTTTGAGAAAAACGTCCGGCTGAGCCTTTTTACCGTTGAGCTTAATATATTTTGTTCGCAGATATTTGTACATCAGCGACTTCGGCATGGTCTTGAAGCGCTTGCTCAAATACTTATCCAGCCGTTGATTCGCGTCGTTTTTTTCGATGGTCAGCGTTCTCATATCATCACCGCTTCCATTATATCAGCTTATGCCGGCATTTTCAATATATCTGTCACATCCGCCGCGGTTTTGCGTAGTATATACAGGGTGATGATAATGAGAAGATGCAAATCCTGCGCGGCGTCGATTGCATTCGGCGCGGGACTGATTACAGCGGCAATACTGCCGGGCAAGGCGGTATGCGTGATTGCAGCTTTGGTATTGATCTTCACCTGTCTGAGTATGAGGAGGTAAGGTATGAAGGTAGTTGTACTGGACAGACCGAAGGTGCTGTCATTCTTTCTCAGGAAAATCTACGGCATCAAAAAGGTCAAGGACAAAAACGAGGTCTGAATCCCCCGGGAAGTCAAATTACATAAAAGGCGATAGGGAAGACCTGTCGCCTTTTTGTGTGGAGGAATACACAAGAAATCGTGCGCACCAAGCGTGCGATTTCGTCTACCCATCGCTCGTGCGCACGCAGGGCGCAACTGAGCGGGGACTATAAATCTTTTTATTTGAC
>CAJONB010000010.1 GCA_905235715.1 uncultured Ruminococcus sp. | reverse complement strand
ATGGTCACCTGATCAGGCTTGATGGGGTCGATGTGGTTGTCACCGTCGGTCACGAGGTAGAGCAGGTCGAGGTTGGCCAGGTTCTTACAGTCGGCAAACAGACGACCCCCGGCTCGTGTCAATGCCGCAGGCGAAACGTACGACACCATCGGCGAACCTGCGAAGGCATCGTTCACCAGTTGGTTGCTGGTCAGCTGCACTTTCTGCATGTCCAAGTGCTTCAGGGCAGTCATGCCTTTCAGCAGGGCCACATCGTCATTGCTCAGCGTACCCTCCACGTGCAGCTGTGTCACCCCGTTCGTACCGCCGCACCATTCGAAGGCATTCTTCAGTTCACCTGACTTGCGCAGATAAGCCGTCTCTGTCTGGTCGTTATACAGATAGTCGATGGGGAACTCCAGCACGTCCGATACATTCATCGTGTCGATGATGGCCACAGCCCTGACGGTGCAGAGCGTGTCGATGGTCATCTGCCCGTAGGTCTTCGAGCCGTGTACCTCGTCCCACTTGTCGCGCATAAGCCCGGACGTGCGGAAGATCCGGTCCATCTGCACGGCGTCGCCCGCCGTCCAGAATGCCAGGTAGTTGCACAGCGCGATATCCGCAGCCGAGTCGTCGTCCCCATGGCCCGACGTGTCGCCGTCGAGCAAGGCCCTGATCTTGTTGCCGTTGGCGGACGCCAGCATCTTCTGCAGGAGCTCGTCGTCGTCAAACGGCATAAGGTGCCCGCACTCTGTACGAGACGCCTGCTTCTTCTCGGCCTTCGGCTTCTTGCCCGCCAGCCACATGTCATAGGCTCGGCTCAAGGCTTCGCCGCCCTCCCGAACCTCGGTGCGCACGACGCCGTTCTGGTCCACGTACAGGTTGCCGGTCATCGTGAAGAAACGGCCATGGTCGTACATCTCGACCACACAGCCGTCGGGCTGGTTGTGCTTGCACTTGGTCGCCCCATCAGGTTTGCCGCCCAGGAAGAAAAGGTGCAGGCCGTCGCCGGAGGGAGAGACCTCGGTGTAGGTGTCCGCTGCATCGAGCACCCAGCGATAGCCCTCTGCGACCACGCCGTCCTCGTCGAGCACGTGGTCGAGGTCGAGCCCCGTGACGTCCTTGTCGTCGGAGAACACGAAGCCGATGCCGCCGAGCCTGAACCGCTCGCAAGCGGCGACCGCACCATCGAAGCTTGTCCAAGTGTCGGGGCCGGTGCTCTTGGCATTGCCGCCGGTATCGGCGCGCTTGGGCACCTTGGTTGGCTTGCCATCGCGCTCCTCGAGCGACCAGCAGACCCAGCGGTCCTTGGCCTTGAGAGCATCAGGGATATTGTCAGCATTGAAGCTACGCAACGCAGTACTCCTCAAGGCCGAGGAACTCGCCCGGACGGTCGGCGAACAGGATGCAGAACGCGTACGCGCCGCTCAGCTTCGCGACCGCTTTGCGAATCGCTTCTACAGGATCCCCCTCGTAGCAGGAATCGATGACCATCGCGGCGATCTCGGGCGCGCAGTCGGGGTCGACGGACATAACGGTCGCGACGATGGAAACGTCGTTGCGCATATCCTTCGGGAACAGCGGACGAATCGGACGGTCGATCACGCGGCTGGTCAGGATCGCCTTTTCGGACGGTCTGCCCTCGCGGCGCAGATAGCTGCCGGGGATTTTGCCGACGGAGTAGAGCTTCTCTTCATAATCCACGGAGAGCGGGAAGAAGTCAATGCCGTCACGCGGCTTCGCGGAAGCGGTCGCCGCAACGTGTACGACGGTGTCGCCGTAGCGCACTAAGCACGCGCCGTTGGCGAGCTGGGTCATTTTGCCTGTTTCGATGACAAGCGGTCTGCCCGCAAAGTCGGTTTCGAAAGTGCGGTACTTGTCAAAAGTCATGGGTTTGTTTGCCATATCAGTTTCCTCCTGTAAATTTTATTGTACAGGATTTTTCAACCAAATTTAGCAATAAAACCAAAGGTCGGGACTGACCTCTCGTTTTACCGCTAAAATCAAGCTGAAAATCCTGTATTTTCCGAATGGCTTTTCTTTGTGAAAAACGAAATGCAGGGCAAACGGGAAAAACCCATTTGCCCCAATGCCTGCAAGATTACTTACGGATACCGAGTCTTGCGATGATGGAACGGTATCTTTCGATATCGACCTTAATCAGATAATTCAGCAGCGCGCGTCGCTGACCGATCATCTTGAAGAGACCGCGGCGTGAGTGATGGTCCTTTTTGTGAACCTTGAGGTGCTCGGTGAGGTCGTTGATACGCTTGGTCAGCAGCGCAATCTGTACCTCGGGAGAGCCTGTGTCACCCTCATGCGTCGCGTACTCCTGCATGATAGCAGCCTTTTCTTCTTTCAGCATTGTTTTCACCCTTTCGTTTCAATTGCTTCCCGCATAGTACAGGGCAGGTGAACTCCTTTTCCGGCGGGCGAATGTGCCTCGCGCAAGGCTTAACCCCTGAACCATATCGGGCGCTAATGGATATTTTACCATAAAATTTCTAAAAAGTAAAGAAAAATATCGTGTGCATAACCCTTATTTTATGCCTCTGCCGCGGTTATTTTTTGGATAATTTCGCTATTTGTCTTTTCAATTCGGCTTTTTGCTCCTTGTCGAGCGCACGGTAAGCGGCAATCAGCCCGCGCTCATCCTTGTTCAGCGATTTGAGCATACTGTCCGGCCGCTTGATTTCTTTGAACGAAGGCGCGTCGCTGTCGTCGTCGGGCAGAAGCGTTTCCTTGGGAACATTAAAAATGTGAGCAAGCTTCACCAAAGAATCCAGCGAAGGATGCGAGTTGTTCAGCTCATATTTCGTATAGGTCGTGCGGTTAACATTCAGTACCGCGGCAACCTGCTCCTGCGTCAGATCATAGTCCTCCCTCAGCTCTCTGAGCTTTTCACCGAGGCTTTTCTTTTCTTGCTTCATACGACGTTCTCCTTCCCGCGGCGCCCATGCTGCTGTGATTTGCCGGGCGAGCATGGTTTTATTATAACCAACGTGATTAAAAAGCATCATAAATGTGAAAAAATTTCACATTGTTTGCAGCATATAATCACAAATCCAATCTGTTCACGGTATGTCCGGAACGCCGGCGTTTCACCCGGGATCCGGAGATTTTACCGTTCCCTGCCGCCGCAGAATTTCCGCTCTCGGAAGAAATCCGGAAAAATGACTTGAAAAATTCCGCAGAATATTATATAATAAACAAACGTAAGCGGCAGACCGCCGCCGAAAACCGAATAAGCTAGAGTGGCGCAGCTGGTAGCGCAATTGATTCGTAATCAATAGGTCGTGGGTTCGAGTCCCATCTCTAGCTCCATGAAAAAAACCGCTTAGACAAGCCATTTCTGGAATGTTTAGGCGGTCTTTTCTTCGTTCTTTGATAGAATAATAAGCCGATTTGACGCTTATTTGACGCTTATTGTGCATTTTTTCAGTGTTTTGACGCTTACATAACGAGAGAACCGCTACAGCATTTCTACCGTAGCGGCTCACCATTGATTGACTGTGCATCCTATGCGCTCCCTGCGGAGCGATACCGCGTCTGTTTGTTGGCGCAGAAAGGGCGGTATTTTCTTGATCAAATGGTTGTACTCATGAAGCCGACAGCTTCTCCGATGATCTCAACCTCAGATTGATGATATGACGCGGTGGGAAATGTCGGGTTCTCCGGGCGAAGTTCCATGTATTCATCATGAAGATATACCCGCCTGAGTACAAGTCCTTTATCTGTCATTATAGCAACTACGGTACCGTTGTCAACCTCTGATTGCTCCCGGATGAAAACCGTGTCACCTTTGAAAAGTCGAGCGTTCATCATGCTGTTATCGGGGCATATCATGGCAAGGGTGCAGTCGAGCTCTGCCGGGGCTTGGGTTGTGCCTGTTGTGTTCATTGTGATTAACTCCTTTTGATGAATGAATAGCGGATGTGATCATACGCTTGCTTGATTTGGTCTTGATGGTTGATTATGCCGTGCATTACCTCGATGAAGATATGCAATAGCTCTGTTATCATGCAACGTGCTCCTTTGGCTTGATTTTTCGGAGCGGACAGGCTATAATATGCTTATCCGCTCCGGCGGTGTTTGGCTCTGTACAGCGTTCCTTTGGTCGGGTGTTGCTGTATGGGGCTTTTCTTATGCTACCGAGAATCGGCGGCTTGCGGTCTGCTTCATGTACAGCTTGTACATCTCGGCGTGTTCCCTTCTTGAATGAGGTCGTATCAAAGCGGTTGGAGAGTACGGAAGTCCATCTGACGATGTAGCGGCCGGCCGTCAGCTCCTCGGTGTCCCTGTTCAGCATTTCGGCTTTGATTTCGTCCTTGAGGCTTTCGACCTCTGCCTTTGCCTCTTCGATCAGCTGCTCCCATTCTTGGAGCTTTTTTGATCTTCATTTCCATTTCATTTACGCTCATTGTGTTTACCTCTCTTTGTAAAGTATTTTGGTGGGCTGCCTGATTTCCGCTGCCTTGCGCCCTTACAGCATATCGCATTTACAGGATAACTGGGTTTATTCGTCGGGTTTCCGTCCCCACTCAGTATCTATATTATACACTGTACCCAGTACAAAATCAATAGGCAGAATAACCAAATGTACCCTGTGTAATTTGTATATTATTACACTGGACACAGTACATCGCATATGATATAATAGTATCAGCAAAGAGGACAGCGGCGGCTGTTTCGACACCCTTCGAGAGGGGGTGATTGCTTGGAATACATAATCTGTTTTGCTCTGTTAGTAACGATTATCGTTCTGTGCATAAAGAAATAACCGCCCTGTACTAGCACTACAGAGCGGCTATTATTAAATAAGTCGTAAAGTATGCGAGACAGCCTGTGCTGTTCTCTTTGCACTCTCATTATATCCGATTATCGTCATTTTGTCAATATGGTAGGTGATATTTTGGCAGTGAATAAATATACCGAGGCACGGCGCAAAGCTAATGAAAAGTATAACGCAAAGGCTTATGATGAAATCAAAGTCCGGGTGTTTAAGGGTGACAAGGAAAAGGTCAAGGCTCACGCCGAGAGCCGGGGCGAGAGTTTGAACGGCTTTATCAACCGTGCAATCAATGAAGCGATCGAGCGAGACACCCACCCGGAGGGGGATATCAAAGGCGGTCAGCGGCCAGGGTGAGGCTCTCGGCCACACGCGAAAACAAAAAGGAGGATTTTGTATGAGATTATCTCCTAAATCAGTAGGTAAACCTATATACAAATACGGGCTTTTCTGGTTTATGATTATATTCTTCATAATACTTGCAGTAGTGATAATTGAAACAATCAAGATGAATCGTCATCTGGAAAAGGTTGTCGAGGATGCTTTTTACAGCGCAGGTTCTGGAGGAACAAAGATAACCGACATTGCGGATGATTTTGAAAAAGAAATGGAATCATTTTACAAATAGGCTCCTGCAAACAGTAATGAAACTGTACACAATCAAATAATTGGAGGACTAATATGGGTTGGTTTCAATCAAGTAAAATGGTAGACGGTTATTCTCGTCTCAAAGTCGGTATGACTAAAAAGCAAGTCATTTCTCTACTAGGTCAGCCTTCGGGACAGCGAGTGCGAAACGGTATTGAAACTCTTATGTGGAGTAGCACTGAGTTTCGAGGCATTATCCGTGGATGTAGTATGGAGCGAAAGATGGTAGTAGACTTTAAGGATGATAAGGTCACAGGATGGGACGGACAGAATATGAGCGCGTCCTTATGGTAAATGAATAGGCTCTCGCAATCGGGCGGGAGTAACAGTCAACAGGGACTATCCATAACGGGTAGTTCCTTTCTTTATGGTAGCGAAGGAGCTTTAAAAAATCACGCGAAAAACAAAAAGACTTTTTGAATGTCAAATGAGCATTGAACTGCCCGCAATATCTTGCGATGGTGTTGATTTATTACACGATATATGGTATAATATAAATAAAGAAAATATCGGTTGGAGGGTTTATGGAAACCATATTCGATAAGAAAATAACCGAGATCATCCTGCAAGCCTTTAAGCGCGGTAATTCCGTCGAGCTGAAAAAGGAGCAGGGCAAGATCGTGGTTGTGGAGATACAGCGAAAAATGAAAACAAAGGCCTCTATAACCGGGTAGAGGTAACAGTCAACAGGGACTACGGCTTGATCGTAGTCCTATTTTATTTGCAAACAAGTCGTAAAGGAAGTGAAAGACCGTGGAGGCAACCATCGAGACCTTGAACATCAAGGTGGAGGGTGAAGGAAAATCTGCTGAAAGCACGTTAGACAGAGTATTGAAGAAGCTGGAACGCATCAAGGAGGCAACAAGAGGGACAAACGGACAAGGGACAGCCTCTTTGAACAGTCACTATAATAATCTGAACAAAACGCTTGGGAGCATCAAAGAGAAATTCAATTCACTTTCTCAAATAACAGATGATCTGAGCGAGAAAACAAGCAAGTGTCGAAGTACATCGGTAGCATATGCCGATGCGATGAACGACGTTAAGGAGAAAGCAGAACAAAGTCAAGGTCGTTTCAAGACCCTCAGTGAGAATATCAAAGATGCCTTTAAGACATCTCGGCCGTCCGCTTTCGTTTCTGTGCTGAAAACGATCGGAAGGCTTACGCTGTACCGTATGATACGATCTATGATAAAACAGGTCACCGAGGCGTTCAAAACTGGTATAGACGATATGTACCAGTACAGCAAGACCTTTAATGGTAGCTATGCTCAGTCAATGGATCAGCTTGCGTCTGCCAATTTGACCTTTAAGAATTCAATCGGAGCGATCATGGCTCCGCTGATTGAGATTGTTACCCCGTGGCTTGATACTGTTTTGACAAAGTTGGTTGATGTCAATAACACAATCGCTATGGTGTTCGCTCACCTTGCAGGGAAATCTACCTATTCAAAGGCTGTCAGGGTTACTACCGAATATGCCGAAGCTGCAAATAAGGCAAGCGATAACACCGAAAAGGTCACAGAGAAGGTCGAGGAACTCAAGAGGTCTCTGGCGGGTCTGGACGAAATCACGATCATTGGGATAAAGAATATCTCGCCCATATCTTCGGAGATTAAAAATCCCGTTGCAGACAAAGGGCTTGATTACGGTTCTATGTTTGTTGAAACTCCTGTTGACGTTGCAAAAGTCGAGCGTATTCTTGACACCCTTAGTGAGATCTGGGAAGTCGTCAAGTGGGTCGGTTTAGGTATCGCTGCATGGGAATTAACAAACTTCTTGTTGAGCATAGGTAATGTCTTGACAGGACTTGACGGAATAAAATCAAAGATGCTGGGTCTTAGCCTGATGGTCGTCGGTTTTGGCTTGGAGTTTTCTGGTGCGTTTCATATTGGATATGGAGATGCGAATCTAAAAGACTATCTAATGAGCGCAATCGGTGCATCTCTCGGTATTGCGGGCTCTCTCCTCGTTTTCGGCACAGGCCCTCTCGGATGGACAATCGGTATAACTGCCGCTGTTTCGGTCGCCGTAGCAGGCATCACTGTCGGTATGAATAAACGGCTCGCGGATGTCGTCGAGGAAGCCTTTTACGATGCAGGTGGCACTATTACTATCTCCGATCTTGCGGGTCAGTTCGAGAGATATTGTAAGGCGTTGACTGATTCTTACCAACCTACCATTGACTTAGGCCGTCAAATAGATGATATGCGGAATAATCATCTCGCTCCTACGGTTTTAGAAATCGAAGGTATTGCAACAGCGATTTCCTATAGTCATACTGTTACAGATGAACAGGTCGACCTTATCAAAGAGAAATTCGAGTATCTCTACGAGAATAGTAAAGGGGCTTTGGAAGACACACGCGATTTGATCATTCAGTCTATAGCCGGTGGCTTTGGTGATACACTCACAGCACTCGGTATAGACATCCCGGAGGTAATGGCATTGGTAAATGGCACTACCGCGGACATGGAAAAGAATCTTGAGGATTGGCACGATAAGGTCAAAAGCATTAGTGAGCAATTTGATAATCATTCCATCTCTGTAGATGAGTATAGTCAACAGATTATCAATCTAACAGATGACTATCGAAATATCATGGGGATCACGGATCCCATCAAAGATGCTTTTGCTGATGTCAATCAATCCATCAAAGACGGGATCAATTGGGAGAATGAGGATCTCAAAAACTCGGCCTTTGAAAAGATAAGCGCAGCATCCGATACAGCATTGAGTGCAGTAGATGAGATGTGCGGAGATCTCAAATCAAAGTTTGAGTTATTGAAGCAGAATGCCGAATCCAAAGAAGACGGACTGGCTTTTGAAAAAATCATAGCAGGTACAGAAGCGTATCGTGAATCTGAAAGGAAGAAAGTCGCCACAGCTGTCAGTGAGTTGAGCGAAAAGATTCAAAATGACCTGATTCTGAAAATGGATGACGTAACTACCAGAACAGCGAATGAATATATTTCAAACGGCAGCTTTTGGACGAAGATGGTACACAGCGAAGAATCCTATGTAGCAAAAGGGCTGAATGATTATAATAAGAATATCATCAAGCCCGTACTGGACAAATTAAAGACCGAGTATGAAAAAGTCGGAGCGGAAGGCAATTTATATGCGTCTAATGCTGCTACTGAAATCATCAACGGTATGTTTAATACGTCCTATGGCATTGGCGGAGGTCTTAATACGGTATTGGCATGGTCACCTGTCAACGGCTCTAATACAAGAGCAACCGGCAAATCTTTCTTGGATGCTGTCAAAGACTATTATGGCAAAGTAGGACAGGCTCTCCCTGAGGGTTTAATAGAGGGTATCAAGGAGAAAAGCGGAGATGCGAATACTGTTGTAGGAGATTTGGCTAACAAGTTATTGGAAACCATCAAAGATCGTGATCATTTCAATCAGCACTCTCCGTCAAAAGCTACTGAGGAGATCATGAAAAACAACCTTTTAGGCTTTATCAACGGTATAAAGAACAATCGGGCGGCGGTAATGAGTTCTCTCGACTCTTTCCTTAATGGAATGTTGGAACGCATGGAGATCTTCACGAACAGATGGCGTAGTGCTATCAACGATATGTTTGGCGATATGGCTTATGGTTGGAAAAATGCTGACTTCCGTAGCGACGGTAGTTATTCCTACAACCGCCTGTCGATGGGACAGATTCAACGTTTCGCACAGGGTGGTTTCCCGGAGGATGGCTTCTTCTACGCGAACCATAATGAGCTCGTCGGTCAGTTCAGCAACGGCAAGACCGCGGTAGCGAATAACGAGCAGATTGTCGAGGGAATCTCAGCGGGTGTATCTTCTGCGAATGAACAGCAGAACGCTCTTTTGAGAGAGCAAAACAGGCTTCTCAGGATGCTTCTCGAAAAGGATAGCACCATCGACGTCGCCACCATCACAAAGGCGTTCAATCGAAAAAACCAAAGGGACGGTAAAGTGACCGTACCTGTATCAATCTAAAGAGAGGCGAACGCTATGGAAAAGAAAAACACAGAGAACGTCGGTGAAATCGTAACTAAGCAGAAACGTCCGGGGAAGTCTGCACAGATGCAGCCTCAAACTAATCCGGGTGATAATGCGAAGTACATCCGGCACTCTCTGAGGGTCGCGAAACTCGATAAAGTTGACTTGTCCGATAGTCAAGCTGTCGAAGATCGAATGTATGAGTATTTCACCATCTGCGAAGAAGATGATATGAAGCCCTCTGTCGCGGGTCTCGCGCTTGCATTTGATATTGACCGCCGAAGGTTATGGGAGATCAGGGAAGGAAAGACCGGGAAGAACCCTGCCGTTTCGGAGACCTTGAAAAAAGCCATGAAGCTGCTCGATCTGCAAATGGTCGATTATATGCAGAATGGCAAGATCAACCCAGTTTCCGGCATCTTCCTGATGAAAAACAACTTCGGGTATGCAGATAAGCAAGAGATTGTCGTCACACCGAACAATCCTCTCGGTGAAGTGGGAGATATAAAGCAGATCGAGGAACGGTACCGCGACAGCGTTCCGATAGATACCGACGGCTTCGACATAGACGAATAAAGCTCCCGCAACAATGCGGGAGCGTGCAGGGCGCTATCATCCCCCGCCACCCGGCGGGGGATAGGATAATCGCCATCAGACAAAGGATGACCGGTCCGATGACCAGGCCATTTCAAAAGGCCCTTTCAGCCTGCATCGATCATATCGGTGTGGGCTTTGCTTTATCCTCGGGGCTGATGGATTCATCCGAGCTGCTATCCGCTACGGCGTTCAGATCCTCTTTCTTCGGATGGTGACCAAGCCGATAAGGGTACAGCGGACAGTCCGTAATGGGACACAGCTTGACCTCTTGAAAGCTGTCACAGCAGCAGTTAAGACATTTTGCTCGAATAGATTTGATAGGTGTTTTCACTTCCATTGTACATTGTCCTTCCTGTCGCATAATCATAAATGCGTTTATTTTCGTTTAACTGTAGGGCTACGCGGGGTGTTCAGAGCTTTTCTATGTTCAGTAGGGTAAATTTCATACCTACGGCATTATAACGCTGATATGGACGCACAGAGGGCCTTTTGAGCATAAGGCTGCGGGTGTAGCGGACACGGTAAAAAAGGCAGCGTGATCCTGTCCGTCATAATCCCGATCTTAAAAAACTCTCGGCAAACAAAAAGGCTCCTTGTTTATCATGATTTACGGTTATATGGTTATCGTAATCCGCAAATAGCCAACACGAAAAAAAGAGCTTTCGTCATTCAGCCTGTACGATAAAACAGGGATGATGCAAACATGGTAAAAAAGGAATACCGTAGCGGAATCCTCCGAGTATGCTCCCATGAATAATAAGAGTATATATTATTTAGGCTTATCTTCTATACGGTAGCTGTTAATCGGTTCCGAGTGAGTAGAAAAGGTATAAATGTTTTTCACACTATTTTTTATATATGGGTGTATATAATATCTCTATAGAGAGAATAGCTGAAAATTCTTTATACCTTTTCTACCTGTTTAGTGGTTTCAAGATTATTGACCCGAGAAAGATTTATACCTTTTCTACCTCGTTTGACAAGGTTATTCCTTCGACGTAGTAGTCAGGCTTGCCGTTCACCTTGTGCTGTTTGATGGGAAACCCTCTATATTCGATCTCGGCATAGAAGTTTACAGTCCCCAGAGGTTTATAGCGGTTTTCTGCTTTAACACACCAAAAATGGTATGCATTATACAGATCACTTCGCTTTACTAGGGTACTTCTGCTATGATCAACGGTACACCGTTCTTTGATAAAGCATCCGATTCGATCATGTCTTTCTCTATACTCATTTGTAGCTGTCCGAACAGAGTCAGGGGGATTGAGCCCCTGCTTGAAATAATCAATACAGCCCTCAACCAACCATTGTAAAATGGTGGGTTTATTCTCGGGAGCGGCAAAAAGCTCTTTCAAGCTACGGTTACGAGTTTGTTCATCGAAAGATTCATCAAAGGTGATCACCCATACTCTGTCCGATCTGAAAACCGTATCATCACTAACAGATGGAAGATGGTTGGTATTCACCCAAATCGTAAACTGAGGTATAAAATCAAAACTGCCCTCATGCAGTCCTCTGGTTGTCAAAGTGTCGCGCCCGGTCAGGCTTTTCAGCATAGCAGCGTTTATGATTTGATCTCGGTTGATTTCTGCAATGGTCACAAGGCGAGTGTTGACCAATTTTCTCAAGGCTGGCTGAGGGGCGTGGAAGTCGCGGATTTTACTGGTTTTACCCTCGCAAATTAGCATCGGGTCAGATCCTCCCATGTACTCCTTACCTAATACACCCTCTATAGCACTCAACAGAGTGCTTTTTCCATTTCTTGAACGGGAACCGTAAGCGATAAACATACATTCTTCTCTATTGATTCCGAGGATGCTGTAGCCTAGTGCTCTTTGAAGGAAAGCAGCTTTTTCTTTGTTATATGACATGATTTGATCGATATAGGAATACCATCGATCACATCTATAATTTGTGCTAGGTAGGTTACAGGCTGTGCATTGAGTGGGATTCATGCTTTTGCGGTTGGCTATGGTTTTCATGGTTTGAAGATCATAAGCCGCACGGGGAGTGTTCAGCATATAGGGGTTAGTGTCGAAAACAGATGCAGAGAGGCAATCATGTGATTTTAGCAGTTCTATGACATTATAGACGACGGTCTTTTTTCTTAGACCTTTACAATATCTCTCATATGCCTGTATCTCGCTATCTTTGCCATCTGCCGCGATTTCTTTACAGTAATACAGCAGTAAATTGAATAGGGTTTGTACCTTATCGCTGATTTGTTCCTTGCTCTGCTGTTTTTTCCATCGGGACCCGTCCCAGATATACCATGCACCAAAATCGGAACAGTATCGAATTTCGGGATACATCTCGGCAACGAGAGCGGCCGCACCCATTTCATCATAGGTATAATCCCGTGAGATGTGAGGTTGTAGCTCCATGAGCTTATACATGAGGCGGCTCTGTTCATCATCTTCGATAGTGTTTTTGTAGTGCTTTAGATAGTAATGATCATCGTTCTGCAAGGTTTTCACCACCTTTACACTATCGGACGAATACCGTTCACCGTAGCGGTTGACGCAGTACGGAATTTTTCGGCGGTCGGGTTCTGGAGGTACTCGATCAGAGTATCAAGGTTGATCAATACCTTTTTTCCGGCTTTCACCTTCGGCAGTACGCCTTGAAGGGCAAGCCTGCGGATGTGGTATTCTGTAACAGCGGTATGACTGTCAAGAGCTTTGAGCTCCTGAGCCGCCTCTTTCACGGTTCTCATTCTCGGGGGTCTAATGGTTTCCATTTCTTTGTCCTTTCTGTATAACCTGCACAAAATATATAGGCTTCCGTTGACAGTCCCGGCATTATCACATAGACTAATAGCAGGGTTGTCCTTTCTCGGGGGCTTCCTCAGCCGCTCTGGGTGTTCGCAGCACCTCGGGCGGCGTTTTTAGTTTACCGCTACAGCGGCTCTTTTCTCGGCGGCGAGATCGTCAATGATGGCAAATATCCGAGCTTTCTCTTTCTCGGGTAATTCCTTTCTGAGCTTGCGACTGAAATTGCCGTCAGTCAAATTGAGCCTGTCAGCGATCTCATACAAGAACACCCCTCTATCCTTTGCGGCCTCTCTAATATCAATGTTTCTGCAACTCATGTTTTTTCTCCTTTTCCATAAATTATTGTTGACACTAAATAGCGTTTATGCTATGATAATGATAACATAACAACAAGAACAAGTCAATGGATTTTGCTATGAACATTTTATGAATAACATACACGTTATGAAAGGAGCTGCGGTTGCTTATGGATAACAAATTGAGTATGACAATAGGTGATAGAATCAGCACGCTTTTACGCAAAAAGGGAATAAAGCAAAAGGAATTAGCACGGTATCTCGGGATCACCGATAATACAATATCTTATTTCTGTAGTGGTTCCCGTACTCCGAACACAGCCCAGATCAAACAGATTGCGGAGTTCTTCGGTACGTCAACTGATTATCTTTTCGGATTGTCGGAAGCAGATACCACCGATGCAGAGGTAAAGGCTATATGTGATTACATTGGATTGAGTAACGAAGCTGTGCAGATTATCAGGGGAAACGCCTACGGTAATGATATCAGGGAGATTATAAACTTCTTCCTTCAAAGCTCAAATGTTCTCGATGAAGATTTCAGAAAATCAAATGCTTTTATCTTATTTTGTAAAAGTTTCATGGGATATAAAAGAGCTCTGGAGTATGCAAATGATTTTTATAAAAAATACGCTGAGTTACAGATTGATCCCACAGAGCTATCCGCTGATGATTCTATGCTGATTCTTAAAGACCTAACGACAAGTCGGGACAGAGTAAATGCAGCCGAATACAAAATACAAAAGCACGTTTTGAAAATGTCGGAGCTGTTTTGCAAAGAGTTAATAAAGACCAATCAAGAATTGCAAGATCAGTTTAACTGGGATGAGTGGTTCTTATTTGATAACATTGAGGGTGGTGAAGATATTGGCAACGATCAGGAAACGCAATAACAGTTATCAAATATCTGTATCCTGTGGGTATGGTGTGAACGGTGAACAGATACGCCGATACATGACATATACTCCCGAACCCGGCATGACAGCAAAGCAGATCAAGAAAGAGGTCGAGCGCCAAGCGGTACTGTTCGAGGAAAACTGCATGAACGGTCTCGCTCCGGCTACAGGCAAGGTCAAGCTGTCCGAATTCATAGAGCTGTTCTTCAATGACTATGCCGCTACAGCATTGAAAGCCAAGACGGTTGTCGGCTATGCCGCTCTTGTGCCTGTTGTCAATACGGCTCTCGGGCATATGCGTCTTGATCGCATTCAGCCGCACCACCTGAACGCCTTTTATAAAAACCTCGCTGAGAAGGGCGCAAGGCGCAGGGTGACGTATTCTCCCGCTGTTGATCTGAAAGCAATCGCCAAAGAGAAGAAGGTCACTGCTACGTCGATCGAGCGTGATTATGGTGTCGGTGCTTCATCCGTCCGGGCAGCGTTCAACAGGTCCGGGGTTTATGAAAAGACGGCGGCCGCGATCTCGGCAGCTCTGGGGCTGTCCATGTCAAAGGCGTTTGAGGTTGTCGGTGCTGATGTTCCATTATCAGCTGAAACGATAAGACATTATCACCGCTTCCTGTCCTCTGTACTCGGTGTAGCGGTCAAGTGGCAGATCATCCCCTCGAATCCCTGCACCCGCGCAACGCTGCCGAAGGTAAAGAGAAAGCCCGCCAAATATCTTGACGAGCAGGAAGCAAAGCAACTGCTGGAGTGCATCGAGCAGGAGGATATGCAGCACAAGACTATGATCAAGCTGCTGATGTATACAGGACTGCGCCGTGAGGAGCTGTGTGGTCTGGAATGGTCGGATATTGATTTCGAGCATAGTGTGATAACGGTTCAGCGTAGTTCTCTGTATATTCCGAAAAACGCTTATATCGCAGAATCGGGCATTATCACCGATACCACAAAGAATGAAACGTCCGTCCGCTCCATCAAAACGCCTGAATCCGCTATGAGGATGCTGAAAGATTATAAGGTCTGGCAAATGCAGCAGAGGTTGATGGTGGGCGATAGGTGGGAGCATCACAACAGGCTATTCACAACAGCGACCGGAAAGCCGATACACCCGGATACAATCTCAGGATGGTTCGCTGACTTTATCAAGCGGAATGATCTTCCCCATGTCACGATCCACTCACTCAGGCATACAAACGCTACCTTGATGATCAACTCAGGCGTACCGCTGCCGACAGTATCAGCCCGCCTCGGCCATGCAAATCCTACCACTACAGCAAAGATATACACTCACGCAATCAAGTCAGCAGACGCTGTAGCGGCTGAACAGCTCGATGATATTCTATCAGAAAGCACCTTCCGCAAAGGTCGAATAGAAAGCGCATGATTTCAATAATGATTTTGACGTTTATTTGACGCTTACGAATACGATTTGACGCTTATCGTGACAAAGCATTACAAAATCATAGCGATTGAAAAATCGCATAATAAAGCCATTTATCGAGAGTTAAAAAGAGATACAAAAAGGTAGTAATTCATTTCGTAATCAATAGGTCGTGGGTTCGAGTCCCATCTCTAGCTCCACAGGGCTGTATCTCTACAGCCCTGTTTTCTTTACATAGGTCGATAGGGAAAGGTCCCATCTCTAGCTCCACGGGGCTGTAGAGATACAGCCCCATTTTCTTTGCATAGGTCGGTAGGGAAAGGTCCCATCTCTAGCTCCATTATTTCAGAGGTTATCTATCGAGATAGCCTCTTTTTTCGTTGACCCTCCGTAGGTCGGGCAAAGGTTCCATCTCTGGCTCCAAAAGATGGGACTCGAAAGCCCGTTTAGAAAACAGTCCGGGGGACTGTATTTAGGGAGTAGAGATAGGAAAACGAACGACAGGAGCAGCGTGCATAAGACGAAATGAGCGAAACCTGCAGAACCCACGCACTCCCAACTGAATGACGTTGTGGTTTTATCATATTACCTGATATACAATTCCTGAACAGCAGTAGACAAAACCGCATTTATCCTGTATAATAGCTACAGAAATCCCGACGGGGAAGCCGTCTGAGAAAAACAAGGAGATTTATGGACTATTCACGCACTTTATCAGAGTTATTTCACATCAAAGAGGAGTACGCGCAGAACATCATTACCCTGCTCGACGACGGCAATACCATTCCGTTTATTGCGCGTTACCGCAAGGAAATGCACGGCTCTATGGACGACCAGCTTATCCGCGAATTCAGCGAAAAGCTCGATTATCTGCGCGGACTCGACAAACGCAGAGAGGAAATCCGCGAGCTGATTAACGGTCAGGAAATGCTGACGGAGGAAATCAGCTCCGCGCTGGATCGGGCGCAGACATTGAGCGAGCTAGAGGATATTTACCGTCCCTTCAAGCCGAAGAGAAAGACAAGAGCTTCGGTCGCGAAGCAGCGCGGATTAGAGCCGCTCGCTTTGGAAATCATCAAACAGGAAAAGGGCTTTGACCCCATGAAATACGCAGAGCGGTTTGTCGATGCGGAAAAAGAGGTTCCCTCCGCTCAGGACGCCATCAACGGCGCGATGGATATTATCGCCGAAATGCTCTCCGACAGCGCGGCGATCCGCAAGCACCTGCGACCGATTTTCCGTAACAGCGGATTGCTGAAATCCACCGCCGCGGACGCGGAGCAGGACAGCGTGTATTCCAACTATTACGACTATTCGGAGGCAGTCAAAAAGATTGCCGGTCACCGGATTCTTGCCATCAACAGAGGCGAAAAAGAGGGCTTTCTGAAGGTCAGTATTGAGCTTGACCCCGAACAGCCCCTGAATGTGATTTACCATGCGCTTGACAAGGGCGCCAACCCCCTTTGCTCCGACATCCTGAGAGCTGCGGGCGAGGACGCCTATACAAGACTGATTTTCCCGTCTATGGAGCGCGAGCTTCGTTCCGAGCTGACCGAATCCGCCGATGAAAGCGCGATGAAGGTTTTTGCCACGAATCTCAAGCAACTCCTGATGCAGCCGCCCGTCAAGGGCAAAACCGTCCTCGGACTCGACCCCGGTTACCGCACGGGCTGTAAGGTCGCGGTCGTCGACGATACCGGCAAGGTGCTCGACACGGCGGTGATTTATCCCACTCATTCCGAGGCGAAGATCGCTCAATCAAAAAGAAAGCTGCTGGAGCTTATCAAGCAGCACAACGTCGACATCATTTCCATCGGCAACGGTACCGCAAGCAAGGAGACCGAGATGTTTGCCGCCGACGCAATCAAGGAAGCCGACCACACCGTTTATTATATGGTAGTCAGCGAGGCGGGAGCGTCGGTATACTCCGCCTCGAAGCTCGCCGCCACCGAGCTTCCCGGGCTTGACCTGACGCTGCGCAGCGCGGTGTCCATCGCCAGAAGATTGCAGGATCCGCTCGCGGAGCTGGTTAAAATCGAGCCGAAGGCAATCGGCGTCGGTCAGTATCAGCACGATATGCCGCAGAAACGGCTCGGAGAAACCCTCGACGGCGTTGTTGAGGATTGCGTTAACTCCGTCGGCGCGGACTTGAATACGGCATCTCCCGCCCTGCTTTTGAGGGTGTCGGGACTCAACTCGACCGTGTGCAATAACATTGTGGCTTACCGCGAGGAGAACGGAGCGTTTTCCTCACGCGCGGAATTGAAGAAGGTGCCTAAGCTCGGCCCGAAAGCGTTTGAACAGTGCGCGGGATTTTTGCGCGTACCCGAAAGCCGTAATCCGCTCGATAACACGGGCGTTCACCCCGAGAGCTACGCTACCGCGAAGGAGCTGTTGAAGCTCGCCGGATATACCGATACAGAAATCAAAGCGGCTAAATTCAGCGACCTGCCCGCAAGGGTCAAGCAGCTCGGTACAAAGAGCCTTGCCGAACAGCTCGGCGTCGGTCTGCCGACTCTTGACGACATCGTCAAGGAGCTGGCAAAGCCCGGACGCGACCCGCGTGACGAAATGCCGAAGCCTATGCTGCGCACGGATGTGCTGGACATCAACGACCTCAAGGAGGGCATGGAGCTTAGCGGTACGGTGCGCAACGTCATCGACTTCGGCGCATTTGTGGATATCGGCGTCCATCAGGACGGGCTTGTCCATATCTCCCAAATCTGCGACAAATATATCAAGCATCCGTCCGAGGTGCTGAAGGTCGGCGACATCGTCAAGGTAAAAGTTCTTTCGGTAGATGTGAAGAAAAAGCGAATTTCGCTGACTATGCGCGGAATGTGACGCCGGAAAACGCCGCGGCGGGGAATTTCCCGCAATCGACCTCTGCAAAAAGTTGCGGCAACTGAATTTATAATTCATACAAAGGTGTGACAGAATAATATAGGAAGCAATACGCAAAGGAGGTAATCGGAGATGAAATCCATTTTGATTAAGGATACCACGCGCGAGGAACGCGAAGAAATCGTAAAGAAAGCCCTTTGGGGCGGCTGCGGGTCTGAGTGCGAGTTCTGCTCCGGCTGTGATAACCGCGGCGGCGGCAGAATCGAAAAGCTCTATCAGCCGTATATCGACGGGCAAAAGGAAATCTCGGAAATCAACGCGGAATATACCGCGCCTTTTGTAAAATAAACAGGTCAGGCTTGACGTTGCGTCTTGCCTGACCTTTTGCCTTTTATACCGGGATGTTTTTCTCTGTCATTCCGAGCCTGCGAGGAATCCTACAGTGCCCTTTTTCCAATTGATTATACCTATAAGGTCCAATGGAACTTACAAACTCAGCACTTTAAGATTCTTCGTCGCTTCGCTCCTCTGAATGACAATTGACCGTCGTTGCTTCGTTCCTCTGAATGACATGATAATGGGGCTGCCGAAAATGAAACTTTTCATTAGCCAAGACGCCCCAGAAATTCGTCAATCTGCGCAAAGACGAAGTTCGGATTGCCTTCATACGCCTTATGTTCTGCATCCGGTACGATTTGATAGACGGCGTCAGGGAGGGCGTCTGCTACCATTTTCCCTTCCTCCGGCGGGTTGATTGTGTCATATTCCCCCGTCAGAACGAGAACCGGCGCAGTCACCTTCGGCGCGTCTGTCATGTTATCGTAGCTTTCCAGCGCTCTCCCGACCTCATCATCTGCGGGCCATTGAGAAGAGGTTCTGCCTCCGCGCGTCCCAATCAGCACGATTCCCGAGAGCAGGTCCGGATATCTTTCCGCTGTCCTGAGAGCAATATAGGAGCCCATGGAAAAGCCTATTACAATGGGATTCTCCAGATGATAAGCGTCTATCAGCGCTACAAGGTCATCGGACAAATCATCCAGCGTGAACTCTCCGCTCGATTCCGTTTGTCCGTGTCCGCGCACATCATAGCTTACAACGTGATACCGCTCCTTGTAGTACTGAAACAGCGGCTCCATATCCTCCTTGGAAAGAGTCCGTCCGTGAATGAGGATCATATCCCTGCCGTTTCCGGCTTCTTTTACGGAAAGAAGGACGTTGTTGACCTCCAGCGTTTCTTCATGCTCCTCTCCGCCGCGCTTCAAATCTGTATCCTGTGCTGTGCTTTCATTTTTCATAACGTTCTCCTCTGTACTCCCGATTGTATTTTCCTCCAATGCTTTTGAAGGGGCGGAAACCTCCGCAGCCGTTGCGGCGGAAGTCTCAGGGCTGACAGTACCGTTATCCGTGCTGCCGCACGCGTTCAGGCAGAAGGCAATCAATAACGCGGCTGTCAAAACCGCCGTATATGTTCTGAGCTTTTTCATATAACCACTATCCTTTCATGTGTGACTGCTATATTATAGCACGCGAGAAAAACGGGTTCAACTCTTTTGACAAATTCATAGGATAATCATGAGATTCTGTTGAAAATGACAAAAAATTGATGACAACGGGTTTCGGAAACAGATTGACTTTTATCGTGAATCAGTATATAATCAACTTACCCAAAATAATAACTGAAAGGATGTATTTTATGAAGAAAACAAAAATCAAAAAGGCTGTCGCACTGTTGCTGGTTATGATGATGATTGCAGCGCTCACTGCCTGCAGTGGAAATTCTATCGTCGGCAAATGGAAGTACCGGCTTGATTTCAGCAAGTATGCCGAGCAGATGACCGGCTCCGGTCTTGAGGCGTTGGATGATACCCAAAAGACCTATTACGAAGAGTTCCTCAAGGCGTTTGACGATGCAAGCGTAGATATTATCATAGAATTCAAGGATGACGGCACCTTCACCATCAATATGGATGAGGATTCCGTCAAAGCCGCGGAGGATAAGATAAAGGAAGGCTTGAGGACTGCTCTGCCGAAGGCATTCACCGCGATGGGAATCGACATAGACTCTTATTTGACCGACGCAAAAATCACAATGGAGCAGTTTGTTGAGAATGCTCTGCAGTCTTTGAATCTCTCTGAGCTTCAGACCTCCCTCAATAGCGGCAAATACCGTTATGAAGACGGCAAGATCTATACCGGTGAAGATGAAGTGGATGAATCAAGTTACCTTGTTGTTGAACTTAAGAACGACACCCTGACTGTCACCGATGTTGTCGGCGAAGCAGGCGGCTTTGACCAGTATAAGGAAGCTTTCCTCCCGATGGAATTCACCAAAATCAACTGATAAACCCTTTTTGCCGTTTCAAACACAAAAAGATAATCATATTACAAGAAATCGTGCGCACCAAGCGCGCGATTTCGTTTACCCTTCGCTCGTGCGCGCGAAGGGCGAACTGAGCGGGGACTATCAATCTTGTTTATTGGATAGGCGTTTGAATTCTTTTAAAAACTGTATTTACAAATTATACGCTTTGTTGTAGTTTCCTATCAAATTAAAAAGCGGGGCTGTCGCATGAAGAATGTGACAGCCCTATTTTTGCGTTATTCAGAGGTGCAAAGCAACGGAGCAATTATGCGGATCGCAGTACCAGTACCGCCAGCACAATGCAGGGTATCAATACGATTACGGTGTTTCGAATCATGCGCAGCCGCAGCCGCTTCCACTCCTTCTCCGTCAGCTCGCGAACCTTCGGCGTTTGCAGCAGGCTGAGAATCGCGGCGGAGGCAAAGAAGATGAAGTAGGTGTTGACGATGAATAAATACGCCGCGCCGCCGAGCATCCGCCAGTTTCCGTTCGCGATAGAATAGCCGCAGGTACACAGAGGCGGCATCAGCGCCGTCGCGATAGCAACGCCGGGGATAATGTTGTTGAATTTGCCGCTGCGGGTCTGTCCGATGATACCCGCCACGCCGCCTGCCGTCGCGATAATCACATCAAAAAATCCGGGCGAGGTTCGCGCCAGCAGCTCGGGAGTCGGCTCCTTGACGGGGCTGAGCAGGAAGAAGACGGTAGAGGTCAAAAGGCTGATGACGACCTGCATACCGAAGCCGACGGCATGGTTGCGCATCAGGCGAAAATCGTTGGACACCAGACCGTACGCCATCGCGAGGATACTGCCCATCAGGGGCGAAATCAGCATCGCGCCGATGATGACGGCGGTGGAATTCACGTTTAAGCCGACCGAGGCGATAATCATCGCGCAAATCAGTACGCACATATTGGTGCCGGTGATTTTTCCGCCGGACAGCAGGCGGTCGCGAATCTCTTCATGCGTCGCTGCATCCTCTTTCAGCGAGAACATATTTTTAAAAACAGTTTTGAGCTTTTGAGTGTCGCGCTTCATATTTACTCCCCTTTATGCTTGATACGCTGATTATAGCACACAAAGCGGGGTTTGTACAGTCCGCAGGGGAAATAAGAATATTGATTTTTTTCGTAATTCATGTTACACTTGCGACAGTACCTCGCCCACAGCGGCGAAAGCAATGATGTAATCGGAGGTCATGCTATGAACAGAAGAAAACACCGCAGAATGTTCCGCAAGGCGTTTTGCGTCGCGGGCGCAGACAAAGTACTTTTGGGCTATCTTGCAATTTTCCTGATATCGTCGTTATTAATATTGCTGATTGAGCCGTCGGTTGAGAGCTTCGGCGACAGCGTATGGTACTGCTTTGCCGTAGCGACGACCGTGGGCTTCGGCGACATTGCGGCGGTATCGACCGCAGGCAGGATCATCACCGTGCTGCTGTCGCTGTATTCTATCGCGGCGCTCGCAATCATCACCGCGGTCATCACCAACTATTTCATGGAGATTTCCAAAGCGCGGGCGAGTGAATCCGCGCGGGAATTCCTCGACGATTTGCAGCATTTGTCGGAGATGTCTAAGGAAGAGCTTGACGCGCTCTCCGAGCGGGTGAAGCAGTTCGCGAAGGAGTAGTCCTTATGCTGCTCCAATGAATATCGGATAAACAGAAAGCGCCTGCCGGCAGTTGAGCCGGCAGGCGCTTTGTTTAGATAAAAGATAACAGATAACAGATAACAGATAACAGTTAACAGTTAAAGGAAACGCTGACGCGTTTTTGAATATAGGCGCTTGCGAAAACAAATGCGGCGTGAGCTGTAGCGCGCGACGCACCGCAAGGGAGGCTATTAGCTCCCGCCGAAAGGACGGATAAAGCAGAAACGATCCTGCAAGCGGGCGGATGACAGAGGGGTGCCGTCTCCGGCGAGGAAGGGCATCCGCCTCTACGTAGTTACTGCGACGTTAGGTGTTGACGTAGGGGACGATGCCCACATCGTCCCGTAACGCTGATGTTAAATGCCGTTCAAACGCGAAGCAAATCTGACGTTTATTGTAGGGGATAGCGCTTGCCGACATCCCGAGATTGACGATTGTTGATGGTATTTGAAACCTAAGATAGGGGATAAACGCTCCTGCCGACGGGCGGATGAAGGGCATCCGCCCCTACGTCGTAACGGAACCTCCAACCTCCATCCCTAATCGAATACCGCCTTACCGCAGGGCGTCCTTCATTTCTTTGACGTAGGCGCCGACGTGCTTCGGGGCGTCCTTGCCGTACTGCGCGAGCAGCTTGACGATTGCGGAGCCGACAATTGCGCCGTCGGAGATATCCGCCATTTTTTTCGCCTGCTCCGGGGTGGAGATACCGAAGCCGATCGCGCAGGGAACGTCCGTGTTCTGACGGATGATGCCGACGATGGAATCGAGATCCGTGTTGATTTCACTTCTGACGCCCGTCACGCCGAGGCTCGATACGAGATAGATAAAGCCCTCCGCGTCCTTCGCGATCATGCCGATACGGTTGGCGGAGGTCGGCGCAATCAGCGAAATCAGCGCGACGCCGTACCTGCGGCAAAGCGGCAGGAATTCGTCCTTTTCCTCGTAGGGAATATCGGGAAGGATCAGACCGTCAATGCCGGTATCCGCGCAGGTCGAGATGAATTTTTCCGCGCCGTAGGAGTAGACGACGTTGGCGTAGGTCATGAACACCATCGGCACGTCGACGTCCGTCCTCAGCTCTCTTACCAGCTGAAAAATCCTGTCGGTTTTTACGCCGCCGTTCAGCGCGCGGAGGTTCGCCGCCTGAATGACGGGGCCCTCGGCGGTGGGGTCGGAGAACGGAATCCCCAGCTCAATCAAATCCGCGCCGTTTTTTACGGCTTCTCTGACGACGGCAGCGGTGGTGTCGAGGTCGGGGTCGCCGCAGGTGATAAACGGAATGAACGCCTTACCGCCGGCGAAAGCCTTGGCAATATTATTCATGGATATCCTCCCCTCTGTAGCGCGCGATAGCGGCGCAGTCCTTGTCGCCTCTGCCCGAAACGGTGACGACGATGATTTTCCCTTTCATTCCGGGGGCGATTTTCATGGCGTGCGCCAGCGCGTGAGAGGATTCTATCGCGGGGATAATGCCCTCGGTGCGGGACAGATATTCAAAGGCGTTGACCGCCTCATCATCGGTGATCGCGACGTATTCCGCCCTGCCGGTGTCATGCAGGTAGGCGTGCTCCGGTCCGATGCCCGGGTAATCAAGTCCTGCACTGATGGAATACACGGGCGCGATCTGGCCGTACTCATCCTGGCAGAAGTAGCTCTTCATGCCGTGGAAGATCCCGAGC
>CAJONB010000009.1 GCA_905235715.1 uncultured Ruminococcus sp. | reverse complement strand
GCCGTTGCTGTTACGGTGCTGTTGCCGTAGATGCCAACGGTCGCGCTGTCGTTCGCGTCGCCGCCGCCGATACCGGAGCCAAAGCCGCCGCCTGACGCGGTCACTTTGGAGTCTCTGATTACTACGGTACCGCCGTTGCTGTGGTCGCCGCCGCCAATACCCGCGGCGTCCTTACCGCCTGTCGCGGTAACAGTAGAACCGGTGATGGAGATGTTCTGGGTCTTTTTGCCCTTGTTGCCGCTGCCGATACCCGCTCCGTATTTGCCGCCCGTCGCGGTAACCTTACTGTTACCATCGATGGTGATATCATTGAAGCCGCCCTTGTCGCCGCCGCCGATAGCCGCCGCTTTATCGCCGCCTGTCGCGGTGACTTCGCCGCCTGTGATATGGATTGTGCCGCTGTCGCCGTCGTCGCCGCCGCCGATAGCTGCGGCATAATCGCCGGACTTCGCGGTGACAGTGGAACCGGTGATGGTGACATTGCCGCCGTTGCGTCCTTTACCGCTGCCGATACCTGCGGCATAATTGCCGGATGCTGCATATACATTACTATTCTTGATGGTAACGGTACCTGCCCTGCCCTTGTGTCCGGCGCCGATGCCCGCACCGGAATACTTGACGTCGAACGCCTCAATCAAGATTAAAATCAAAGATACTATGCCGTCGGCATAAGCCCTTTGATCGGTCTTCGGGCCGCCCCAAAACAATCTTTGATTGAAGGCGTTGAGAAAATCCTGCTGGGTGCGATAGTTGGAGGACTCCGCAGTAACAGTTGAATCGGTAATCGTGATATTGCCGCCGTTGCCTTCTTTACCGCTGCCGATACCCGCGCCCCAGGCAGAAGCGGAAGCGTCGACATAAGCGTTGGATATCTCGATCGTGCCCGCGTTTCCGCACGCGCCCGAGCCGATACCCGCGCCGGTGAATTTACTCCCCGTACCAAGCGCGGAGATATAGCCGTCGTAGATGGTGATAGGACCGTTGGAGCTTCCGTTTTTACCGTCTTCTCCGCTGCCGCCGCCGATGCCCGCGGCGCCCGCCACGCCGTTCGCTTTAATCTGTCCCCCATAGATTGCAATACCGCTTTTTGGAGTGCCGGAGTACGTGTAACCGTTGCCGATAGCAGCGCCGAGGTATCCCATTGCGTCGATTGTGCCGCCGTAAATGCGGATACCGTCTCCGTCAAAAGAGCTTACTGCTCCTCCCTTTCCGCCGCCGATACACGCACCGTCTTGTGAGAAAAGCTTCAATTTACCGCCGTAGATAGAAATGATTTGCGGTGAGCCGCCGACTCCGCCGCCGATACACGCGCCGCGATAACCCCAAATATCGTTTAGGGTGTGAAGATCGAGAGTGCCGCCGTAAATGTTAATATTACCCGCTTGCGGCTCAGAATCGCCGCCGATTATGGCAAAACTGCGGTTATCAGTTGCACTTATATGCGAGTATATTTTACCGGAATCATTCGCCTGACCAAAGATATTTAACGTCGCGTCCTTCCTTACCGTAATACCGCTATTCAGCGTCAAGGTCGCGCCGTCATACAGAATAATATTCACCGTTTGTGTCGTCACATAAAGGCGCTGGTTGATTGTCATATTCTTATCGACAATGTACCAGTGATTACCGTCCGCCGCGCTTTCCTTATCCAGTATATCGTTTTTTGCTTCATTCAGCGGAATACACTGAACAGACGACGGTACGGTTCTTGTTTCATCCACAACTTTCGTGCCGTTCCACGAGCGATAGACGTAGCTGACCTGCCCCGCCGCGTCTGCCGTAATGGGAAGGATGGTGAACACGCTGAATATCATGATGAATGACAACAGGATACTCACGGACTTTTTCATCAGCTTCATAAGCAATGACCTCCCAATTTAAATTAAAAAACGGTAATTTAATGCAGAATAATCAAAATAATCTATTTTTACAACTGTATTATATCACCAAGCACAAAGCATTGCAATAATAATCACCAAATGTTTACGGTTGCTTCATACAGAGGGTGAGAATAAATCCGGCAGGAAAAATCCCGCGGCTAAAGTAAAATTGTTCTCTTATTCGGCTATCCCGATTTCAACAGAAATATCAATAAGTTTATAGTGAATTACAAGTAAATTTCTATAATAGAATTTACTCCGTTAAAAGAACGGTTTTTTGATATAATATGCGTTTTTTGTTGCAAAACGGAGATAATGGTGTTATAATGCGCTACGTTGTAATACAATATCATATTCTGTACTCATTTCAACATGAATTTTTCGTAGTGCGTATAGATATGATTCATTGATGATGTTAAAAAGACGATACTGTAACTGATTTGCCGTACCGTCAAAAATAAAAAACAAAAGGAGAAAAAACTATGAAGAAAAGAATTTTTGCAGCCTCTCTGGTACTTATCCTGATGCTCAGCCTCGTACTGACGGCATGCGGCAACAAGGTAGAGGTAAAGAACGTAAAAACAGGTCCCGACACTGTCTTTACCTTCTCACTTGAGAACACCAATACCAAAAATACTATGAGCGGAACTGCCAAGTTTGCTGACGACAAAAATGAGACCGCATCGGTAAGTGTCGAGATTCCCGAAGGTCATTATAACATCACGGTAAAAGTTCCCGATCCCGAAACCGGCAGCGACGCTGTAATCGCGACAACCACATACGATTGTCCTAAGGGCGAGAGCGAGCTCAAAGCTGTCCGCGTAACCTATACGGAATCTACCCGCAAGGTTACAGTCGAGGCTGAATAATATTTAATATCATATCACTGATAAACGGGCTGACGTACAATGTGCGTCAGCCCGTTTCAATTTGTAAAAAGCCATTTTTATCGTGACAATTACGAAGCAGTGTAATACCGGCCCAACACTGCTATGCGGAATTCAGCGTGAAAATTGAGCATTCCTTCCGGACTGCCCGGCGTCATATCGCCGATAAGAGAAACCGGATACGGCTTTTTTACGTTGTCAATAATCACAAGGGTCGCGGGCTTCGGAGCCGCAGGATGATAATACTGTGTTTTCGCTTCTTTCATTTTGTCACCTTATCAGATACAAGCTGATTATACAATAAGAATATAGGGATTTAATGACTCGTCTAAGGCTGAAAGGTAGAGCAGAACGTCATCTCTGCTTGTGCCGATGCAGCCGGCGGTAGGATCGTCGCTGATGTGGAAGAAAATAGCGGAGCCTTTGTTATATTCAGCATCCGTATTGTAGTCGACAACAAAACCGTATTCATACGACGAGGCATAGTCAATCATGTGCTCCGCGGAATTCCAATCCTTGTTTTTCCTGCCATCGACCCGCTGATTATAATAAGCGGAATCGGGGTCGTCTACCCAGTAGGTATCTTCCGTGATTTGAAAAGATGACAGACCCGTCGCCGGCTGCTCATAGATATAAAATGCTTCGCCGACCGGAAACAGTCCCGCAGGGGAAGCATAGCCGCCCTCATACATATCGTATGTAACGCCGTTAGAACCGACATAGCCGCTGCAGGTCATATCCTCGGAATGTTTCCACGCGCCGTCTTCAAACGTAAAGAAGTCAATCGTTGCGCTCGAGCCGGAGGACTGTACCGTTACCAGCTGGCGGCATCCCATCTCGTAGAGCTCTTGTGCGGTATTGCTGTTGAGCTCCAGAATTTCGTCTAATTCCGAATCGGAGGTAACGGCTGTGAGCGTTTCTTCCTCAGCGGCGGTATCATCACCGGCAGTTTTTTCGATTACGTCTGACTTCGTTTCGGACGCGCCCGTTGGAAAAACACGCTCGGAAGCGCCGGTACTGACCTCTGTAGCGGCGACTGTCGGGAGGACAGTCGGAGCCGTTTCGGTCTGTGTTGCGGACGTAGGTTCGGGCTTGCCCGTAACATTGTTCCTATTTCCCAATACAACCAGTAAAACAATCAAAGCAGCCGTCAGCACAACAGCAGCTGCGGAAACCGATATAATAATTATACGTTTTCTTTTCTTCACATTCATATTATTGTACCTTTATTTCAATTACGGGATTTTTATTTGCGTCAAGTCTGCCGAGGAGATCTATCATATCATCTGCCGAAATATCTACGTCGGCGCTGGTAGCTGCCAGCGGAACGTTCCGTCCTCTGAGTCCGATAGCGGAGCCGGCTCCCGGTTCGACATTATCAGCGGAAATGCCGCTTCCGTTATGCTCAATATAAATGATGGCGTAGGTCGAGCCGTCGGTGAAGCTTGTGCCGATAGGATCGATTGTTTCGCCGGTGGGTACCTGATTTTTGTTCATAATTTGATTGTACCGCGGGGAAGAAGAATCATTGACTACGCAGGTGTTGCCGTCGGCATAATATTTGTTAAGGTTGGTGTTGATTTTGTCCAGGTTTTCGCGCAGACCTAAGACGACGCCAAGCTTATGAACGCCCTGAGGTGATGGCGTTGCTGAATCACTTTCTATGGTTTTGCCGATACCTTCTGTACTGACGCAGCAGTCGTAGGATATCTGCTTTTCCCAGTCGCCGTTACGCCATTCATACAGGGTTGCGGTTCCGTAGGAAGCCCCCGAAGCCGCAGTAACGGTCAGCTTTTGAGAATAATAATAGGGGCATTTTTCGGAGCCTTTGGATATCGTCAACGTAACAGCGTCGCCCTCATTCAGCTCTGAACCGGCTATAGGGCTTTGTTTTATAATATCGTCTTTTTTGACAGACTCACTGAAATCATATTTTTCTTCTATTTTCAGTCCGAGGGTTTGCAGTTCCTTTTTTACGGAATCATAACTTTTATTTTCACAGGCAGGCACCTTGACGACTGAGGGGGTGATTTTGGTAGGCGCTTGGGTGTTTTCCCCGGTTTGTTCGGTTGCTTCCGTCGAAACGGTCGGAGAAGCACCGTCAGTCTTGCCGTCGTCTTTTGAGCCGGACAGCAGCAGAAAAATAAGCGTGGTAACTGCGCCGATGATTACCAGCGCGGACAGCACAGCAACAATGACAGCCGTACTCTTACGCGGCGACTTTGATTGCTCACCGGGCTGTTGCTGATAGGGCTGCTGCTGATAGGGCTGCTGATAGGGCTGCTGCTGATGGGGAGGAGTAAATGAGCTTTGCCCCTGCTGCGGTACGTTGTAACCATCCGCCAACACCGTTCTGTTATTGTCATTCAAGCCCTGAGATCGGTCGGGCGCCTGAGATAAAGGAATTGCGCCGGCGTTATTGCCGGTCTGTGAACCGTTATCGACGGGATTCATAATGACGTAAGCGGTATTATTCGCTTCAAAATATTCTGCTACATCGGGACTCTCCGGCCTGCCGTTCATCTGAGCGAGGCTGCACGCATTTTCCCGAAATTGAACCTTTTCCTGCTCAAGCGCTGCACGCTGACTGTCTGAAGCAGCGGAAATTTGTTGACCGGAGGCAGAATCCCGGGTAACACATCCGGAAGGATAACACTCTCTGATGATGACTTTTGTATTCAACACCAGGTCGCGTCCGATATAAACAATTTCCGATGTACCTTCGCTGAGCGCGTTACCTACCAGATATTTACCGTTAAGTACCGTACCGGGGGTGAGGTGGTTCTTTACGTTGTCGGGCACATTGACTTTCTTGCATGAGGCGCAATAATCGCCTTGTTTGATTTCTTCCATACAGGAATAGCAATAATTCTTCATTCAATTCCCTCCTGATACTAATATTCTTTGCGGATTTGACAAGCTTTTCAATACATGATGTATCTTATCATAAGATGGATAAGAGTGCAAGTGATTCTACGGAAACGGCACATCGGATACGGAAGTTGTCAGCTTGCTATTGCATACGCCGTAAATTTTTGCTATGATATAGTAGATATAAGGGTATCAGAGAATCCTGCGGGAAATGGAGAAGATAGAATGTATTGCTACAACTGTATGCGTGACAGCGTGGAAAACGGTATATGCCGCTTTTGTAAGACAAGCGGACGCCCCGATTGCATCCCGCACCATATAAAGCCCGGTACGATATTGAATAACAAGTATGTGATTGGTAACGCTCTCGGCGAGGGCGGCTTCGGCATCACTTATGTCGGGCGTGACCTGACGCTGGATATCAAGGTTGCCGTTAAGGAGTTTTATCCCTCCGGCTATGCCAACAGAAATAACGAGCGGAGCAATTCGATTACGCTTGCGACTGAAAAGCAGCGCGAGTTCTTTCAAAAAGGAAAGGAACGGTTCCTTTATGAGGCGAGAAGCCTTGCGAGATTTTCCGGAGAAAAGGGCGTCGTCTTTGTCAGAGAATATTTTGAGAGCAACAAAAGCGCGTATATCGTCATGGAATATCTCGACGGCATCAATCTGAGCGAGTACCTGCAGCGTAACGGAACCTTTGAAGCGGAAAAGATTTTCAGGTTAATGCTGCCAATCATGTCCTCGCTGGAAAAAATGCATTCCGAAGGCATCATTCACCGCGATATCAGCCCGGATAATGTGATGTATCTGAAGGACGGTACCCTGAAGCTGATGGATTTCGGCTCCGCAAGATTTTTCACCAACGGCGAAAAAGAGATGTCCGTTATGGTAAAGCAGGGCTACGCGCCCGAGGAGCAGTATCGCAGAAACGGCAATCAAGGTCCGTGGACAGACGTCTACGGACTATGCGCGACCATTTATTCTTGTATCACCGGCAAGGTGCCCGAGGGCAGTCTGAACCGCCAGCGCACCGACACTCTGAAGCCGCCGTCGGAAATGAACATCAGGATTTCCCCGCAGCTGGAGTCGGTGCTGATGTACGGATTGGCGCCCTTAAAGGAAAACCGCTGCCCAAATATGACGCGCTTAAAAGAGCTGACCGCAAAGGCTCTTGACAACCCATATAGCACCAATACGAAGCTGGTTGACGCATCTTTTGCCGGTATCGGCGCTGATGCTGAGCAGAGGGGCCGTCTTACATACGGAGATGATTATAACAGAAAGCAAAGCGGCGGCAATCAAAATACAAATCAGAAAAATGTAAAGCAAAAGAAATCCGCGGCGGCGGTTCTTGTTACAATCATTGTTGTGCTGCTGCTAGCCGGCATAGGCACGCTGGCATACTTTTTGATAAATCCCCATGTAAAGACGGTTGACGGCAATTCCGAGAGCACTTCTGCCACCGAAATGACGGTTAGCGCGACCGAGGTGACCGAAGCAACAGAGAAACCGGTTATCAAAATGCCGAACTTAATCGGAATGGATAAGCAGCGCGCCATCGACGAGTTAGCGGAGCTGAATCTTTCGGTATCAAATTTTCCGGAAACAGAAAGCGATGAATCGGAGCCGGGGAAGGTTTTCAGCCAAGTTCCAAAGGAGGGCACGGTTATGGAACCGGATACCTCCATAACGCTGTATATCGCAAAGGAAAGGCAAACCGAGGCTCCGACTCAGGCTTATAAAAGCACCGCGCACGTTGATACGGACGACGCGGCCGACAGCGGCGGAACCACGCTGTATTGCCGCACTGACGGCTACCTTACCCTGCGCGACACGCCGAGCCGGGGCGGAAAAGAACTCGCGAGAATCAAAACCGGAGAACCGGTTACTTATCTCGATTCGGCAGGCGCGTTTTACAAGGTGCGTTATAACGGTACAGAGGGATATGCTCTGGAGGGCTTCCTTTTTTCAAATCCGTCCGCCCCGCTGATTGAGGGCAAGGATATTTTGTATTGCAGAGCAGGAGATAAAAGTCAGGCAAACGACCGCGGCTTTGTCAACCTGAGATCTTCTCCCTCAACCGAGGCACAATCCAAGGGTGAGATTCACATGGGAGAAAGCGTAGGCTTTATCAAAGCTGCCAATTCTGACTTTATTGAAGTTTGCTACAACGGTATATACGGCTATGTGCTTGCGAAATACTTTGAAAAAGGACCGGACGCGCCGTTGGTTTACGGAGATAATTAAAGGAGCTATTATGAAAAAATCACTGATATTCTTATTGTCAATCCTCTTGACGCTGACGTTGGCAGGCTGTACCGGAAGCGTGTCGGAATCTGCGCAGTCAAACGAAATCCCGGCGGCGGACGGAAGCCCTCAGGGACAGACCGATGCCGTCAATCCGCAGAGTCAGAATGTGAGCAACAGCTATATGCCCGGCCCGACAGCGATGGTGCAGAATTTCAATGTTCTTAACCAGTATCCCGAGCTGCCGACAGGCTGTGAGGTTACTTCTCTGACGATGGTGCTGAACTATAACAACGTTCCCGCGGATAAATGCGATATTGCCGATAATTATCTCGAAAAGGGCGAGGTCGGCACCGTTGATTTCCGTGTGGAGTTTGTAGGAGATCCCAGAGATGAGGACTCATACGGCTGCTACGCGCCTGTTCTGACCAACGCAGCAAACAACTATCTCACCGCGAACGGATATAATTTGAAAGCGACGGATATTTCCGGAACTTCTTTTGACGGGCTGCTGCCTTATATTGATAAGGGAATCCCCGTTATCATCTGGGGAACGCAGGAATGTCAGCCGGGTCAATATACCACAACATGGAATATCGACGGCGAAGATATAACATGGTATTATCCGGAGCACTGTATGGTACTGCTCGGCTACAGCGACTATCAGGTTTGGGTCGCCGACCCGATGTATGGAGAAGTACGTGATTTTGACCGTGTGATTTTTCAGACAAGATATGAGGAACTGTTCCAACAGGCAATCGTGATTCAATAGGCTTTTCTGTATGGCAAAAAGTTGCTTTCGCCGCATAGGAGGAATATCAAATGAAAAAAGCAGTTGCAGTCATACTGGCGTCTGTGATAACGGCTTCTGCTCTTGCGGGCTGCGGCGGAAAGCCTGCCGGAACTGCTGAACCGGCAGTACCGTCGCCGGAGAATACAGCACAGATAACCGAACCGGCGTTACAGCCGACGGCACAGACAGAAGCGTCCGTCGAAGAAATGACGGAGCCGCTTGAGGAACTGTTCGCAACCCGCCAAGAGGTCGTCGAATCGCCGGAATGGGTCGCCGCATTGGACGCGGCGCAGGATGCGGAGCAAATGATTGTTGTCGCCGGCGTGGACAAAACCACCGCGTATATTTCCATGCACGAGCTGCGCGACGGGATATGGTACCGGTTAATCTCTACCCCGGGATTTGTCGGAAAGGACGGACTTGATACAGACGAAGGCTACGGCATACTGACGCCGGTCGGTACCTTTACCATTGACAAAGCATTCGGGATTGCCGACGACCCCGGCTGTCAAATGGAGTATACCAAGGTCGACGATACCTATTACTGGTCGGGAGATCCGGATTATCATTACAACGAGCTTGTTACCATCACCGACGTGCCGGAGCTGGACACCTCGCTGTGCGAGCATCTCGTCGACTATCAATATGAGTATCAATATGCGCTCAATATGGGATATAACGCCGAATGCTCACCTGACAGAGGCTTCGCGTTTTTCTTTCACTGCATCGGTATCAAAAGGCCCTTCACCGGCGGCTGTGTCGCCGTCCCCGAAAATATCATGAAGTTTATTATGCAAAATATCCGTCCGGGATGTAAAATCACGATTGATACGATAGAAAATCTCGGCGGCAGCCTGTAAATTTAAAAAAGCCCCGGTACACGCTTGACGGCGTGTACCGGGGTATCTTGTTTGGTGTGGGAATCAGTCGTTTTATCTGTTAATCCTTAACGTAAAAATCATAGACATAGCCTACATAGCCGTTGTAGCTGACGCGCACCCACTGAACATTGTATCCGTCTGTCCGTTTTCCTCCGTTATCTATAACAGAACCGAGGAAAGTCATCGACGCACCCGGAGGAATTTTGATAATTTCACCGGCGGAATCTGACGCAGATGTACGCAGCGACAGAAAATCATCGACCTTAGCATAAAGCTTATCTCCGCTTTTTGCTCCGGAGAAATTGGGCGAAAGATATTCAGCAGCGGCGTAGCCTGTTACGGAGCCTGCCTTTACATAGTACCAGTCTTGTGAAGCACTGATATATTGCACCTGTTGACCGCTCCAAATCTTACGTAAATCCTGGCTGTTTACGTTTGCGGTTTTATGAAGCGTAACATAGGTATTGGCCGTACAATAGAGAATAGAAGAGTTTGTCGAATTGCCGGAATTTGTATTAGACTTTTCAGTTGCCTTTGTCGGCTCTTGTGTCGGCTTTTCTTCAGCGATATAAAGTGTGATTTTGGTATCGGGAGTGACGGACGTGCCTTCTTTGGGAACCTGATTAACAACCTGACCCGGCTTCACGCTATCGCTTTCTATTTTCTGAAATTCCGGCGTCAAATTCATTTCTGCAAGCACATCAACCGCCTTCGTCGCGTCCTTGCCGATTAAATCGGGCATCTCAAGGGCATTTACATCATCGGCCGGGGCTATCGTTGCGGAAGACGCCGATGTGGAAACAACGGGGTTCGCAGATGATTTGTCTTTCAACGCGAGTATTGCGATTATGCCTCCTATCAAAACTATCGCGACAAGGCAAACCGAAACGATAATCGGCGCAAAAGAATTTTTATGCTGTGGATTGTTTTTCTGACGTTGCTGCTGACCGCCGTCTTGTTGCTGCCACTGACCGCCGTTTTGCTGCTGCCACTGACCGCCGTTTTGCTGCTGCGCTTGACGTTTGTTTTCTGCATATTCCCGGTTGAATTGCGAATCGTCGTCCGAAACGGGAAGCGTTTTATAAGCATCCCGTAGCTCATCACCGTCAGCTGCATACCGATTATCTGCCCCGGGGTTTATATTGGGGTTAAAACCCGGCTCAATTCCGCTGAGCGCCTGTTTCAAGCATTCGATGAGCGTCCTCATATTCTGGTAGCGGTTCTTCGGATGAACCGCCATTCCGTGCAAAAGAACACTTTCCAGGGCGGGCGAGATCTTAATACCCATTTCGGACGGCCGCCGCAGCGTATCCTGATCAATACGCTCGATAGAATCAACGGGCGGCTCACCGGTAATACACCGGTAAAGTGTCGCGCAGATTGCATAGACATCCGTCCACGGCCCCTGTACGCCGTTGCGGCTGTACTGCTCCCAGGGGGCATAGCCCTTCTTCAGCATAACCGACATCGAGCGCTTCTCGTCGTAATAGTCGCGTGCGGCGCCGAAATCCATCAGCTTAAGGCTGCCGTCACGAAGCATCATAATATTATCGGGGCTGATGTCACGGTGAATAACGTTGGCTTCATGGATTTTTCCGAGTGAGCGCATAACAGGTAAGAGCATCTCCACGGCTTGCTCGGGTTCGATAAATCTTTGCTGATTCAGATATTCTCTCAGCGTTATTCCGTCGAGATATTCCATGATAATATATGCCGTGTTGTTTTCTTCAACATAGCCGCGCACGTCAACAATGCCCGGTTCCTGCCTGAATTTTGCCAGAGTCCGCGCTTCATTCAGAAATCGGGAAAGACCCTTTTCATAGAATTCCTTTTTGTCCTCGGAAATAACAGAAACCGTATTTTCTATTGAGGCGATGCGGTTGGAAAATCCGTAAGGATAATACTCTTTGATAGCGACAGGCATATTAAGCGTATTATCAAATCCGATATAGGTGATTCCGAAGCCGCCTTCGCCAAGCACGTGTCCGATGATATAATGCTGTCCGATGACCGTACCGGGACAAATATGATGCGGCTGGGTCGCTCCTGTCTCCTGCCGATGACAATACGGGCAGAGCTCGGAGTCGCCTTTGTCACGCATACAATAATAGCAAAGCATAGTAAATCCCCCATAAAAACATATCAAATATAAACCCTCACAGATATTTTTATTATAAAAATATCTGAGGCACATGTCAATAGATGAGTTGTCTATTCTTCTTAAATCGTTTTCTGCCTTTACAGAGCCTCTCTGTATGTTACTGTTAACTGTTCCCGGCAAAGCAACAGGGGCTGTCGCATTTCTTAGTGCGACAGCCCCGGTTTGTTTATTTATGCCAGTGGTTTGCCGATATTATCGTTAGAGGGGAAGTTTGCCAGCCATCTCTGGATAAAGGTCGCGTCGAGAATCGTAACGCTCCCGTCGCTGTCGGTATCGGCGACTTTTTCGTTAAAGGTCTGAGTCGGCATATTCGCCAAGTGACGCTGAATAGCCGTCGCGTCGAGAATCGTTATCGTGCCGTCGCCGTCCGCATCGCCGAGAATTCCCTGTGAAGGCTCCGTCGCCTGCGTCGGCGTTGTAGGGTCTGTCGCTTCCTGAGCGCCGCTTCCCGCATAATCAAAGTTAAAGTAATTATACTCAACATTATTTGTTGAGATACTCATATTGCGGTCGTACCAATTTGCGGTGTCATAGAAAATCTTGACCGTGTGCGTACCCTCGTCAAGGTAGAGGGAAAGGTGTGTGCTCGTCTGGTCTTTATGGTTGCTGTAAACCTCGGGGAATACGAGCGAGCCCATATCTTTTCCGTCAACATAAACCGAACGAATCGCACAGCTTACACCCGATGTGGCGTCGCCCGGATTGTTATAAATACCGCTGAGTAAATATTTTCCCTCTTTGCCGACTGTGACGCTCAGCGTTAAATTCGCGCTGCGCGAGCGTTTGTCGATGACATATCCCGAGGAAATCAGGCTGCTGCTTGAAACGCTTCCGCTCTCTGCTTCGATTTTGATTCTGCCGGGGCTGACGATGATCGGCTTACTCAGCTCGGAACAAATTCCGTCAGCGGAAACCGCCATCAGGCTGTAGCAGCCGTAAACGTTCGTATCCACAGTATAGCTGCCCCCGCTTACGTCGACGTACTCTTTCCCTGTCCAAAGCTTGTAGGTCAAACCGCTTTTTGCAGTCCAGCGAAGCGTGCCGTTGGAGTAGGTCATCGTCGGCATTTCGGGGCATATAACAAGATTATCCTCGGATTTGTTGATTTTGTAAGCCGTTCCGCTTTGCTCCATTTCAATTTCAACCGTGTGGCTGCCGGTATTATTCGCGGAGAATACGTAGCTGTCTATATCCTTCTTAACTCCGTCAACCTTAAAGGACTTGACCCTGTCGCCTTTACCCGAAAGCTTGATGGTGAGCTTGGCGTTTCTGTATTTGAAGTTCGACAGCTCAAACGGTCCCTCCATCCAGTCCGGGATATAGGGGTTAAAGCGGATTCCGTCTTCATCATAGTTCATACCGAACATGACGCGGTAATATCCCGCCAAAGTTCCTGCAATCGACCAAAGCTGCTGGTCGGACGCCATGCCCTCTCCGGTGCGGTAGTTGATGACCTCCTTGTTTGTCAGCGAGGTTGCCGCGCCGCGTACATTCGAGTTGAAAATCTCTTCGGCGAGCGCCTTATTGTTATGATACGCCGCGCCGATCATAAGGATGGAATCCCACCCGGGCCATATACCGAAATTATGGTAAATCTTGTCGGCATTAGAAAGCTTGCCCTGCTTTTGCGGATAAACCGTATCCGCGCCGTAAGGAACCAGCGGATAATTCTCACAAATCTGTTTGAGCTGTGAATCGGTGCCGATGTCAAACCAAAGCGCGAAGCCATTGCCCAGCACATCGGTCTTTTCGGCGAGGACGCTGCCCATATACTCGGGATACTCCCACGAGGAGTAAAGCCCCAGCTTCTCATTCCAGAGTCTGTCGCTGACCTTCGCCTCTAAATCCCGCGCCATTTTTGCCCACGCCTGTTCGGCGTCCTCACCTTTACCGAGTACCTTCGCCGCCTTGCTCATAATCTCGAGCACTCGGCAGTAGATAGCGTTGACCGAGGCTGTTTTGCTCTCGGCTATGGTGCTGAGACCGCTGTCGTAGGTTTCGCTTGTCCAGTCGGGATAGGTCTGGTCGCGCCAGTCAAGTCCGCAGGTTTCGCCGCGGAACAGCTTTGCGTCGCTGTCGTAGGCAACGTTCATATCCTGCATAATCGTGTTGTTGCAGATATCATAGAAGTAGCTTAAATGTTCTTTGTTGCCGTCTGTGAGATAGGTTTCCCAGACGGAGAGCATAGTAACGATTTTATCGGTGGAAACGGGATAGGAGCCGCCGGAGCCGGTGTCCTCCTCAAAAACGGAAATTCCCTGAGACGTCTTGATTTTCTCGCGCTCGCAGTTGTAGCTGATTTCGGGGAATACCCACGCGAGCGAATAGAGGTTGGACAGCGCCGTGTCGCGCGTCCATACCTTTTGCCACGACGTACCCGTGTAGAAAACCTCGCCGAAGGCGTCGGTGTGGATGCTTTTGACAGCCTCCTCCAGCGAGAGGTTGTATACTGCCGCCGCGAGAGGCGAGTTTTTCGCCGTGAACACGGGATAAGCGGAAAGATTCTTGGATTGCGTCCACGTTTCTCCGGAGCCTGTCAGATAGGAGGTGATCGACGTGGGTGAGTCGGCGTAGGCGTTGTAGCCCGTATCAATCACCCTGTCGGGCTTCAGCCGGTAGTCGTAGGAGCTGTATTCAAAGCCCCACTGTGAGCTTGTGTAATATACGGGAACATTCGTCGCCTGAGCGCTGCCGCTGAGATTTTCGACATTGAGCACCGCTTTGTCATTTGCCGTATTGATGAACCGTGCCGCTCTCATGGTAGTATCGACCTGCCAGCTTGTATTGCCGCCGCTCTCAGACGGAACACATACGACCGCGCTGCCGTTCAGCGCGGCATAATCCTTTGTCGCGTTGTTTTGAAGATAATACGCTCCGTTGCCGTTTGAGATGATGTTCCAGTAAGCGGTGTCGGGATAGGGCGATTTTGCGCTTTGGTAAGAAACCGCGCCGTTCTTTTGAACAAGCACCAAATCGCTGTGCTCCATCCACTGACATCTCAATACAACCTTCTTGACGTCCGCCTCAAGCGATGAATGAGGGTACGCCTGAATCGTATTGCTGTTCGCGTCCGCGATAAAGGTCACGTCACAGTCTCTGTTGAGCGTGAGGCTCTCGTTACCCTGAACCGGCGCCTGGAAGGTGCTCCAGTCGTCGGTAGCCGCCTTGTACTCATAGCTGCCTTTATTCAGGTGAACCGTAATCAGGTAGCGGCCGTTCTCGGCGGTCATCGCGTAAGCGGAGGAAGCTCCCCAGCCGTTAAAGGTGCCGCGCAGATAAACCGTCGCGGCGGAAGCAACCGGCACGATTGATAATACCGCTGTCAGACATAATACCGTCGCGCAGATTAAGCTGATGAATTTCAATGATAATCTTTTCATAAAAACACCCCGTTTACAAAAACACCATAAGTATGTTCACAAAAGTTCTCTTTTCCGATTGATGATTTTGTCAGCTCCCATCAATCGTTTTTGATATGATAATAATAGCACATCAGGGTACGGTATGCAATACGTAATATATCGCAACAGCCTCATTACCGTGTCATTCAAAGGAGCAAAGCCTCAGGAGGCAAGCCCTTGCTTTTCAGCCCTTAGCAATTTGATAGCTTTCATCCAGCCTGCGGCAGATTTCTTCAAATTCCACCGAGCCGTCCGGAAGAATGGTAATCCAATTCTTTTTGTTCATGTGCCAGCCGGGGAAGAAGGTCGTATGATTCACGGTTTTCACCACGTCCTCCGGCTGCATTCTCAGGTCGATGATTTCAACCGTCTCGTCAGATTCCAAGCCGAGCTTCCGCCTCGATACGGTGAGCAGGACGGCATACCACTTTTGGTTGTCCTTTCTGCGCCAGACTGCATTATCGGGGAATTTCTCCCACAGGAATTCCAACTCGTCCCCATAGGTGCTGCCGACGTATTTAATCAGCCTGTTAGCGTAATCGGTCTTGAAAATATCATCCGCATAGCAAGCGTCGACTATTTTATCCAAAACAGCGTCGTATTCCTTGCGAACTCTGCCGACAAACGCTCCCGTCGCGGCTTCCGTCAGGTGCAGAACATATTCTTCCCCGCTTGCGACGTCAATCACCTTTGTTTCGAGCGTCCCGTCGGAAAATATGGTAACGGTCATGTCAAACTGACCGTCAACAAGCCCGGCGGTGTAGAAATAATTCCCGCCTTTTTTTGAAAATCCGAATGCTCTTACTCTATCTTTATTCAGCTTTTTTCGCGTTAACTCTATCTTCATCCACGACCCCTATACTGCGGATCATTTAAAAATTCTTGCTGTCACTCCCGCCCATATACCGAAAGCCCAGCATGGTAATATCATCGAACTGCGGCGCGCCGCATACAAAGGCGTCGATTTCCTTCCGCAGCGTTTTGAGCGATTCCTCGGGCGGAGCGTCGGGATTGCGGTTCAGCGCCGCGAGCATTCTGCCTGTCCCGAACAACTCGTTGCCGGCGTTCTTCGCCTCGACTACGCCGTCGGTGTATACAAACAGACTGTCGCCGGGACTCAGCTCAAAGGGATGCGCCTGATAGCGAATCCCGTCTATCGCGGCGACAACGGGCGAATGGCGGTATTGTACCAGCCGGTACTGACCGCCCGCACGGCGCAGCACGGGGTGTTCGTGTCCCGCGTTGACGGCGATCCCCTTGCCAGTAGAAATCTCGATAACCGCCATCCATACGGTGACAAAGTACTGCATCCGGTTGTTCTCGCAGATTTGATGATTGATGATATTCAATACCTCTTCGGGACTGTCGCCGAACATGGTGCGGCTTTTAATCAACGTCTTTGTGATAGCCATAAACAGCGCCGCAGGAACTCCCTTGCCGCTGACATCCGCTATCACAAGAGCGATATGGTCATCATCCACCATGAAGAAATCATAGAAGTCGCCGCCGACCTCCTTCGCGGGATCCATGGAGGCGTACAGATCGAATTCCTTTCTATCGGGGAAGGGCGGAAAAACATTCGGCAGCATACTCTCCTGAATCTGCGCTGCGATATCCAGCTCCGCTCCGATACGCTCTTTTTCAGCCGTCACGGCGGAAAGCCGGTTGATATATTCGCTCAGGTCGCCGTTCATTTTAGAGAACGACTGTGCCAGCTCCTCCAGCTCGTCGTTGGTGTCGATATCCAGCACCAGCTGCTCGTTACTGTCGAGATTCTCAACCAGCTTCTTCGTCGCGGTATTGAGGTTCCGTATAGGATTCAACAGCGTGCGCTTGATTTGGTAATAATAGACGGTGACTGCGATAACCGTCATGATAATGACCGCAACAATCATCGTCAGCAGGCGCAAAAAGATTGAACGGCTGATGCCGTCCATCGACAAATCAACGCCCGCCGCTGCGACAACCTCACCGGCACTGTTATATATCGGATAATAGGCGCTGGCAACATAGCCGTAATCCTTGTCGCGGTAAGTCGTGAGCCTTTCCTCAAAACTGTTTTGATAAAAGGAGTCAATAATTTCCTTGTCATCCTTCGTCATCGGCTCGGTATCTCCGATGTGCGAGGCGCCGGCGGCGCTGTCGGCGTCCCACACATAGATAAAGCAGTCCTTACCGGGGATAAAGATATAATAATATTTCATGACGTCAACCTGCGACTGGATAGCAGACAAGTACGCCATCACATTGTCGTAGTATTCATCGGTTTGATAGACTTGATAGACAGCCTTACCGTTTTTATCCTTCCCGGCAGGCATGACATATTGCTGTACCCTGTCGCCGTCCACGAATTTCGCCGCAGCGCGTGCATAGGAAAACGCAGACTCGGAACACTCCTGCATAGTGGAGGAATAGTCATACATACAGATAAACAGCGAAATCAGCAAGAGGATGATCAGTGCAAAATTCACCAGCCCCATCATCAGCTTTTTGCTTAGCTTATTTCTTTTTTTGGTCTTCCTGCGGCTTTTGGTATTCATGCGGCAATCACCTTTCTGTATTGACGGCAAATTATCGGGATTCAACCGGGAGCAATACGCACGTTCTGCATATTTATCATTTTATTATAACATAAAATCTCCGTAATGTGTCAAAAAATATGAAAAAAACCGGAAATTTTTAAACTTGAGAGTATCTTTTTCGCCCCGTATAGCGCCTAGACAAACAAATGTTTTAATGATATAATACAATTAACACGGAAAGGGGGCGAGGTTATGCACGATATATGGAATCCGTGGCACGGATGTAAAAAATGCAGCGAGGGCTGCGAGAACTGCTATATGTACTTTCTGGACGCGCAGAGGGGCTTGAACGGCGCGGATATCCGCCGCACCAAAGCGGGCTTCCGCTATCCGCTCTCAAAGGATAGAAACGGCGCGTACAAAATCCAAAGCGGCGAGCAAATCCGCGTATGCATGACCTCGGACTTCTTTTTAGAGGAAGCGGACGGGTGGCGGGACGACGCGTGGCGCATTATCCGTCAGCGCCCCGACGTCGTATTCTTCCTCCTCACGAAGCGCCCCGAACGCGTCGCGCAATGCCTGCCCTACGACTGGGGCGACGGCTGGGAGAACGTATTCTTCAACGTCACCTGCGAAAACCAGCGCCGCGCAGACGAACGGATTCCGGTTCTGTTGAGCCTGCCCTTCAAGCACAAGGGCATTATGTGCGCGCCGATGATCGGCTCCGTCAGCATTAAGGAGTACCTGCCCTCGGGTCAGCTTGAGCAGGTGCTGTGCGACGGCGAAAACTACGCAGGCGCGCGTCCGCTTCACTACGAATGGGTCAAGGCGCTCAGCGACGAATGTAAGGACGCCGGCGTGACCTTCGCCTTTATCGGCACGGGCAGGCGCTTCGTCAAGGACGGCAAAACCTATCGCATCGAGGGCAGCGAGCTGCAGTCGCGGCAGGCATATCTCTCGGGGCTGAGCTATCAGGGAAAGCCCATCAGCTTTCTCCTGTGCGACCGCTTCGGCACGCCTGTCCCGCAAGAGAATTTGTACCGCCCCTACTTTTGCAAAAAGTGCGAAGCCTGCGGAATGAAGATGGTTTGCAACGGCTGCACCCGCTGCGGAAAATGCGCCGAATAAGGCGCGGCACGGCGTCATTTTTTGCTCTACTGTGAGTCGACCCCGAAATCGCGCTGATTATTCATCGTTTTTTGCTGTCGGGCGGCTCTTTGCGGGCAGATTCTCAGAACCCGCATAAATTCTGGATTTTTGGGGCAATTCTACGATTCGTAGAGTGCCCGGTAGAGTAACTCTATTCCCAAATACGGATGGTAGATAAAATTCAACGATAAATAGGTTTCCTTTTTCCGACACAGTCCCTATAATGATTTCGGACGGCAGGTCAACCATCCGACAGACACCGTCACGATGGGAGGGACAAGCTTGGACAAGCGCAAGGTCATCTATTATCAGGACGAGCTGAACGACGAGTTTTCCACCGCGGTGATTGAGCCAAGGAAGATTGACGGCGACTACATCTATGACCGCCACGGACCGGTACGCGCGTTCACGCGGTTCTTCTGGTACCGCATTGTCGCAACGCCGCTGGCATTCCTCTACGTCAAGCTGTCGCTGCACCAAAAGACCGTCGGGCGCGAAAAGCTCAAGCCCTTTCGCAAGACAGGCGTCTATCTCTACGGTAATCACACCAACGATATCGGCGACCCGCTGACCCCGAATGTCTTTTGCTTTCCGAAGTGGGTGTCCTTCATTGTCCATCCGAACAATGTTTCCATGCCCGTACTCGGACGCATCAATCCCTCGCTCGGGGCGATTCCGCTGCCCGATACCCGCGAAGCCTACAAAAACTTTATCGGCTGCGTTAAGGGCAGGATCGAGAAGGGTCACGCCGTTGTGATTTATCCCGAGGCGCACATCTGGCCCTACTATACGAAAATCCGTAACTTTCCCGACGCCTCCTTCGGCTATCCCGCAAAGGAAGGCGTACCCGTTTTTTGCTTTGTCAACACCTACGTAAAGCGCGGCAACGCCAAAAAGCCGCGTACCGTCACCTATATCGACGGACCTTTTTACCCCGATATGGAGCTGCCGATGAAACAGCGCCGCAAAAAGCTCAGGGACGAGGTCTACGAAACGATGGTAAAGCGGGCGGAAAATTCCAACGTAGAGGTCATCAAATACATTAAGAAAGAAACAAACGAGGAGTGACGTAATGGTAAATGTACTGTTCTGCGGCAACAGCGGCGTATTCGACGGCTTTCTGACCTGCGCGCTGTCGCTGATGATGCGTACCGAATCCAAAGAGCCATTCACGTTTTACATTTTTACTATGGAGCTGGCGCGGCTGAGCGAAAAATACACAGGGCTGACGGCAGGAGAAATCGCGCTGTTTGAAAAAACTATCAAGCGCTACAACCCTGAAAACACCGTCAGCGTCACCGACGTGAGCGACCTGTACGAGCAGGAGTTCGCCTACTGCCCCAACGAGGGCGCGTACTGCTCGCCCTACACGCTGATCCGTCTGCTTGCCGATTTGGTCGACGGCATGCCGGACAAGCTCCTCTATCTCGACGCGGACGTGCTGTTTCAGCGCGACGTTCACCTGCTGTACGATATCGACGTCAGCGGCTATGAATACGCCGCCGCGCGCGACCACTACGGCAAGTACCTGATTCAGCCGCGCTACATCAACGCGGGCGTGCTGCTGTTCAACATGGTCGAGATGCGGCGCACGGGGATTTTCAAAAAAGCGCGTGAAATCCTTCGTAAAAAGAAGCTGGTCTTTGCCGACCAGAGCGCGCTGATTCGTTCGACCACCAAGCGCAAAATGCTCCCGCAGCGCTTTAACGACCAGAAATTTCTGCATAAGCATACGGTCGTGCGGCATTTTTCCAAGCGGCTCTTCTGGCTGCCGTATCCGCACACCGAGAACATCAAGCAGTGGCAGGTCGACAAGGTTCACAAAACATTCCGTTATCATCAGTTTGACGATATATTGGAAGAATATATGAAAATAACTGGCAAGAACTGACATGGAGGGTAAATATGAGCAAACCAAACATTCCTATTTTTTACGCGTGTGACGATGCCTTTGTGAAATTCACCATTGTATCCATGCACTCGCTGATAAAAAACGCCTCGAGGGACTTCAACTATACCATCTATATTCTGCATACCGACATCACCGAAAAAATGCAGAAAAAGGCGCTGGAGCTTTGCGAGGACGGCTTTCAGATTATTTTCACCGACGTCAGCGACCGTCTGAGCGCGATTACCTCTAATCTTCCGATTCGCGACTATTATTCCAAGACGACCTACTTCCGCCTGTTTATCGCGGATATGTTCCCCGAATATGACAGAGCGATTTATATTGACAGCGACACCATTGTACAGGGCGATATCAGCGAGCTGTACAACACCGACCCGGGTGAAAATTATCTGGGCGCGTGTCACGAGCAGGCGATGGTGCAGGTCGACAACTACGGCACTTATGCCGAGAAGGTCGTCGGCGTTTCGCGCCACAACTATTTCAACGCGGGTATGCTGCTGATTAACTGCAAAAAAGTCCGCGAAACCAAAGTGCTGAAAAAATTCGGAGAAAAGCTCGCTCAATACGATTTTGTCGTCACGCAGGATGAGGATTACCTCAACCTGATTTGCAAGGACCATATTTACTGGCTCGACCAACGCTGGAACACCGAGGTTTACTGTGCGTTCCCCTATCCGATTGAGGAAGCGAAAATCCTCCACTATATCATGGTCAGCAAGCCGTGGCATTACAAGGACTGCACCGGCGCGGATATCTTCTGGAGTTACGCCGCCGAAACCAACGTCTACGACGATTTGCTCGACGAGCTGAATAACTACACCGACGAGGAACGCCTCCGCGACGAGCAGGTCATGGATAATCTGCTGGCGCTCGCGGATCAGGAGACCGACCGCGAAGATAACTACCAGCGTCAGCTCGACAATACCGTCCGCGCGAAGGACAGGGTGGAAATTCTCAAGAAAATCGCCCAGTATGAGCGCGAGGGACGTTTCTTTGAGGACGTCGAGGACGACCCGCCGGGTCGCACGATCATGCCCGACGATATCAAGTACGGCACCAAGGGCGTCAAAAAGCGCGTCAAGAGCAAGCTGGCGTTCGCCGCCGCAAGACGCTTTGTCAACTCGCTGATTGAGGACAAAAAGCTGATTATCAAGGAAATCCGCGGTATCGAGAATTTCAAGAATCTCAACACCGGCGCAATCATCACCTGCAACCACTTCAACGCCTATGACAGCTTTGCGATTCAGCTCGCTTACGACGCCGCCGAACAGCCCGACCGCCGCTTCTACCGCGTAATCCGCGAGGGCAACTACACCTCGTTCCCGGGCTTCTACGGCTTTTTGATGCGTAACTGCGACACCCTCCCCCTCTCCAGCAACATCCACACCATGAAGAAATTCATGCAGGCGGTTGACGAGCTGCTGAAGGAAGGGCATTACATCCTCGTTTATCCCGAGCAGTCAATGTGGTGGAACTACCGCAAGCCCAAGCCCCTCAAGCAGGGCGCGTATATCTTCGCCTACCGCAACGACGTGCCTGTCCTGCCGTGCTTCATCACAATGAAGGACACCGACATCATGGGCGACGATGGCTTCCCCGTGCAGGAATATACCATCCATATCGGCAAGCCCCTCTATCCCGACAAGTCCCTCCCCTATCGCGAGAGCGTCAAGGATTTGATGAACAGAAACTTCGAGCTGTGGAAGGAAATCTACGAGACCGAGTATCAGATGCCGCTGATTTACGATACCGAACCGAAGGATGTACCGAAAGCAGAATAAATAACGCCCGGCACAGCCAAACGGTTATGCCGGGCGCTTTTATAGCATTTTAAAATTTCATATCGTACCACAGCAGGAATACATAAATCGCGTAGATCCTGCCCCAGTACTGTTCCTCGCCGCCGACAAAGCTTGTCCACAGCTTACGCAGCTCCTCCTGATTGAAGAATTTCTGCGAGGTTTCGCCGAAAAATTTTTCCTCAACCGGCTGATTGAAGCGGCTGTCGGCAAGCCACTTGCGGACAGGCACCGGGAAACCGACCTTCTTGCGGAAGGCGACCTCCTCGGGGAGCTTGTCGCTCGCCGCCATACGGAACACGATTTTGTTCTGTTCGCCCTCAAACTCATATTCGGACGGAATCCTGCGCGCGACATTGAAAAGGCGCAGGTCGCTGAACGGCGTATGCAGTTCGATTCCGCAGGCGGTGCTGGTGCGGTCGGTGTTCAGGTAAATATCGCCCTCGA
>CAJONB010000008.1:18098-44463 GCA_905235715.1 uncultured Ruminococcus sp. | reverse complement strand
GTACGTTACATTCGGTATTGAGCGCGCCGCCGTTCCAAAAGCCGGCGACCGTCTTCGTACGTTCCTCTACGCGGGAGCCGCGCTCAATCACGATAGGACGGATGCCGCTTTGCGCCAGTGTCAGCGCACAGAATAACCCCGCGGGACCTGTGCCGACAATCAGCGGGCGCTTTTGCTTGTCCTTCGGCGTCAGGGGAGTGTAGCGGTATTCCTCGGTAATCACGGCGTTCTTAGACTTCGCCTTATTGAGCGCCGCTTTTTCGTTGATATTCAAATGCACGTCCACGCTCGTGACGTAGCGGATATCGTTCTTATGCCGCGCGTCAACGGAGCGGCGGTACAGCGCGGTATTTTCAATCGCGCTCTGCGGGACGCGCAGCTCTTTGGCGCACGCCCTGCGGATATCCGCGTCGGTATAGCCGAGCGGGAGCTTGATGTTGGATAGGCGAATCATAGGCTGTCACCCGCGCACATTCCGCTCGCAAAGGCGAACTGCAGATTATACCCGCCGCAGTCGCCGTCGACATCCAGCGCTTCGCCGATGATGTACAGCCCCTTGTGCTTTTTCGTTTCAAAGGTGCGGGGGTCGATTTCGCTGAGCTTGACGCCGCCCGCGGTTACCTGTGCGTTTTTGAAATCATGCCGCGGAATCGTTTTGAAGCGCCAGTCGCAAATCGTTTCCGTAAGCGAATTTAATTCTTTATCAGAAATATAATTGCAAGGCGTTGAGGGGGTTAAGTCCGCCGCCTTAATCAGCGCGTTCGCGATATTTTTATGGAACATGCCGACGAAGCTATCCGCGAGGGTGTTCCCGCCGTTCAGCTCCATACGCGCTTTCAGCTCCGCGGCAACCTCGTCGCGGCTAAGCCCGGGCAGGAGGGAGAGGGAGATCTCGCATCCGCCGTCCCTGTTCGCCCAACGGGAGAGGTTGAATACGCAGATTCCCGACAGCGCGCCGTCGGTGAACTGTACCTCGCCGCGCTCGGATTTTATCAGCTGATGATGGCGGTACAGACTGACCTGCGCCGCTGCGCGAACGCCCTTTAACAGGCGCAGGACGTCGCCCCCGATCTTGACGGGCGAGAGGGAGGGGGAGGGCTTTACCGCTGCAAGCCCCAGCGACTTGACGATTTCCGCGCCGCTTTCGCGACCCGCGTAATCCGCCTTGCCGCCGACGGCGATCACTAGCTTTTCGGCGGCGATGATTCCGTCGTCCGCAATCACCTCATAGCCTGTGCGCGTCCTGCGGATTTCGCTAAGCTGTACGCCGCAGATTTCCTCCACGCCGCAGTCTCTCAGCCGCAGTCGCAGAACGTCCAGAACGGAGCTTGCGAGATTCGACCGCGGATAAACTCTGCCCTCGCTGTCGGCTGTTGTCATCAGACCGAGGTCGCGGAAATACGCGAGAACCGCGCCGGAGTTATAATTCTCAAAAAGAATATTAATAAGCTCCTCCGCACCCTCGCCGTGATAGCTGTCCGCCGTCGCGCCGGTGTGGCTGAGATTGCACCGTCCGTTGCCTGTGACGAGCAGCTTTTTGCCGACGCGGTCGGCTTTCTCAAGGATGACGATTTCTTTATTTTTGTTCTGCTGCGCGGCTCTCAGGGCGCACATCAATCCCGCCGCGCCGCCGCCGATGATCGCGGCGTAAACCTTTTTGCGCTTCATCTTACTTCGGGGCGAAAATCGCGCCGATTGCGCCGAACAGACCCATGGACGCCAAGCCCATGATAATGCCCGCCAGGATAACGCCCAGGAATACGGCGATGACGCTCTTTTTGAAGTCCATATCGAGGATGGACGCTGCGAGCGTACCTGTCCATGCGCCCGTACCCGGCAGCGGAATACCGACGAAAAGCATCAGCGCGACATACAGTCCCTTGCCGCTTTTTTCCTCGAGCTTCCTGCCGCCCTTCTCGCCCTTTTCCAGACAGAAGGTGAAGAACTTGCCGATGAATTTTTTATCCTTGCCCCAGACCAGAATCTTTCTCGCGAAAAGGAAGATGAACGGTACGGGAATCATATTGCCGATGATAGCGATGATATACGCCCACACCATGTTGCAGTGAAAGCCGACGGCGTAGGGAATCGCGCCGCGCAGCTCGATGAGCGGTACCATGGATATCAGAAAGATAATCAGATAATGTTTCATAAGCTTCTCCTTGCACGCAAAATTTCACATATATCATTATAACTGAAAAAAACTGCTATTTCAACCATAAATTAGGCTTATCTGTAAAATTGATATTCAGGATTTGACAACTTATTCTTCTTGGGCTAAAATATCTATGAATATGAATGAACGAGGTGCCTTTTGAAGAACAAAAAGAGGTTCATTGTCCGGCTGACTCTGACGCTGCTATGCGTCGCCGCAGTCGGAGCGATTTTCTATAATTCGTCACTCGACGCTGTCGAATCAACAAGCCAAAGCGACCCGATGGTAGACGGCATCAACGCCTTTTTCACATCTGTCGGACTGCCGGTTACGGTTAATGATTTTATCGTGCGAAAGACGGCGCATTTCACGGAGTACGCGGTATTGGGAACGCTGTTGTCGTTAACGGCATATTCCTATGTGCTGCGGCGCAAGCATACGCTGTTGATTGCGCTGCCGACCGGCGCGGCGGTCGCGGTATGCGACGAGCTGATTCAGATGTTTCCTGCGGGACGCTCCTGTGAGATACGGGACATGCTGATTGATTTTTCGGGCGTGTTATTTGCGGCGCTCGTGATTCAACTGATTTTGTATTTGACACATCGACATCGAGAGAAAAAGGAAGGGAAAGAATTTGAGTGATGTGACGCAGAATAAAATGGGTACGAAGCCTATGCTGCCGCTGCTGCTGAGTATGTCGCTGCCCGCGATGTTCTCCATGATGATTCAGGCGCTGTATAACGTGGTCGACAGTATTTTTGTCGCGACCTACAGCCCGAAGGCGCTGACGGCGGTATCGCTTGCGTACCCGCTGCAGATGATTTGTATTTCGTTCGCGGTCGGCACGGCTGTCGGCGTTAATTCGCTGATAGCGAGAAGACTCGGCGCGAAGAATTTTAAAGAGGCGAATGCCGCCGCGACGACGGGCATTATCCTCGCTCTGTTAAGCTGGCTGGTGTTCCTGCTGGTGGGGCTGTTCTTCTCGGGCGGCTTTATCTCGCTGTTCACGAAGGATGAGCTGGTGCTGGAGTACGGTACGCAGTATCTGTCAATCGTTCTGTGCGTGTCCGTCGGTTTGATGGTCAGCAACATGGGCGAGAAGATCCTCCAGGCGACCGGCAACATGATTATCCCGATGATGACGCAGCTGCTCGGCGCGTTCATCAATATCATCTTTGACCCGCTGCTGATTTTCGGTATCGGGCCGTTCCCCAGAATGGGCGTTGTCGGCGCGGCGGTCGCTACCGTGTTCGGACAGATTTGCTCGATGATTTTCATTATGACGGTTCTGTTCGTTAAGGAACACACCGTGAAAATCACCTTCAAGGGCTTCCGCCTTGAGGGTCAGGTCGTCAAGAATATCTACGTCGTCGGCGTCCCCGCGATCATCATGCAGAGCATCGGCTCCATCATGGTGTCGGGCATCAACGCGATTATTTCTGCCGCGGACGTGGCGCGCGACGTTGCCAACGCATATATCAACGCCTTCGGCGCGTACTTTAAGCTGCAGAGCTTTGTGTTCATGCCCGTGTTCGGCTTGACGCAGGGCGCCTCGCCGATCATCGGCTACAACTACGGCGCGCGCGATAAAAAGCGGATGTACTCCGCGTTCCGTATCGCGACGATTATCGCCGTTTCGATTATGGCGGCGGGCTTTCTGCTGTTCCAGCTCGCTCCCGAGTGGCTGCTCAGCCTGTTCGGCTCCGGGGACGCCGCCGCAAATGAACTGATGCTGCAGGTCGGCGTGCCTACCCTGCGCACCATCAGCTATTCGTTTATCTTTGCCGCAATGGGTATTATGTTCTCGGCGCTGTTCCAGGCGGTCGGCAAAGGCTTATACAGCATGATTATGTCGTTTGCGCGTCAGCTGGTGATTCTGCTGCCGACGGCGTTTATACTCTCGCGAATCGACCTCGACGCAATGTGGTATGCGTTCCCGATAGCGGAGATTATCTGTTTGCTGATTGCGTTGGCGTTCTTTTTCAATCTGCGCAACAAGCAGTTCAAGGCGCTTGATACGGAGTAATATCACGCCCTGCCGCCTCATAGAATCTATGGGGTGATATTGTGAGCGAAATCAGGCGTGACGAAATTATCTATGAAGAGGGCTGGCGTGATAATCATGCCGATGCAACGCCGGAGCCGGCAGAGGAGACGGAGGAAAAATCTCCCGCTCCCGAAAGCAGGGAAGAGCAGTCCCGGCCGCTGCTGACGATATTACAGCTCGTGCTGTGCATGGCGGCGGCGCTGGTGCTGTTTTTGCTCAAGGCGATGGACAGCGGCGCGTATCACAGCTTTATGCGCGCCTATCAGGAGGAAATGTCAAAGCCTGTGATTTCTCAGGAGGTATTCGACGCGATTGACTGGAATTCCATTTTCGGCGGGAAACAGGTAACGGTTACGGCGACGCCCGATGAGCTTCCGGCTCGGTAGGACAAAGCTGTTTGTCGGCTACGAGGTCGTCGCGGCAATCACGGCGGTACTGATTCTCGACCGCGAGAACCGCATTATCTGCTGTATTCTCGCGGCGCTGCTGCATGAGCTGGGACACCTTCTGCTGATGCGGCGCTTTCACGTTCCCGTGAGGGCGGTATCGCTGCGGCTTTTCGATGTGCTGATAGAGGCGGACGCTCCCGCGGATTTCCGCGCCGACGTGTGGATAACGCTCGGCGGCGTGAGCATGAATTTTCTCTGTGCCGCCCTGTCCGCGCCGTTCAGCCGCAATCTGTTGTTGGCGAATCTCGCTCTCGGCTGCTTCAACCTGCTGCCTGTTATGAGCCTTGACGGCGGTCATCTGCTGTATTTGCTTTTATCGCGGCGGTTCCTGCCGAAAACCTGTGTTATCATACAAAAGTCGGTGACGCTTCTGCTGTTGGTTCCGCTGATGACGGCGGGGATCCTGATGCTGTTCCGCTCCGGCTATAACTATTCGCTGTTGGCGATATCGCTGTATCTGACGGCGGTTTTAATCTTGAAATAGGAAGTTGATTATGTACCCGAAGGAAATCGAAAAATATCTGCTGACGGTTCAGAAGCCCGGCCGCTATGTCGGCGGGGAGCTTGGCGCGGTCATCAAGGACAAGCATGACGTCGACGTGCGCTTTGCGTTCTGCTTTCCCGATACCTACGAAATCGGTATGTCGCACCTCGGCATCAAGATTCTTTACAGTATTTTCAACGAGCGCCCCTATATCTGGTGCGAGCGCGTATTCGCTCCGTGGATTGATATGGAGGCGCAGATGCGCGCCCATGACATCCCGCTCTATGCGCTGGAGTCGGGCGACCCTCTGACGGATTTTGACTTTATCGGCTTCACGCTCCAATACGAGCTGAGCTATACAAATATTCTGAATATGCTTACTCTCGGCGGGATACCCGTTCTGAGCCGGGACAGGCATGACCTCAATCATATCGTCGTCGCGGGAGGGCCGTGCGCCTGCAATCCCGAGCCGATCGCCGACTTTGTGGATATCTTTTTCCTCGGCGACGGGGAGGAGGTCGACCTCGAGGTGATCGAGCTGTACCGCGCGTGTAAGCGCGACGGCAAATCGCGCGAAGAATTCCTGCGCCTTGCGTCGCAAATCAGCGGCGTGTATGTACCCTCACTCTATGAAGTGACCTATCACGGCGACGGCACCATCGCGGCAGTTACGCCGAAGGACGGCGCGCCGGCAACCATTGAAAAGCGCGCGATCATGGATATGGATTCCTGCTATTATCCCGACAACTTCGTCCTGCCGAATATTGAGATCGTCCATGACCGCGCGGTGATGGAGATTTTCCGCGGCTGTATCCGCGGCTGCCGCTTCTGTCAGGCGGGCTTCCTCTACCGTCCCGTGCGCGAGAAAAGCGTCGGCTGTATCAACGAACAGTGTCACGCCCTCTGCCGCAATACCGGCTACGACGAGGTGTCGCTCTCGTCGCTCAGCTCCAGCGACTACACGCAGGTCGTTCCTCTGCTGAAAACGCTCAATACCTGGGCAAAGCCCGAAAAGGTCAGCCTGTCGCTGCCGAGCCTGCGCGTCGATGGCTTTACCGACGACATTCTCGACGAAATCAAGAGCGTGCGGAAAAGCGGCTTGACCTTCGCGCCCGAGGCAGGCTCCCAGCGCCTGCGCGACGCAATCAACAAGAACGTCTTTGAGGACGAGCTGATCAACACCTGCCGCGTCGCCTTTGAGGGCGGCTATACGACCGTCAAGCTGTATTTCATGATTGGGCTGCCGACCGAGACGATGGACGACGTAGCGGCAATCGCAGAGCTGGGCAGAAAGGTCGTCGATACCTACTATGCGACCGGGAACCGCGTCAAGGGCAAGTCCCCGCGCGTGACGATATCGGCTTCGTCCTTTGTGCCGAAGCCCTTTACTCCCTTCCAGTGGGAGCCGCAGGACACGATGGACGTTCTGCGCGAAAAGCAGCAGCATATCCGCGCGTCAATCACGACCAAGAAGATTTCCTATAACTATCACGATTCCGATACCTCGTTCCTCGAGGCGGTGTTTGCCCGCGGCGACCGCAAGCTGAACAAGGCGCTGCTGCTCGCTCATCAGCGCGGGATGCGCTTTGATTCATGGAGCGATTGCTTCTCGCTGCAGAACTGGCTCGACGTTTTTGCCGAGTGCGGCATCGACCCCGCTTTCTACGCCAACCGCCGCCGTTCGTTTGACGAGATCCTGCCGTGGGATCATCTTGACTACGGCATTACCAAAGAATTTTTACAGCGTGAGTGTGAGCGCGCCTATCGCTCCGAAGCCTCGCCGAACTGCCGCGAAAAGTGCATGAACTGCGGTGCGAAAAAATACGGGGGAGGTGTCTGCTGTGAAAAACGTCAGGGTGTTCTTTGAGAAGGACGGCGCGTGTAAGTATATCTCCCATCTTGATACCAACCGCGTCATGCTGCGCGCTGTCGGCAAGAGCCGTCTGGATATCTGGCACACCGAGGGCTTTCATCAGCACGCCTACATTACCTTCGCTCTGCCGCTGTCGCTCGGCTTCGCTTCGACCTGCGAGAGCATGGATTTCCGCCTGCTCGACGATGACGCGGATTTGTCGGAGATTCCCGCGCAGCTCAATGCCTGCCTGCCCGACGGCATACGGATTTACCGCTGTTCGGAGGCAGTCGGCAAGCCCGCGGATATTGATTCCGCCGATTATGAGATGCGCATTGTTCCGATGAATGATGACGAAATTTCTTCTAAAGAATTATCCGACAAGCTGAACGACTTTCTGAATCAGCCCGAAATCATCGTGGAGAAAAAGACCAAGAAGGGCATGAAAAATATCGACCTCAAGTCGTATCTGCTCGCCTGTGAGCTGTCCGGCGGCGATGACGTTATGATGAAGCTGCGGCTGCCTGCGGGCGCGACGCTCAATATCAACCCGTCCCTGTTTGTCGGCGCGCTTTCGGATTACTGCGGCGTTGAGCTGCACGCCGACATCACCCGCACCGGCATTTATACAAAGGAGGGCGCGCCCTTTGAGTAAACGCTATGACGTTGTCCTGCTCGACGCGGACGATACCGTCTATGACTTCAAGCTTGCCGAAAAGACCGCCGTCAGCCGTACCCTGCGGAAGTTCGGCGTGGAGCCGACCGACGGGGTCGTCAGTCTTTACAGTACCTGCAATCTTTGGTGCTGGAAGGCGCTCGAGCGCGGCGAGCTTGACCGCGAGGAGCTTAAGCCCCGCCGTTTTCAAATGCTGTTTGAGCGTATCGGCAAGGCTCCTGTCGATTTTTATGCGCTGAACGCGATGTATGAGCATAACCTCTCTCAATGCGGCTTTATGCTGCCGGGCGCGATGGACTTTGTGAAAAAGCTCCATGAAGAATACGACGTGAAAATCTACATGGCGACCAACGGGTTGACCGTTCCGCAGACGGGGCGTTATCGGCGCTCGGGCGTGGGCGATTATATCGACGGCATTTATATTTCCGAGCAAATCGGCGCGTCAAAGCCCGACAAGGCGTATTTTGACTACATCTTCGCCGATCTCGGCGTCACCGACAAAAGCCGCGTGATTATCCTCGGCGACAGCCTGACCTCGGATATGCAGGGAGGCAGAAACGCCGGTATCGCCACCTGCCGCTATCTGCGTGAGGGAAAGCCCGACGGCAATCCCCTCTGCGATTACGAAATCACAAGCTACGGCGAATTTTTTCGGGTATTAGATAAAGGGCACCTCTAAAAATTCCTGCAGCCCGATAGCACTATATCTTCACACCGCATTTTTGTTCAAAAAGACTTGAAATACGGCAGTATTCCTGCACTTTTTTCATAAAAATGCGGCATAAATCTATGGCACTCTCAGACTACACGAATTTTTAGAGGTGCCCTAAAAATAATTGACATTTTTGAAACAACTCTTGCATTTTATATAACAAAACTGTATAATTATTTTAATAAAATGAAAAGGAGTAATGAACATGAAATTTGGAAATGCACATCAAGGCGTAAAGAGAATCTTCACCGCCGAAATTCTCGGACTGCTTGCCTCGATATGCCTGACACTTACGCTGGGATTCGTCGCGCTTGGCGTAGTTACTGTCGATACGAAATCCACCGGCGCCGCCATCGCCTCCTTCGGCGGTATGGCGATTTTCGGTCTCGGCGCAGTTGTTTTGGCGATTATCTCGTTTATCATTGAGATTATCGGCGTCAGCAATGCCTCAAAGGACGAGGGCTCCTTCAAGATAGCTCTCTATCTGATTATCGCCAGTATCGTCGTTACTGTTGTCAGCGGCATCTTCTCAAAGAACGAGACCGTTTCGGGCATTTGCACCGTTCTCGGCGACGTCATCCGTCTCGCAATTACCATCATGATTATTGAGGGTATCCGTCATCTTGCCGCAATCCTCAATGACAGCGACATGGAGAATAGAGGTACAAATCTCTTTAAGGTCATCATCGTGATTTACGCGCTGATTATTCTTGCAAGAATCATTTCCCTGATTTTCAGCGGCACAGGCTCGAAGGTTCTCTCCGGCATCCTCGTCTTCGGCGCAGGCATTCTGAGCATTATACAGTATATTCTTTATCTGATTTATCTGAGCAAAGCGCGCAAGATGCTCGCGGCGTAAGCATAAATACAACAAAAACATTAAGGGGCTATCGCGCTAAGAAACGCGACAGCCCCTTTTTTGTGCCTGTTGTTTTATAGATTATTTCCTGGTGACGTTGTCGCCGTAGATGGTTGTCCAATCGTTCTTCATTGATACGGGCGTCCAGCCGTTTTCGTCGCACATATCGTACATTTTTTTCGCCTTGTCCATGTTGCCGTTTTCTCTCTCGAGATCGTCGCAGCAAAGCATGAACGCGCCTGAACGGTACTTGTTGTTATTGATAACGAAATTCGACATTGCCGCGTCGCCCGAGGAGTTACCGAAGGACAGCACGGGCTGTTCACCGATTTCTTTTTCAATGACCGAAACCTTGTTCATCTTCAGATTTTTGATGATGAACTCGCCGCCCGTAATCACCTTATCGTCCTTGGTAAAGGTATAATTCATACCGTCTTCGTCGCCTTGATTGCTCGCTACCAGCGATTCGTCGGAGCCAATCATCTGACCCATCGGGATATCGATCATGCCGTCAACCAGTCCGCGGGTAATCAGACGGTCGGTGCCGCTGATGACGTATACCGTAAAATCATTCGCCTGCAAATAGTCGATGACCTGCAGCATCGGCTTGTAGAACGCCTCGCCGTTGGTCAAATTGTTGTAGCCCTCTTCAGGACGGTCGCGGAAGCTCTTGACATAAGCGTCAAATTCGTCGAGCGTCATGCCCTTGAAGGCGGTGGCGACAGCCTTGCCGTGCTCCATGCTCAGCTCCTCGGGATATTCGCCTGTTTCAAAGTAGGTCTTGATTTTTTCTGCGGTTGCCTTTTCCTCGTCGCTCGCCTTATCCTTATAGTCGGGATCCTCCGTCACGCGGTAGTACAGGAGCTTGTGGTCAAAGTAGCCGGGGTCGGTCTCGCAGCACAGGGTGCCGTCCATATCGAACACGGCGATCCGGCTCTCGACAGGAATGAAGTCTGCGGAGCTTTCGTCCGTGATTGCCTTCATATATTCGGTCAGCTCTGTTTTCAGCGGAGCGTCGTCTGTCCAGAGCGACAACGCGTCGCCTTCAGCCGCGTTTGCGGATGTGTCCGCGGCAGCCTCGGTGACGGCAGTATCGCCCTTCGGCGCAGTCTGCTGACAGTTGTTCGCGGTGATTGCCCATGTGCAGGATACGGCAATCAATGCCACAGCTAAAACTGCCGATATAATCCGCCACGGTGTTGCGGGATTTTTCTTTTTGTTTTCCATGCTTGTACCTCCATTTTGATTTTATCACAAAGATGTGTTCCGCTATCGGAGCAGCACCTTTTTTGACTTGTTGTCATCTTGCGTTGATGCACATATCGAAATAAATGTCGAGGCTTCCGGTCAGCTTTTTTGCGATTTTCTTTCCATAAAATCTCCCGTTGACCCTAAAGCCGTGTTTATACGATTTGAATAGACTTCAAGAGGTCGTCAAACAGTGGATGACAATCGCTGTTCTTATCCTTGTGTGTAAGATACACTATCACATAGAACATATTCTTTTGGCGAAAAGCCAGCATTTCGCTGTACTGGATGATGTTCGCGTCGGTGGGGTGATACTGAAAAGCGATTCCGCTAGCCTTCTTCGACGCGATCTCCGTCGACAGCTTACCGATGCGTTGATAACTCTTCAGGTTGGATTTCATACAGCGCTCCGAGCCGCCGACGACAGATTTTGCATCTGTCAGATAGGACAGGAAGGTTGATCTTGTCCATGCGACAGAGATAACCACATGGCGCTCGGGGTCGTGAATGCCCCATCTGTTTCCATCTGTGACGAAATACTTTTTCAGATCCTCCTCCGTCATTTCATGAAAGCCGTCGGGGTATTGCAGGGTAAGCTCGTTGTTGATTTTTGCGTTTTCCATCATTTACCTCCTTGCTTGTCTGCGCCACTGATTCTGTTCAACTCTTATTCGGCAGAATCAAACAGGCATCGTTGATATCAGCTTCTTCAATATAACATATTTTCCGTTTGTTTTCAATATTTAATACTAATCCTTAACAAAAAGATTTAATCAGATTTCGACGATAAATTTTGCAGAGCGAGGCGGGCGACGCAGGCAGGCTGGCGCCTGTCAAGGAGCCCAACAAAGCTATGCGGAATTTAGCGTGAAAGATGATAAAGGGGTTTATTTAGGATTAGTATAAGCAAAAAATAAAGCGGGAAATCTGCGGCGGCTGCTGCCGGAAATTTGTGCAGAATACGCTTCTTTGAACAAAAGAGGCTGTCGCAAAATGAAAAAATGTCATTCTTCGGCAAAGCTCAGGATGACAAACAGAGGGGCTGCAGCGTTTCTTTGCGCGACAGCCCCTTTTGAGCATTAGATATTGATTCAGCGGGTATCAGCGCCGTTTATCGGCTACACCCGGCAGCAGGGCGCACAATCCGCGCGCCGGAATAAACGGTATTTGCTTAACGGATATCAAGATGGCTGCTGAACCCTGTGATATTAAGAATTTCCATAACCTTTTGATTGACGTTTTTCAGTACCAGTCCGCCCTTGCCTTCAAGCATAAGATCGGCTTTTAGAATTGCTCTCAACGCCGCGGAGCAGACATACTCTACGTTAGCCATATCAATCGTAAGACTATCGTTCTCGGCTCCGAGCTCATCAATCTTGGCTTCAAATTCTTGTACGGTTACATGGTCGATTTTGCCCTCGGGCGCGATAACGGTTGTTCCGTTATCCTCATAAGTTTTAATTATCATTGTACATTCTCCTTTGTATCTGTTTCTCTCAGTATATCGCTGAGGATTTGATTACCTACTTCATTAAATTCCTCGTTGCGCATGAACATCTGTATGGCAAGAAGCTGCTGTCTGCTGTAAGAGGATTTAAGATAGTTTGTGAATTCCGCGGGGCTGAGCTCGCTGCGCTTGGCGGCGTCCTCGGGATTATTGCCCCGCAGCACCGACAGGAATACGCTTGTCCAGCTTGCGCAGTCCTTTGAGAAGCTGCTTTCAAATTCCGATTGCGCCTGTTTATCGCCTGCCAGCAGTGCGTCATGCTCTTTGCTTCTGGCAAAAAAGCCGTCAAGGCTTTGCTCCTCATCATATACACAGCCGTATTCGGTGCGGAGGATTCTGTGAGGCTTCGCCGTAAAGCCGCTGTCGGAAAAGTCAAGCTCCAGCACTAAGCCCTCGGCAAGAAGCGGCGTTACTTCTTTTCGGAAGTGAAAGCAGAAATTTCCCTGGCCATAGAGGAAATAAGCGTTCTTGTAACGCTCCTCCTCTCCGATGGCGTGTGTGTGCTGAGATATGATTACATCGGCGCCGCTGTCCGCCATACGGTGGAAGCGAACGCGCATTTTTTCGCTGTTATAATGAGTGCCTTCGATCCCGCCGTGGTACAGCACAATCAGATAATCGCACCGCGACTTCAATTGATTGATTTCAGTGCAGACCCGGTATTCATCATAAAGATTTACGCCCGGATAGTCCTCTCGCGGAGCGTTTTCGAACCGTTCTGTCGTATTGTAAAGAATGATTTTTCTGCCGCCGTCATTTAATTCGATATAGCTTTTGACACAAGCGGCGTTGTCACCCCATCCGAAAAATCCGATTCCGTTATCGCTCAAGGTCTTGCAGGTGTCGTAATATCCCTGCCTGCCGTAATCCATAGAGTGAGTATTGCCGAGCGTGGCATAATCAATGCCCAGCCGCTTTACGGCGGTGATGGAAGACACAGGCGCCTTGATGCTCGGACCTACCTTTTCGATTGGCTGATCGCTGTCGGTAAAGCAGCCCTCAAAATTACATACGCGATAATCAGCCGACGCAAAAAGCGTACAAAGCTTTTCGCCGAACAATGTCTGTATATCACCCGATTGGAAAAGCGCATAGTTACACGGCATAGGAAGCATATCGCCGGCAATAATCAGCTTGGTGTTTTTCATGTTAAAATTCCTTCTCTATTGTCAGTGTGTTCTGATTATTTTCGTATTTGTAGCTGACGTCGCTCATCAGCTTTTTTACGATAAAAATGCCCAAGCCTCCGCTGCGGCGGTTTTTCAGCGGTAAAGTGACGTCGGGTTCCTCGTGGAGCAGCGGGTTAAAGGGGGGCGCGTTATCTTTGAAGGTGATAAACATCCTGTGACTGCGGCACTTTGTGATGATTTCGATGGAACCGCCGTCTTCATAAGCGTACGATTCGATATTGGCAAGTATTTCGGAGGACGCAATCACAATCTGATTGATTGCGTTTTCGTCACAGCCTTCCGCCGCACACCGCTCCGCAATATAACCCGTAACGCTGTCATAGGAATCCTTTGTGAGGAAAAACTCCTTGCTCTCAACAGGCGGAACACTTATGCAGCCGCGGAAGGACAGCGCAAGAACAGTAGCGTCATCGGAATGGGTATTCCCTGCTTCAAACGCGTCTACACAAGTACGTATCGCTTTTACTATTTCAGGCATATCTTGATTTTTATTCTCGCCGATAACCGCCAAAAGCCGTTCGTCGCCGAAGAACTCCCCTTCGGGAGACTGCGCCTCTGTAACGCCGTTGGTATAAAGGATAAGCTGATCTCCGGGCGAAAGCTTGAAACGCTTCTCGCGGTAATCTACCGACCGCTTTGTACCGAGCACAAAATTCGGATCTGAGAGCAGGTATTCGGGCTCTTCCCCTTTTCTGACAATTACCGGATGCTGATGGCCGGCATTTGTGTAGGACAGAATACCCTTAGTCAAATCGATTATTCCGAGCCAGCAAGTCACAAAGAAGTTTTCGGGGTTGGATTGATTCAAAAAGCGGTTGGTATGCTCCAGCACCTTATCCGAGCCGTAACCGGACTGAGCGTAAACCTTAATCAGCGTTTTAGTCAGCATCATAAACATTGCAGGCGAGAATCCGCTGCCGGAAACGTCGCCGATGACGATGACAAGATGCGTATCATCCGCGAGAAAATAGTCGTAAAAATCGCCGCCGACCGTCGCCGCCGGATTCAAATCCGCATAAACAGCATAGGATTCGTTGTCGGGAAAATCATCGGTCAAAATGCCCGTTTGAATCAGGGCAGCAGCATTAAGCTCTGCTTCCGCGGCGTTATTTTCCTGCGGGCGCTCACATGTCTTATCCGCGTTTAAGCTATTTGGTGGTTTCTTCACAGTCCGCCCGCCGTTTTCTTGTTTCATCCGTTCACCTCCTGTCAGTATGAAATCGAAATATTGGTTACATTAAAGCCGAGAATGCGGTTATAGTCGATCGAAGAGCTTAGCAGTCTTACAAGCTCTAAGCCCGTAATACGTTTGCCGCTGTTATCAATATAGTCGGTGGGGTCGAACTCTTTGCCGTTATCACGCAGGCGAACGTTCACCTTGTCGGGGAATACCCTCACACAGATGTCAACCGCATTGTTATCGCTTGTGTTAGCGTAAACGGCAATATTATGACACAGCTCCTCCACCGACATGCCTACAGCGTTGACGGTATTTTCGGGAACATTGTTATTTTGGCAGAACGCCATCGCTTCCTCGGACGCCTTGATTGCCTCGGGAATTTCATTCTTGATGGAGAAGTCGTACACGACGCCTTCCTCCTCCTCGATTCCGAGGATATTATCCTTGTGCCGTACCTTCTTGCTGATCAGCATTGCGATAAACGTAATGACAACCGTAATGACCTTGGCAATCGGGAACGACGCCCACAGCCAATAGATATTGTAATGGGAAAACCAGAACATCAGCGGAACAATCGTCAGCACGCCGTCAAGTATAACAAGGAGGTTGGCAAGTCCGCTTTGCTTTGTCGCCTGGAAAAACGAGCGCATAACGTAAATAACCGCAAGTAAGGGGATGTTGAGGGAGAAGATGCGGAAGGTAACGGCGAAAACCTCCGTAACCGCGGGATCGGTTAAACCGAAAAGCGAGGCAAGCGGTACGGGGATCGCTTCGGATACCACTAAAACAAACATTGACAGAACAACCGTCACAACCATCCCGTAACGAAGCGTAATCTTTTCTCCGTTTGTATCTTTCTCTCCGTACAGCGCGCCGAGAATCGGCAAAAGCGTCATAGACGCGCCCTCCACAAGGATAAAGGCGAAGCTGTTGAGTGAATAGGAAACCGAGGCGATTTGACCGCCGGTGACGCCTGTGGCAGAGAGAATAATGGCGTTTGTTAAGAACAGTCTGAGGAAATTACAGACATAAATCAACGACGACGGTAATCCTATGGTGAAAATCTTTCCGAGCAGCTTGAAGGATTGAAGAGCGTCCCCGGTAAAGTGAACCGACCGCTCTTTGGCTTTGAAGTAGATCAGCGCCATCAGCGCGCCGACCACATATCCCGTAACGGTAGCCCAGCCTGCTCCTGCGATACCCCAGCCGAAAATCGCCATATAGATGTAGTCGCAAGCCAAATTGATGATATTCGCCACGATAGGCAGAGCGGTAGCAAGCTTACGCATATTGTCGGTTCTGGCAAAGGCGGCGGTCTGATTCACAACCGCGACAAGCGGTGTAAGTATCCACAGCGGCAGCAAGTACTGTGCGACAAGCGTGACAAGCTGTTCCTTGCCCTGCGCCAAAATATTGGCTGTCGGAGAGATCAAAGCGATACCGATTACCGACATAACCACAACCGATAGGATTCCCGTCCAGTAAGACAGCGTAAACACCACGTCGGCGGATTTCTGATCGCGTTTGCTTTTGTAAATCACGGCAAGCGTATTACCGCCGAAGGTGAACAAAGCAATCGGAATACTGCGCAGTAAAACGATGCACGACGTCAGATTAATGGCGTACAGCTCCGTAGTCCCCAAAATCTGTCCGACCATGATACTGTCCAGGATTCCCGAAAGATACATAGATGCGGTCATCGCCAGAGTAGAAACTAAAAGGCTGCGGTATTTCTGATTCAGCAGCGTACCTGTCCGTTCCATTAAAATCCTCCTTATCGCTTCAGGTTATCCTTGCTGAAGAACTGGAATCCGCGAAGCACATTAATAAAGTCGTCTACATATTTTTCGTTGCTTGCGTTCCAGAAGAAGCCCATTCTCGCGAGTATCTGTGTGGTGTAGTGGGAGCTGCACGGAAGCGCGACGATCTTTTTGCCGTGAGCGGTGTTCATGTATGCCGTCATGCTGGAAAGAATCGCCGCTTTTTCGGGATCCTTTTGGGCTTCGTTCAGCGCATCCGCAAATACGTCATACTCAACAAATTCAATCCGACTGACGCTCTTATTCATCTGGCGGATAATATCGCCCAACGGCAGGGTATGGTTATTGACAGCATTAAATACACAGCATTCCTTCGCTGTTTTTGCGAGCTTCAGGAACGCTTTGCAGGAGCGGTCGATCGGGCCCATACAAACCTGATTCTCAATCATCGCGTAGGGGAAGCAGCCGAGCAGGCTGTAGGAACGCAGACGTCCCATAAAGTTGTTGGTCAGGAAGTTGATCTGGAATTCGCCGTCGGATTCACGCGCCGCAAGGGTACCGACGCGGATAACCTTAGCGTCCAGACCCTCGGCAGCGGCTTCGAGCAGCTTTCTTTCGCCCATCAGCTTTGACGATGTGTATTTATTATCGAGCGTTTGACCGAAGTAGAGCGACTGCTCGTCGAGCTCTCTGCGGGTTAATTTATCGGGATCGTCTGTTGTTCCCGATACGGAAATCGTGGAGAAATGTATCAGCCTCGCGCCGGTTTTCTTGCAGAACTTGATACAGTTTTCAACGCCGCCGACGTTGATATCCTCAATATCAGTGCCGTTGGAAAAATGCTTTACGTTCGCCGCGCAGTTGAACACGGTGTCGATCGGCAATTTTTCAAACGCTTCAAAATAGCCGTAATCGGTCACGTCGCCGTTGAGTACCTCAACACGCGATGCAAATTCTTCTTCCAAATCGGAGCCGAAGTAATAGAAGAAAATATTCTCAAGACGTTCTTTCGCCGTATCGAATTTACCCTTGCGAACCAGACAGTACGCCTTGCCGCTTTCGCTCTTGAGGAATTCGGCAAGGAGATGCGCGCCCATATAGCCTGTCGTGCCGGTAATCATAATATTACCCAGCTCACGCAGCTCGCTGTCCTTAAAGGCGTCTACCGTATTCTTCTTGAGCAAATCGTTGATTTTTGTATAATCGTAGTCGTCAAAGTCAAACAGCTTGTTTGTATCGTTGACCTCGCCGTCCTTGAAAAGCTCCGCCAATGCGCGCGGCGTGGTGTATTTAAAGACGTCGCCGTAGGTGATTTCAAAGCCGTTTTCCGACGCGTCAAGTACCACGGAAGTGACAATCAGCGACGTTCCGCCGATTTCAAAGAAATCATCCGTAGCGCCCACGCGGTCAAGCTTCAGCGTTCTTTTGAAGGATTCACAGAAGAATTCCTCGGTCTTGTTGGCGGGAGCCACATATTCGCCGAGATTGACGGGTACGGGATCGGGCAAGCGCTTCAAATCGGTTTTGCCGTTTGCCGTGATGGGCATTTCGTTCATCTGGAGATATGCGGTCGGAACCATATAGGGCGTAAGGTGCTTTTTAAGCTCGTCACGCAAAGCGTCGATGTCGATTTCTGTATCCGCGGTAAAGTAGGCGCAGAGGTTATCCTGTCCGTTCAGCTGGCGGATAATGACAGCGACGTTTTTGATATGCGGCTGCTCGGCAATCAAGCCTTCAATCTCGCCCAGCTCAATACGCAGACCTCTGAGCTTGACCTGATTGTCGAGTCTGCCCAGAATCAGGACGTTTCCGTCCTTGTCCCATTTCGCGTAGTCGCCCGAGCGATACATACGCTGTCCGTCATATTCGACAAACGCCTCAGCGGTTTTCTCAGGCAGATTTTTATAGCCCTTTGCAACTCCGATGCCGCCGATATACAGCTCGCCGATGACGCCGTAGGGAGAGGGATCGCCGTATTTGTCTACGATAACTTCGTTATAATTGAGCAGCGGTCTGCCGACTGTGATATATTCGGCGTCCGTCAAATCGGCAGCATTACAGGAAACCGTAATTTCTGTCGGGCCGTAGGTGTTGAATATCCTGATACCGGAAGAGCATTGACGGATTTCATCTCTGAGCGAAATCGGGTAGCCTTCTCCTCCCGACATGACGAGCTTGCATTTTGCGAGCGCGTTTCGGAACGGCTCATAGTCCATGTACTGCTGCAGGCGCGAAGGTGTTGCGTTAATGCAGTCAACGCCGTACTGCTCCATCAGATTTGCCAATGCACGCGGGTCGTTCATCTCATCCTCGGAGGCGAAAATCAGCGTTTTTCCGTTGCAGAACGCCGCGGCGTGCTCCTTGAAGGACATATCAAAGGAGACCGTTGTCACTGACAGATAGTTATGAACATTGTTTTTCAAATAATAAATATGAGAATTAGCGGGGTGCGGGGTGAGATAGTTACAGATTCCCCTGTGTCTGAGCATAACGCCCTTCGGCTTACCTGTTGAGCCCGAGGTGTAAATCATATAGCTCAGCTCGCGGTCGCTCATTTCGATATCGGGATTATCCGTTTTATCGCCGGCGAGGATCTCTTTTACATGAATTACCTTATCGGCGGGATAGTCAGCAAGCTTATCCTCGGTTGTAATGATAAAGGAGGCTTCGGAATCATCGATGATATGGTTGATTCTGTCCGCAGGATACTGCGGGTCGCAGGGAATAAACGCCGCGCCCGCCTTATTCACGCCGAACATACAGGCAAAGAAGCAGCTTTCTCTCGGCAGGAGCAGCGCAACGCTGTCGCCGGTTTTTACGCCTTTTTCCAACAAATTATGCGCGACGATGTTTGCCTTTTCATTCAGCTCACGGTAGCTGAGCGTGGCGTCGGAGGCAATCAGCGCGGTCTTATCCGCATTTTCCTCCGCGCTGCGCTCGAAGAGCTTGTGGAAAAGCGTTGTATTGATTTCTTCTGTGGCTTCTGTTTTGAAGCCGTCAAGCTGTTCTTTTTGATTTTCGGGGAGTCCGATTGCGTCCCTGACGGTCTTTGTGCTTCCTTCACCGAGCAAAGCAAGCGTATATCTCAGCTGTTCGGCAAAGTTTTCGATAACGGCGTCCTCAAAAAGCTCAGAGGAATACTGCATCATAAAGTGCAGACCGTTTGCTCCCTTGCGTATCACAATGCCGATATCGCGTTCCATTTTTTGCAGCGGGGAATAAAGCTCAACGCTCAGCCCGTCCTTATCGTATGCGGGCGGATTCCACATAAAGTTGACGCTCACATCAAAGATAGGATTGCGGGATTCGTCGCGCTGCTTTACAAATTCCGCAACAACGTCCTCAAAGGGCAGATTCGCGCCGTAGGTAGCGTTGCGCACAGCCTCGCTGACAGAATTGAGATAATCCGTAATTCCCGCATTTCTTTGCGGCTTCACGCGGACGGGAGCCGTGTTGACGAACATACCGATTACATTGCCCGCCTCGGTGGGACGCATATTGGTGGGAATACCGAGCACAACATCCTCTGCGGCTGTATATTTGCCCAGCGCCATGGATACGGCTGAGAAAATCAGCTCGAATTCCGTTACACCGAATTTTCTTGCCGTATTATCAATCTCTTTCAGCTGTTCGTTGTTATAGTCAAAGTCGATTTCTCTGTCCGAAAGCGGATGAACCTTGGGGCGTTTGCCCTTGACAGGCATTTCGTTGACGGGAACGCCGTCGGCAAACAGCTCCTTATAAAACGCCATTCCGCTGTCATATTTTTGGTGGAGAATGTCATCGTAAAGGTCGGAAAGGTCTATTTCAGCCGCTTTGATTTCCTTGCCGTTCAAAGCGTCGATCAATTCTTCGGTAAATGTCTTTGCGGAGCCTCCGTCAAAGGCGATATGATGGATAGCCAGATGAAGGATGATACTGCCGTCGGCGACAGCATAGAGCGTCGGACGGACGGGAATGGCGGTGTTGAGGTTAAAGGGAACCGCGTAGTTGTCAATCACCGCGATAACCTCTTCGCGTGACGCAGCCGTCTTTTCGACGATTTCAGGCAGCTTATCGGAAAGAACTCTCACGGGCAGACCGCTTTCCTCGCTGTAGTAGGAGGTGAACGCCTCGTGCGCTTTGAAAACCGAGTTCAGCGCGTTTTTCACCGTTTCCATATCCGAGCCCTTGATGATGACTGCGATATTGAGGTTATAAACGGTTGAATCCTCGTTCAGCTTCTGCTCGAGATACATACCGCGCTCGGAGGGAGTCAGCGGATATATTTTTTCTTTCTTATTCTTTTTGACGTGTGCCTTTTTCGACGCCTTTTGAATCAACAGGCGCTCAATCATCCGCGGGGTCTTGCCCGCGAAGATATCGGCTGTTGAAATCTTGTAGACGCCGCATTTTTCCGCGACCATCGCGGACTTGATGGAATCACCGCCGAGCGCAAAGAAATCGTCGTCGATGCCGACGTTCTCAACGTCGAGAATTTGCTCAAAGGCTTCGCAGATCACCTTTTGCATATCGGTTTCGGGCGCGATATATTCGTTTTTAAAGTTACCCGCCTCAGGCGCGTAGAGCGCATTTCTGTTGAGCTTACCGTTATCATTGACGGGCAGCTTATCCAGCTTTACGAAGAACGCGGGCATCATATACGGCGGGAGCTTATCCGCAATTTCCGCTTTAAGCTCCTCGACGTCCACAGGCTCATTCTCAACATAATACGCGACAAGATAAACCTGACCGTACTGGTTTTTGAAATCCTTAAGCGCCGCGTCTTTGATGCCGTCGGCGTTTTTGATGATTGTCTCTATCTCTCCCGGCTCAACACGCTGTCCGTTGATTTTTACCATCCAGTCCTTGCGGTTGAGATAGATGATATTGCCGTCCTCCGCTTTTTTAACGATATCGCCTGTTTTCAGCAGCTTGTCAAAGCCGTCCTGTTCGGCAAACGGGTTATCGACAAAGGTCTTTTTGGTCAGCTCATCAAGATGGAGATAGCAGTCGGCAAAAATACCCGCGAGACACAGCTCGCCTTCGTCCGCCTCATTTCCGTCCTCGTCAAGAATATGGACGCGAACATTTTCCATCGGCTTTCCGATAGGCGTGTTATCGTAGGGCTTATCCACTTTGAACGCGAGAACTGCAGACGCGGATTCGGTCTGACCGTACATGACAATCAGCTCGAATTCATCGCTGTAGAGATTGGATACACGCTCGCTGCCGGTAACCACGGTTTTGAGCGAATTGCCCTTTTGCTTGAACACCCTGAGCATCTTGGGGCTGATAAAGGTACGGTTGATTTGATTTTCCTCTATATAATCCGCCAGCAGCACAGGGTCGCGCATCGCCTCATAAGGCATCAGATACGCTACTGTGACCGAATAAAGCGGTACGAAAATGCCCTGAACCGATGCGACAAAGGTGAACGGAGCGCCCATTGCCGCGCGTGAGCCCTTAGGCGAATTGGTATAGTCGGCATAGCGCTTGATAGATTCGCCGATACTCGCGTGCGAGTGCAGAACGCCCTTCGGCTTTCCTGTCGAGCCGGACGTATAGATAAGCAGAGAGGGATCCGCCGGATTGGGAATGACAACGTTTTCAAGCGGCGCTTCATTCTCGGTTGAGCGCAAAAACTTCTCGTTGATGATTAATTTTGCGTCGCAGTCATTGCGGATGTATTCCAAACGCTCGGCGGGATAGGTAGGGGAAAGCGGCGCAAAGGCGGCGCCGACCATCCATACCGCGTACATTGCGGCGATGTATTCTTTATTGCGAGGCAACTCGATGGTAACAAAATCGCCGCGTGAAACGCCGAGCCGGTTTAGCTTGGAGGCGATTTTACGCGCATAATCGTCAAAACTCCGGTAAGTGTAAAAGTTATTCTCGCCCTGATCGACAATTACAACAAAATCCGGATTCTCTTTGATATTTTGCATTATTTTTTCAACAACGCTGCTCATATTTTCATCTCATCCTTTCAGAAATGTTGTACAATATTATATATTTACTTATTATAATACAAAATAAATCAAATGTCACGCAAAACAGATAAAAAATTTACTGATTTATATTTATGCCGTCCGAAAGCGCAGCATCGGTCGCCTTCCTATCCCTTGCTCAACGCTGTACGGAATAATAAAAAAGGAGCACCGAATGGTACTCCTATTATATGGGAAGGTCGAACACAAAAGATACATTCGGCAAGAAAGATATTTGAGATTAGAACTCTCGTATCATTTGGATTCTTTGGCGGTGTTGATAGAAGCAATCAGAATTCGCTTGATTTCCAAGCAATCATTCAGCATAGATGAAGCCATTTTATGATTCAGATAATCCGATTTTTCTAAAATGTGTAGCCAGTATTCGGTTTCTGCTGTTTCTTTTAAAGCGATATGGAGCTTCGCGATGAAATCTGCTTTACTGTTTCCGTACTGCGCTTCATTGATATTTGCGCCGATAGATGTTCCGCTTCGCAGGATTTGCTTGGATAAAACGGCTTCATGTTGTTCTTTTGTCAAATACCGATGTAGCTTAACAATCCGGGCGCCGAAGCTGATAGTTTTATCTATTAAAATATTATCTTTCATTATAATCACCGTTAAGATTATATCAGAAACTTTTCTTTAAATCAATTATTATACCGCTATTCAGTTTTAAGTTTTCAGTATTCATTTAGAAAATCCTGACTTCAGAAACTGAAGAATGAATACTGAAGACTGAAAAATGAATAATACAAAACAAAAATCCTGCCACATTGTGACAGGATTTTCGCTTTGGCGTAGAGTGAGGGATTTGAACCCTCGGTACCAAAAAGGTACACAGCATTTCCAGTGCTGCTCCTTCGGCCACTCGGACAACTCTACGTGTGGTCAAATGAATGTGAATTTCAGTTGCTAAACTATTATATACAATTCCTGCGAAAAAATCAAGTCTTTTTTCAAAATCCTTTGCAAAAAGCCCGCAAATCCGCAATATTCTGTATTAAGCGAATCCGATTGCGGCAGATATGGTGAACCGACAATTTATTATTCGAATAACGAAAAAAATCACAATTTTGTAACGGACGGATTTGTACGCATAACGAAATTTTTATATTCGTTTTGTGCGAATTGCACAAGTTAGAGAAAAAATTGCCAAATAGCAGCGCCGAAAATCGTATAAATCTTACAATTTTGATTCCGAATACGAATAAAAAGGGCTTGATGCTGTCAAGTCCTCTCAAATTTGTTATTGATTTTTCACAATTTTTTAGGTATAATCATCCTAGATTTACTGTGAATATCTGTGTCAGTGCGCCCATTTGGGGACAAATGCAGATATACCTATTATATAAAGGCTTCTAATCCGCATATTTGAACAATATGATTTAATGGTGATTTGTTATGGAAGAAAAAACAAACCAAGAGCTGCTGCAAGAACTGAACCGGCTGACTAAGGCTCAGGCACGCATTAAACGCCGCACGACCTTCCTGCTCAGCATTATCGCGATGCTGGTGCTGATTACGGGTACGATGGCGTGGTTTACGCTGTCTAACTTTGCAAGCGTCAATGATATTAACCTTAAAATCAGTACAGCCCCTCAGCTGTATTTGGATATTGAGAACCGCGGAACGGATATATCTCTCTGGAAAAAGGTTCTCACCAATGACATGATCAATACATATCTTGCTTCTGTCAATGCTCCGCGTATTGATCAGCAGCTGCTCGACCCGGTCACCTCGTCAAACGGTATCACAATGACCAGCCGCTCCGGCTCGGCAAGAACCGCGAACAATAATTCCTATATGGAGTTCAAGGTTTGGTTTATCGCTACGGAGGATATGTGGGTTCACCTTTCCGGACAGAATGTCCTGGTAGAAGATAAATCCGCGACGACGTCGGTCACCACGACCGAAACCGGCTCAAAAGCCGATGTTGTACGTTCAATCCGCGTATCTTATGAGGACGCCGGCTCTGCGGCGATTTATGAGCCGAACAAAGGCTCGGCAGTCGCCGGACAGAATACCTTTGACGTCAGTCAGAATTTCAGCAACGACACCCGGCTCTTCCATCTTGATAAGCTGACCCCCAAGCAGGTCACCATCCGTATTTGGGCAGAGGGCGAAGACCCCGAATGTGACGACGACGTCCAAGACGCAAACCTCACCATAGAAATGCTTTTCGCCGGAACGGACGATAATAATTCCTCGTTCGAGTAAACTCGAACGCGAGTGAAGAACGAAGAGTGAAGAGTGAAGAGTTTATGGCTTGCTTCGCAAGCAAAATTCACTTGACCTTTTCATCGGAGTTCTTCTCGGATTATATTAACCTCTTATATAATGAAAAGTGTTTTGTTAGAAAAATCTGCATCGCTTGCCTTGGAGATAATTAAATATTATCAGTGGTTAAGTACAGAACGTAAAGAATATGTAATGTCAAAGCAACTTTTACGTGCGGGAACAAGTATCGGCGCAAATATAAACGAAGCTAATTATGCCGCGAGTAAAGCGGACTTTATCAATAAAATGCAAATTGCGGTAAAAGAAGCCGCAGAAAGTGAGTATTGGATTTTCTTGTTAGAAAAATCCGGCTACTTTACACAAGAATTTGAGAGTATCAAATCTTTGTTGGATGAAGTAAAAAGAATGCTGGTTTCAACATTAAACACAGCAAAGAGTAAATAGAATCGGGTGCGGGTGTCCCGCCCTCAACTCTTCATTCTTCACTCTTAACTCTTCACTTGATTTTAAGCGTGCCCTGCACGATTAAAATAAATCTGTAATCTTGTCCTCGTGTTTGGGACATAAAAAATTAAGGAGGAATTCTCATGAAAAACACAAAATTCAGAAGAAGAGCGTTAATCTCTTCCGTTGCGATGCTCCTCGTAGCTCTCGTAGCTCTGGGTTCCGCAACATTCGCATGGTTCACATCTTCCACCGTAGCTACTGCTGATGGTATCAAGGTATCCACCATCAAGTCTTCTGAGCTTCAGATTTCAAAATCCGATCTGGCTTGGGGCACACAGGTAAACTACAACAAGACCGCTATCTTCGCGCCTGTTTCCTCGGCTAACGGCTCTGCATGGTATACCGCGAACGCTGAAACCAAGGACAGCTATGCTAAGAAGGCTTCTGATAATTTCGAAGCTGTTACCGCTGCCGCTGCTGACGGTTACTACTACACAGAAGCTCTGAACATCCGCAACAACGGCGCAGCTGATGTTGAGAACGTAACCATTACTATCAGCGGTCTCGACTGCAACTATGCTCGTCTGGCTATCTATGAGGTAACCGCTAACAACGGCACAACCGCTGCTGACAACACTAAGGGCTTTGCTCAGTGCATCTATGACAATGCAGGTACTGCGTATGATGCTGTTACCGGCGCTCAGTCCACCACCAGCATCACTCCTAATAACATCGGCACCTCTGCCACCATCAATGTCGGTACCCTTACCGGTAAGAACGGCGATACCGTAACCGGTATTAAGTACTACAAGCTCTATGTATGGTTCGAAGGCCAGGATGCTCAGTGCGTTGACGCTAATGCGGGCGCTAATTTCTCCACTCTGACCAACGGCCTTACCTTCACCGTTTCCGGTCAAACTGCTAATTCCTGATCGTTATAGGATTGATTCTTAATAACTGACAGCGAAAGCAATACTTAAATGTGAGATGATCAATCTTTCGGTTGATTTAATCACGGAATTCGTCTTAAAAACTCACGTAAAGTGATTTAAGAGATTTCTCTTTGAAATAAAATGATTCGGCGGCGCGGGTGGCAAACACACGCCCGCGCCGCGTAAGACCTTACCCGCGAGGGTATCGCTCGTTGAGGATTATTTGCCGGAGAGAAAGAGCCTCCCTTCAGACAAGGGAGCCATTGAATTTGCCTCCTCCGGTCTGACAAGGAGGCGGGAGGATTATAAATAAGAAATAAGAGAGAAGAAATAAGATAATGAAATTGCTTTGTGAGGGTTGCTCACATCGAATAGTTCTTATTTCATATTTCTTAGTTCTTACTTCGAAGCTTCCTAAGAAGTCAGACCACATTTGCTTCCGCCTTACCGGCGGGACAATATCGCCTCTCGCTCTATGAGCAGAGGTCAAAACGTTTTGAACTATGCGAATATGGAGTGTAGGGGCGGAACGGCAGTTTCGCCCATCACGCCCCTATCCACTTCCGTTATTTGTTGCTATATCAAATTTATCCGATGGCTTTCACAAGCGTATCGGTGCGGTATATACCGTAGGGGTCGATGCCCACATCGACCCGC
>CAJONB010000008.1:15398-18063 GCA_905235715.1 uncultured Ruminococcus sp. | reverse complement strand
CCATCTGTACTTATACACTGTAAGCAGAGATGAATACTATATTGGAGAGTATGAATGAAAAACAAGACTAAAGATTCAATAGAGAACGCCGGGAAGCAGAGCGGCGGCAAGAAGGGCTTAAAGGTTGTAAAAACCATTCTCAATGTCATTATCAATATTTTGATTGTCGCTGTATTGGTTGTTTCGATTCTGGTTGCAGTTCTGGCGCTGACCTCAAAGAACGACATTAACGGTTTGCCGAACATCTTCGGCTATACGCTACAGTACGTACAGACGCCTTCGATGGATACGCCGTCGCCCGACGGTTATCCCGGCGGTAATTTCAGTGAAAAAGACGTTATTATCGGACGTATTTATAGCGAAAAAGAGTTCCCTGTCCTGAACGTCGGCGATATCATTACCTATAATTCGCATCTGGATGACGGTGAAGGTCATGATATGCTGATTTCCCATAGAATCGTCGATAAGCACGAGATGTCCGACGGCTCTTATACCTACCAGACATGGGGCGATAACAGGGAAGCGGCTAAGACGCCCGACCAAAAGAGCGTTGATGAGTATCTGTCAACCTATGATATTGTTTCCGTTAACTATACAGAGAACTATCAGGGTCCTGTGCTGAAAGGCTATGCTGATTTCTTCCGCCTGATTCGCAGCCAGGCAGGCTTCTTCGGAATCATCCTGATCCCGATGATTATCTTCTTCCTCTATGCGTTGGTTCGCGTTATCATCAGCGCGATGAACTATAAGAAAGAAATGTCCGACGAAGAAAAGCAAGAAGCCGAGCAGAAAAAGCAGGAAGAAATCGACGCGGCTGTCGCTGCGGCGCTCGCGGCTCAGAACGGCGGCGAACAAACACCCGGCGAATCCGCACAGACTGCCGACATGACCCCCGAGCAGATGGAACAGTTCAAGCAGTTCCTCGCTTTCCAAAAAGCACAGCAGGCGGCGAATGACCCCGCCCCCACAGAGGACGCTCCCACAGAGAATGCTCCAGCAGAAGAAAAACCAACAGACGAGGAATAATAAAGCCTCCCTTTAGATAAGGGATGCTCACGTAGATAAAGTTGATTAAATGATAAAGGAGCTGTTTACCATTGAGTAAGAAGAAACCGAATATTGAAGAGCCCTTCTCTCCGGAACAGCTCGAAAAACTAGAGCATAAGGGTGATAAAGACGTCCAACTGCAGCGGCAGAAGGAAGGTCTTTTCCAGAGATATACCGCAAAGCGCGACGCGAAGGATATCGCGAAGCAGGTCAAATGGAAACGCCGCGCGGGTGTTACGCTTGTCATAGCGTTGATTATCCTCCTGTTGCTTTGGATTATATCCTGGCTTTTGACCACCATCGGCGACCTTGTTATTTCGGTCGATTCCGGCGCTGCGAAGAAGGGTATCACCATCTCCGCGAACGAGGACGGCTCCGACCCGACGACAAAGCTCTATGCCAACATGGTCAAGGACGTCACCAACATTACTTATGATTGGCTGCCCGCCACCCTCGACCTTGAGGGCTTCGGCAACCATAACGGCAGGAACTACATGGCGTATACCTTCCAGCTCACGAATAACGGTAAAGAAACCATCGACTATGAGACTGAGCTGAGAGCGGTTCGCGCCGCGAAGTCAGCCGACGAAGCGGTTCGCATCATGATTTACCGCAACAGCGAGCCTGCCGTATACGCGAAAGAGAACATGGGACTGACAACAGCCGATGGCTCTCCGGAGCCGTTTGAGCAGATTTTCAAAAAGGTTATCCCCGATGATTTCACTGTTCCTACCGCTGAAGAAATCGAGGCAGCTGCCGAAGAACCTCAGAATAAAGAGGCTGTCGAAGTTACTGATGAACCGCTTGAAATCCAGCAATTCCTTGATGATAAGGTTGTGTTCAACAACACGCGCGAGGGTATTGAACCCGGCGAAACCGATAAGTACACGATCGTTATGTGGATTGAGGGCGAAGACCCTGAGTGCATTGATGATATCCGCGGCGGATACGTCAAGCTCGAATGGTTCTTCAACATCGCCGGCGAAGAGCTGTAATCAAAAGGCTCCCTTTGGGAAAGAAAGCCGTCTGAGGAATTGTAAAATTTCGCCGTAGGCGACAACATTATTTCAATATATTTTGGATAAATCCAGCACAAGGAGTAGAACATTATGGATACTGTCTTCAAATTTTTATTCGAGTTTCTAGGTCAGTTCTTCGGAGCGCTTTGGGGCGCGATTGCCGGCATCTTTGTCGGTATCGCCGAAGCATTTAATTTCCCCAAGTATGTGGAAATCATACAGAATTACACGACGACCCTCGGCGGTCTTGCTTGGGTAATTGCTATCGTCGCGATCCTCTTCCTTGCTGCGGTGTTTGGACTGATCATTTTCTTTATCGTCAAGGGCATTAAGAAGCTGGTCAAGTTCAAGAAGAAAGCGAAGGACACCAACGATCTGGTCAACGAGGTCAACGCGCTGAACAAAGAGGTTATGCGCCTGAATCTTGAGAAGGATAAGATCCTCTCCATGAAGGTCTCTCAGATCGGTCTGAATCCGAACGAAATCTCTGAGCTTACCGGCGAAGAGCTTGAAACGCTCAACGCCGACGAGGAAGAGGAAGAAGTTGCCACCGGCCGCTTCAACAAGCTCGTCGCTATCGACGAGGAGTGGGCGGATTA
>CAJONB010000008.1:0-15379 GCA_905235715.1 uncultured Ruminococcus sp. | reverse complement strand
ACTACGACGTTACGCTCCCCGAGTTCTGCACCCGCTTCCGCAACTTCGCTTGCTCGCGTATGCATTATTGGTATGAAATCAAGCTGCTTCGCTGCTTTATCGCAGGCTTTGCTTCCGGTCGTCTGACCATCCTGCAAGGTATTTCCGGTACAGGTAAAACCTCACTGCCTTATGCATTCGGTAAATTCGTTTGCAACCCTGCCGTTATCGCTTCCGTACAGCCGTCATGGCGTGACCGTACCGAGCTGTTCGGCTACTACAACGAATTTACAAAGAGATATAATGAGACGGAGCTGCTCCGTGCGCTGTACGAAGCTTCCTATAATGAAAACGTTTACGTCGTAATCCTCGACGAAATGAACATCGCTCGTGTTGAGTACTATTTCGCAGAGATGCTGTCCATCCTCGAAATGCCTGCTCACGACGAGTGGATTGTCGAAATCGTCGCCGCTCCGTGGCCCGATGACCCGAAGCACCTCGATCACGGCAAGCTCACAATCCCCGATAATATCTGGTACGTCGGTACCGCGAACAACGATGACTCGACCTTCGCTATCACCGATAAGGTTTACGACCGTGCGATGCCCATCGACATCAACACCAAGGGTAAGCCCTTCGAGGCTCCCGATACCCCTCCGTGCCACATCAACTACAAGTATTTCACTCAGCTGCTGGATGAAGCTGTTAAGGCGAACCCCATCAGCGAGGAGAACCTCAAGAAGATAGAAATCCTCGACGACTACGTAATCGAGCATTTCCGTGTTGCTTTCGGTAACCGTGTTATGAAGCAGATCAACGCGTTTGTTCCCGCGTTTGTCGGCTGCGGCGGTACTGAGGTTGACGGTATCGACTATGCCCTCTGTAAGAAGGTATTCCGTAAGTTCGAGGCGCTCAACATTTCTTACATCCGCGACGAGATTGACGGTCTGGTTCAGCAGCTCGATCAGCTCTTCGGCCGTGAGAACATGAACGAGTGTAAAGAGTATGTCCGCATGCTCCAGAAGATGACCTGATAAATTAACTTGCCCCGGCAGGGGAATAGAATTGATAGGGCGCTTATCGCCCAATCCGAAATAGAAAAACCCTCAAAAAGGAGTTGAGACCCATGGCAATTGATTATAGCAGATACTACCGTGCCTACGCCGAGATGAAGGATACCCTTGACGGCGACTTCGCTCACGAGTATCTGGTATCTGCGATGGCTGACGCCGATAAGGGCAACGACGACCTTTCCGGTAACGCCTACAACCGTGTCATTGACATGGAATGGGTTGAGATGATCGAGGGCAAGCTCCCTTATATAGAAAAGGCAATTGATGAACAGCGTAAGTTTATCGAAGAGCATAAAGAGGTTGACCGTATTGATAAGGTCAAGCAGGTCGGCAAGGACGCCGTTCAGCACCTGACCCAGCACGCGAACCTTATCATGGCGATTGAGGATGACGGCAGCGTCGTCCCCGAGCGCCTGCTGAATACACACCGTGAGGATAGCTTCGCGACCTACGAAAACCGCTTCCTCCATACGCTGATTTTCAAGACTATCGCTTTTGTTGAAGCGAGATTCCGTGCCCTGCAGGACGCGCCGAACGATTCCGCAAGCTCTCTGCACATGGATCGTGCGCTTACGCTCAATAATCAAAAATTCGGATTCTCCATTGATTATAACGCCGAATCCCATGACCGCGATAAGGTTGACAGGGATGAAGATATTTCCAGCCTGACCGACTACGAGCGTATCGAGCGTATCCGTATGCGCCTGGATGATTTCTGCGGCACTGACCTGATTAAGGCGCTGAAGGGCTGCATCGCGGTAAAATCTCCTATCAATAAAACCAACTGCATCAAGCAGGATCCCGCATTTAAGCAGTGCTATGACCTCTGGGTATTCATCGAGGGCTACCGCAAGACCGGCTACGTTCTTGAGAAGAACGAGTTTGAGGGTCTGATGCCCGAGGACGTCCAGAAGGATATGTACGACGTTATGGCGTTCCAGCACTTTGTCGCGACGATCAACACCAACAAAGCGCTGCGTGAAAAGCTTGACGCCGAGTATATTGCCGAGAATGAGCGCCGTGCCGCCGAGGCGAACCGCCCCGAAGAGGAAATGGCGCGATACATTGAAGATAAAATCTACGAAGCCCGCCGTGAGGAAATGGCGCTCCGCCTGAAAGAGGTTCGCGAACGCGAGGTTATTATCTCAAAGCTGACCGCGGAATTGGAACAGGCGAAGGAACAGATTCGTATCCGTGATATCAAAATCAAGGAGCTTGAATCCACCATCAGCGGCTTGAAGAAAGAGCTTGAAGAAACCCGCGAAGAACTCCGCAAGGCGCAGGTTCGCATCATGGATCTCGAAAAAGAGGTCGAAGAACTCAAGGCGCGTGTTGCCGAGCTGGAAGCCAAGGTCGCCGAACTTGAGGCGAAGGTTGCCGAGCTGGAAGCTCAGGTCGCGACTCTTACCGGACGCGTTGCCGAGCTGGAGGCTACCGTTGCTTCCCTCAATGCCGAGATTGATCGCCTGAAAGAGGTCATCGCTCAGCAGGTCGAGCAAATCAAAGCACATGAAGCAACAATCGCCCAGCAGGATCATACGATTACTGGCTTGAACGCGCAGGTCGATACACTGACCAACACCGTCGGCGGACTGACTGCCGAGAACTCCACCCTTAAGACAACGATTGAGGAGCAGGAGCGAACCCTCAGCGAACAGGCGAAGGATATTGCCTTCAAGGCGAACACCATCGCCGAGAATGACGCTACAATCTCCAACCTCAGCGGAAAGCTCTCTAATCTTCAGAGCGAGTACGACGGAATGGTTGAAAAATATTCCAATTATCAGGCAGAGTTTGACGCTCTTAACAATACCATCAACGCAGGCAATGACGAGAACCGCGAGCTGCAGCATCAGATTCGTGTTCACCTCAATACCATCTCCGCAAAGGACGCAATCATCGCGACCTTGAAGGAAGAAAAGGATTCGATGAAGGATCGTATTGATCATGTCGATGAAATTGACGCGAACGCCCGTCGAGAGGTTGCCGCAGCGCGTGCTAAGATGGATGAGGCAGAGGCGGAGAATATTGCTCTCAGCAACACCGTCGCGACCTACGTCGCCTCCTTTGAGAAGCGCGAGCAGCGCATGAAGGAGCTTGAAGACAAGGTTTACGCCGCGAATGTTGAGAAAGACGCCGGTATCAAGGCTGTCCGCGAGGAATGTGACGCGAAGCTTGCCCAACTGTCCGAAGAGTATGAAGCGAAGATTGCTCAGCTCGAGGCACAGACAGTCGCCGCGTGCAACTTCACCGACGACCAGAAGTACACCGTCCGTCTTAACGCGGAGAAGAAAGCAATGCAGAAGGACTACGACGCGAAGCTTGCCGACGCGACCAAGAAAGCCCGCAAGTTCGTCAAGAAAGCGCGTGTCCTTGTTGACGAAAAGCCCGCGGCTGTGTTAAATCTACCTGATGTTGAAAAATACAGCTAAACATGTTATAATATAAAATTATCAGCAGAGAAAGGAGCGATATTATGAAAACAAACCGACATAGCTTGTTGGCTAAAGGAATCATGGTATTGCTCTCTTTGCTCATTTTGATATTCGCTTTTACCTATAGCTGGTTTACGAACAGAGCCGTTGTCACAGCCGACGGTATCTCCCTTACCGCCGAAACATCAGGCGATTTTGAGTATGCTATCGGTTTCTATAATAACGGAACCGGCGGCTCGTATGCGGTCACTCAATTTACAAGCGATGCGACTGCGCTGAATTTAAAGGCGTTAACCGCTTCTGTTGACGGCGGCACAACCTACAATACCTACGATCTGCTGCATGATTATCAGCCGATTGATATTACCGGTGACGGCGTTACTTTGATTCGTCCCTCAATGCTGCACAGCAATACCGATATTAATAAGTCTTCCGATGACTATTCCTTCGCTGTTCCGAATCAGCAGTATATCAATTTTGACTTGTATTTCCGCAGTGAGTTGCAGGGTATACCGATTTATCTGGCTGACGGTTCCTTCGCCAAAGCGGCTTGTGAAAATACTGTCGGAAGCGGCGCGCTGACAGATTCTACAAAAGCTTCTACTTACGGGTATAACAAATCGGATTACGGTAATTTTTCAAAGGACGCAATCGTCGGAGCGACACGTATCGCCATCACTCCTTATCATTATGCGTCGCAGCCCACGAACCTTTACGGCGGAGCGGACGCTTATCAGGCGATAACCGACTCGTCGCTGCTGGACGGAGCACATGGCTTTATCTGGCTGCCCCGTCCCGATATTCACGTAAATTCAACCGATACGCTTACCGGCTGGACGCTGTCTACCGCGACTTATCCTGCGGCATATTCTGCCGATGATGCACAGCATACCTACTATGATATTTTTGAGCAGGGCAGCCAAAAGCAGATAGCGACTTATTCCAACACCATTACCCCTGCCGGCTTAGCACAGGCAAATCAGCTGATGGCTAATATCGACAGTAATTCCTTTAAATACGGCGACTATTATTATACAAAGGTCAATGTCCGTATTTGGGTAGAGGGTACCGACACTGAGGCACGGCGCGCTTTTTCGGGCGGAAGATTTGAGGTTAACTTCAAGCTGAGCACGAACAGTTCAAACGACTGATTGAACCATGCTTTTGTGCATAACAATTTTACGGAGTAGATAATATGAGTAAAAACTCACCGAAAAAGAAAAAATCTACAAGTAAATATCGCAAGTTTAAGATTTCGCCTCTGATTTCGGTAGTAGCAATCATTGAGGTTTTGGTACTCATTGCCATTACGACCTATGCTTGGTTTGTCGTATCTCAGGAAAAGAACGCGAACACAGGCATCATCACTGTCGACGCCGACTCCGGTCTGGATATCGAGTTCAAAAACGTCAACTATAATGATTCCATCAATCTCTGGGATTATGTTCCCGATGATTTTGAATTTACGCCGGTTACCTCGCTTGATGGGCGAAATGTTTTTATCCCCACCTCCGGTACCTTCGGCAACACCGCGACGAATAATATTGTTTATCGTGACGCGACCATTAACGATATCAATACAAAGTATATCAACGTTGACTTCATGCTGACAAATACAACGAATCAGGACGTCAACGTATATCTGAATGATAACTCCAGCTTTAATGTCTACAGCGGCGGTTCTCTTTCCAACAACAGCCGTGCGCTGAGACTGGCTTTCTATACGAACGACGCGAAGCACGGTAAGGTTAATTCCTCCATCCTGTCGAACACCAACCAGGAGAACGCCGCGCTGGATAAGATGGATAACACCGTTACCGTCTATTTCAACAAGCCCACTACCAATAAGTGGACGAATTCCGACGCTTATGCTTATATTTGGAAAACTTCCGGCGGAACAAACTACGAGGTTGTTTCGTGGCCCGGCAGTAAGATGACCCATGTTGCGGGTTCTGTATATTCTTACACCTTCTCCAATACTAACGGCTATACCGGAATTATTTTCAATAACGGTGACGCTAACGGCGTCGCTTATAACGGCAGTAATGCCACCACCTATACGCAGACCAGAAATTTATCGCTTTTGAGCGGTACGGGTAGTAATAGCAGAATTTTTGAAGCTACTGCTGCCGCAAATAATACCGGCACTGCTTATACCACAAAAACCGTCTATTTCCGCAAGCCCTCCGACTGGTCGGGCGTCCGCGCCCACGCTTTTAAGGCGTCAGGCGATCCAACCTCTTTTACCGGTTGGCCCGGCGACGTCTGTAAGGATTGCGGCGCCGACATCTATTCCTATACCTTCCCGGCGACCTACAACGGGAATGCCATGGGCGGTATTGTATTCAACAATCTAGGCAATGATAGTCAGAAAACAGCAGACTTGCTAGCTACTGACGGAAGCTTGTACTACTTTACCTCAGGCGGTTCAGACGGCGCGTGTTCTTCCACGACATATTCCGAAACAAAAATCTACTTCAATAATTATCTCGGCTGGGGCGCTCCTTACGCAATATTAACCTCAACGTCCGGACACGTTACCCGCGTAGCGATGACGAACCTTTCCGCAGGCATTTTCTACGCGACTGTTCCCAGCGTATATACTCAAATCGCCTTTGAAGACCGCTCCGGCTTGAACGAAGGCGCGACCCAGACCGATACGAATAAGTATACGCGAAGCGCAGCGGTTACAAAAGGTTATATTTACCGTCCTGAGACGAAAACCTCAACAGGATATACGCTTCAAAGCTTCTCCTATATCAATTATGTCGGCGATGAAGATGATCCGAATGACGAGTCATACGCGGTTATCTCACCCGGTGTATCCGCCAACTTCCAGCGTTCTTATACGCCAGTTGTCGGTATCGCGTCCTCAACCGGCGCGCCTACACAGCTTGTTCCCGCATTCGCCAGCTCTATTGATAACTACTTCAAAGGCTCACAGAATCCGATGTTCTCAATCCCGCAGAACGGTATGCTGGATCTTTCCATGATTATCTGGCTTGAGGGCACTGATGATGATTGCACAAACTCCAACTATGCCTCAACGGCGACAACCTTAAAGGATATTTTCCTGAAGCTGGAGTTCTCAACGAACATTGCCGGTCAGGAACGTGCTGTTGACAGCATCACCAACTATACCTATCGCTTCTATGATTCGACGCGTGAGGTCTGGACGTCCGACCGTCTGACAAATGCTGCGGGCGTCAGCGTTGCGCCTGTTATGCAGCTCTATGATAATACAGTCAAGCGTGGTTACCTGATGCACGCAGGCTCCACTACCTATATCAACGGTAAGCGTAAAATTGATATGTGGGAGTGCTCCGCACCCGCCACATTGTATCAGGATGGACACGATCTGTACTTCCGGCGTGTTGACCCGTATAATGAGGATGAAATCTGGAACTACTGGCATCCTGTTGCGCCGGATCAGTGTAACGGCGCAGCGTTCCAGACGATAGACGGCGTCGGCTATGTCAACTTTACCGCCTTTGCCGACGGCGCGCCCGCCAGCACTGCCGAGAGCGGTATCGCCGGAAACACGACAGTTCTTACGGCGGCGAACAGCTCAAACGGCAACACGCCCGCCCGTTCCTGCGGCGGTCTCTGGGGCAAGTATTCTACACAGCTCCTCACCGTGATTGACGGTACCGATCAAAACTATATCAAGAACGACAAGGGCGTTATGACCCTCAACTATACCTATAGTTACGGTAACTCCAAGACTCAAACGATTGAGTACAAAGCTTCCGGCGCATTCTATAATCAGGTTTACTACTTTGTCGTTCCGACGGTGTTGAAGGATTCTACGAGTAAGGCTTCCGGCTTTACCTTCAAGCGTTACTACAACTTTGCCAACGAATACGCGATGAATATTTATAATCGTAATTCCACGATGAACTATGACAGCGGCGCGAAATTCATTATTAACAGTGCGCTGACAGGCTACTATGCCGAGGTATCTAAAACACCTTCCGGCACCAAGCAGTCATGGTTCGGTAAAGACCTGCTATACTGTAATATCAGTTATTCCGGTAACGACGGAAACTCGAACCTCTTTAACGGTAATACAATCCAGTTTAAGATGTTGTATAAGACCAACAGCGCTAACATCAGCCTGCATGATTCCAGTGCTTCCAGTTCAACCGGCGTGACGGAGTATAACTTCCTCTATACCAACAACGGCTCCTTCAGCCATAATGGCTTCAACGGTTATCTCACGGTTGTGCCTGTCAACGCGACGAAGCTGACGGTGGCACGATGCCTGAATACTTCGAATAACTGGACGACCACGTATAACTGGCTGAATGCAGATTGTACCTATAATTCCGCAAACCATAACCTTGTACTGACAAAATGGGATGGAAACGAACCGAATAATATCGGTTACTCTTATAACAACAACGATCTGGGAGGCTTCCCGGCGATTCCCTCTGTTGAATAATCAACATATCTACTCATAATAAATCCGAAAGGTGGTGTAAAAATGAAGAAGAGCTCTAAGCACAACAGCAAAAAAGATAATTCCCGTATTCGCTCGGCTGTTTCGGCGGCGCACGTACTGATTGCCGTTGTCGCGATTATCGAGTGCCTCATCCTCATTGCATTCACCACCTATAGCTGGATTGAAACGTCGTCCACGCTGATTATCGAAACAGGTAAGAAGAGCCTCACGGACTCTGCTATTTCCCGTATTCCGATCGCGAAGGCGCTCGACTATAAGTTTACTCCTGAGGCGACCGCCAGCGATACATCTCTTGCGCCGCTGAATGATTATTTCAGCCTTGCCGGACAGAGCTCTACCCAGAACCTCTATCGCTATGCGCGTGTTTCGTCCTCAAACGGTAAGAACTTCTATATGAAGAGTGGCGGCAGCACCGCCTATCGTCTCGGCGATACGACAGATATCAACTCTTCTTATACGTACTTTGACTTTGTCCTGTCGAACACAGGCGGCGCGAAGGATCACAAGCTGAAATTCTATTTCGCGAACGCAGATGTTTTCAATGTCTCCAATGATACCTCCAGCCTTACCGATGCCCAGCTGGCGACGGTAAAGAACGCGATGCGTATCTCGTTCCAGACCGGTCCCGGTACGCCGAAGATTTACTCTCAGACAGTACAGACCTATGGCGCTGTCAGTCAGGCTACGGGCGGTACTACCTCTGTTACGACAACCGAAATCCAGGCGAGCGATGATCAAAAGCTGTTTACCATCGGTAAGAATACCGAGCAGCGTATCTCTGTCCGTATCTGGCTTGAAGAAAAGGCAAACGGTCTGAGCGGAATCACCGGTGAACAGTTGGCAGGGCTGAATATCAGCGTGAACCTCAAGCTCACTTATATTGAGAACGACTATGATTATCTCTTCTTTGACGATTATACCTTCTCTGCAGGTTTGAAGAATAAAGAGAATATCGGCGGTCACCTGACCGAGGATTATCCCGAATCGGATAATTACCGTATGTATTTTGTTTATCGTACGAGCAACACGACCACCGGTTATGTCTATCCGATGACGATTGATAACTCCGGTTCAAACGTTGACGCAAATTGTTGGGTCACCTGCGACACGAGCGGCAATCCCTCTGCTTCTGTACCGGATATTACAGGCAGACAATTTATCACTGCGCTGACTTCATCCTCCAATTCGACTACTGCATTACGGTATTCGTACTTTGCTTATGGCAAATGCGCGCTCTCTGCGACTAACACATCGGTAACATTATCGTCTGCAACCAATGCGCTTTATACGTGGCGGCTGTATGATACAGCAGCCAGTGATGCCGTAGAGCTGCGTTACAACGCTTACAGCGTAACAGCGACATCTGCTTCCAACGCCACCAGTTCATTTACTGTTGCCGCTTCCTCCGGCTACGGCGCGGGCGGTTGGTCTTATGCTACACCTCTGTCGATGGTCTACTTCCGTGACCTCGCTACCGGAAATACTGCAAACGCTTATAACTCCGGCACCGACAATACGAACTTTAAGTATATCACAAAGGCGGTCAATGCCGCTTCCGATACCGACGGCTCAACCACGACCCACCGTGCTAACGTGATGTACCTCAATATTGCTTCATCCTTTACCTCTGATGAAACAAACGCGCGCACTACCGCGACATTGTATTATGACACGAGCCTTGACGGCGGTACCGGTCTCTTTAAGTCATGGGTACCCACCTCATGGCTGAGCAGCCCCTCATACTTCCGCTATTGTGCGGGCGGCTATTACAACAACAATAATGCTACCAGTGGCTATTGTGCGATTAGCTGGTCAGCGGCTGCCGCGACAAAGCCGTCAAATGCTAATGATTATATTTACACCGCTCTCGGTTATAATTCCAACCGGGCAGTCACTGATTTCACGGGCAGCACCACGATTGCTACCGGCGCAGGCTGTTGGAACGCTATTGAACAGCTGCCGATTAACTTCTCGACTGAGCTGATCGATAACTGGGCGACCTCCGCGTACCGCTATCAGATTGGTGTAAAAATTAACAACAGTGGCTCTTTCACCTATTATGATCTCATCCCCGATGAGACGAATATGAATTTCTACGCTTACATTCCCGTACCCGGCACTAATGCGAGCCCTGCTACAGACTATGCGGCGGGTGCAATCTGCTTCCGTAGCTATGCGTCACATAATAACGGTGCTGCGGTAAATGCAATCTGGCTCGGTAATGTTCGCAAAGGCAGCCGCACCTTCTATCCGGTTAAGATAAATTCAACGACAACGACGACGGATTACACCCGCGGCTATTGGAACATTTCCGTTATCGTTGACGGTACCTACGAGCACTTCTTCTGGGATTACGGCTCGCCGTCTACTACGGATGATGATGCGGTACTCGGTACCTTCTCCTATAACACCGTCGGTCATACCGGCTCGCCTGCTTATACGGATATTACTCCGAATAAGATTGACGAGTACCGCTGGTATATCCCGCTCGATTCTCTCACAACGATTCCGGCAAGCGTATACTACCGCTGGATTCCGTACGATCCCGACGGCACGGCAAACTCCGGTGATGAAACCGCGTTCTACTTCACCCACCGTCTCTCGGACGGCCTCTACTGCGTCATCACCGAGGCGGCGGACACTACCCCGACCAACGCCTTTAATTAACAAAAGGTAACGATATTGAAATCGAATATCAATTGTAATATTGCACATATCATGCTATAATAGAGTATCAAAATAATTTTTGACGAAAGGAGTGTAAACATGAGCGGAAGACCTAAGAACAACCATTATCATTATGCCGAAAAATACGACAGAATGAACCGCCGCAGAAAATCCGGTCGCAACGTATATCTGCCCTTTAAGGCGCTGATTGCGTCGCTGGTTGTGTTGATGATGTTCGGCTTTGTTTCCACTACCTTCGGTGCGTATATTACCGAAACCGAACCTGAACCCGGCTCTGAGAATAACCAGATCCTCTCCGAGGTGCGCAACGTTAAATCGTCCCGCGACGTCGTTGTCACAGGCGCAAACGCCGACTTGGCGGAGACAGGTATTACCGTAACTGGCGGCACGAAATATTTCTTATTCGATGCTTCGTCAACTTCTTGGACAAATGTTCAGCTTTTTGTCGGTAAAGGTACCAGCGGAAATTCATCATGGACGACAGTCTATAATATGACGAATATATCAAATACAAAACTCTATTTTATGAGCTTTGACGCTTGGACAGATGCGACCTATATTCGTTTTGTAACAGGTTGCTCCGATTGGGGCGACGGACAATGGGGGTCATCTAATATTCCGAGCGCGGGCAATTATACAGGTGCTTATACGGGAACTTTTACTTTTAACGGCGGTTCGGTTTATTGCTGGGCTCCTGCTTCTACCCTTTCCAGCCCACCCGTTCCGACTTACTCCTCTAATGGCTATGCCTATTATAATCTTGACCAAACAGCCTATGCATATTACAAATCCGGTACCGGCAATTATGCAAAAGGCACAACAGGCGGCACAGTTTCCGTCGACACCGGTTATGTGCTGAACGGTAACGACTCCTCTACCAATGCCACTGCAAGTAATTCTTCCGGCACCTACACTATCACCGCTGCGAAAACCTCTACGCTGACACTTAAAGCGACTGCTGCTGCTAATTATCGCTTTGTCGGTTGGTTTACGAGTACCACGGCTACAACGCCAACCTCTACCAACACAACGATATCCTATACTGTTACAAAGGCGAATACGCAAGTCTATTACGCCCGCTTCATCAGGACGTACAATGTATCTATTACGAAGTATCCTACTGCCTATACCGGTACTGCGCCCAGCTTTACCTATAACGGCAGTAACTATACATCATCTACAGCGGTTGACGTCGGCAGTTCGATTACCTTGAATTCCAACAACACTACCTCCGGTATTACCTGTACGTTCAGATCGGGCAACGCAACCTCCGGTACGGTGATAACCAGTCCCTGTACGATTACTACCGGAACCACTATCTACGCCTGCTATTCGTTGTCTGCTCCGACCATATCTTCGTTCACCTACAGCGGCTCTCCGACAGTGGAGGGAGCGGCGGCAATAACGCCGACAAGGTCCGCAACCTCGGCTGCCGGTACAAGCGGAAGCCTGACTTATTCCTATTCCTATGTTGCGAACAGCGGCCCTGCGACTCCGACCCTGAATACTTCAACTGGCGCATTTTCTGCCTCTGTCGCCGGAAAGTATACGATTCGCCTGACGGTAACCGATACCGTCAAAGGACTTACGGCAAACGCCACAAAGGATTTTGAAATCACCGTAAAGCCTGTTGCTCCGACCGGAATTGAATATGAAGCACTCGGTATCATGACCGGCGCCGGCAGCTATGACGAGCCGTACAAGGTTGCGAATAATACAAACGGCTTCAGTATCCATTCATGGATTCCGCTGGCTCAGAGAAACGCGAACTATACCTATACTTGGACCCGTACCGACGGCACCTATCTCATTTCCAACGGTACAATTACCAACGGTTCTAATTCAAAAACGGCTGACGGAACAGAGGTAACCGACGATACCCTGGCGGCAACTCTTGCGGCGGCGAATCCTGTTCTCCATAACACGACTCTTGACGACGCCAGCGGCTATATCTACAAGATAGCCGTTAAGTCAAAGCGCAATAACGTAGAAAGTGACCCGTATTACTTCACTTTCTATTACGGCGTTACCGCGGACTTCCTCCGTGTAGAATCGTTTGATTTCAAATCTTTCAATTCCGATACGCCGAAGCAGAAGATTTATGCCGAGGATAACACTATCGACCATATCGACGCGACCTATGAGGCGGGCGGCAGTGCTTTCCACACTATGCTGTGGTTCGCAAAGGATAATATCAACTTTAACAAAGTCGCTGTATGGACGCCCTCTTCATTTACAATTTCGTCCGGGACATTTGCCGGCACACATTCCGCACTGCCGAATGACGCCGCTCACCAAATCAGCACCTTAGTGACATCAATCGCTACCGAGGCGCGCAACAGCGTCAACCTGATGAGTACAACAGGGCCGAAGTGGTTCAAGGGCTTTGTCGATGATTATCAGAACAGTCGTGTTGCCGCGGTTTATCCCGAGCTGCATACGACGGTCGGCGCTTCCTCGGCGTCCGGCAACCGTCCTGTATACTTCTATGATAATACAGGCAAGACCTATATGAACAGCCGCGTCATGGCGTTCTACGTAGTTGACGGCGACAATACCGTCCGCTATCAGACCGGTCAAAAAATCGTAGATTCCGAAGGAACTGTCGTCAGCAACAGAACGACGACCTACCGGTTCTATGTTCCGTCTAATGCGACAAAGGTGTCATTTGCTTACGTCGCGGATAACAACTATGTTCTCCCGACATACAGCAATAATACATTCTCTTACAACACATATACCGACCATACCGTACTGATGGGCTGGACGCAGACAGTTGACCTGTCCGATTCGGCGAATGATAATAAAACGACCTATAACGCGACCAACGCAACGGCGGATGCCAATGGCATTTATAACATTACCGGCTCGATGACAACCCTCAGCTGATAGATTTTTCCGCATTTGTGCAAAGGAGGTGAAACCATGAAGAAAAAGTCACAAAAAGACAAGAGAAAAGTATTTTTGGCTTCGCGCCGCGGCGTCATAATGATATCGACGATTGCGGTGCTGGTTCTGCTGATTAATCTTATCACTGCCAGTTATTCATGGTTTACCCCCCAGAATGTTAACGGCACCGGATTGCAGTATACCTTTGACGGAAAGCCGCGCTCCGAGAACTGTTCCTTCAAAACCTATAAAGGCACAAAGGTGACAGACGGTGACAGACAGGAGGGAGAGTATCTCGGTCAGATTCGTTATGACGCGAATGAAACGACAGGAAATGTCTCGGTAGCTGCCAATTCGGTTCAATATTTTAAGACCGAGATTGTCAATGCCGATACTCAGAACGCCTCCGACGTCAGCTTGTTTATCAAGTCGATGCCCGCTTGTACGGTAGCCGTCACTTATCCGGCGAACTCCGTGCGAATCGTTTCGAGTACAACGTCGGATTATTACATCATCCGTAACGCATACGTCAAGCGCAAGGACACGGCGGATGTTAACGGCCCGGGACTTTTGGTCGTTGAGTGGTTTGTCAAAACAGGTTCATCCATTGCTACAATTAATTTAAATAATTTGTATCTTACTTATAACTAAAAGAAAGAGCGAGAGAATCGCTCTTTCTTTTTGCTTCCGTTTATTCACGTCTTTTGTAACGCTTCAAAAATTTGTCATTCAGAGGAGCATAAGCAAGAATTCAATTGTCATTCAGAGGAGTTTCAAAGTCCATTTGTCATTCAGAGGAGCAAAGCGACGAAGAATCTTAAAGTGCTTACTGTGCAGGCTATATCAAACCTGGCAGGTGTTATCAATAGGAAAAAGGGCACTGTAAGATTCCTCGCAAGCTCGGAATGACAAATAAGCAGGCTCGGAATGACAAAAGAAAGTATCTAGGAATGACCAAAAATCAGCTCGGAATGAGAAAAGAAAATGTCTCGGATCGGCAACTATTCCATTTTGATAACAGTATTAGCTTTGCTTTTTGCTTTATTTTGCTTGACTGGATATTGTATCTGAATTATAATATAACCATATCCTCCGACGGGAGATGTACTTATGTTCCGAAAAATCATCAATATCATTTCTACCGTTATCCTTGTATTACTGGTCGGGGTCGTTATCTTTCTCTTTGTTATCCGCGCATCGGGTAAGACACCGACGATTTTCGGATATCAGGTGCTGCGCGTTACCTCCGGCTCGATGGAGCCGACGCTGATGGTAGGCGACGTGATTCTTGTCAAGCAGACGCCGCCTGAGGATATCCACAAGGACGATATTATCTCTTATGAGAGCGTTCAGGGCGAGACGAGCGGCATGATTATTACCCACCGCGTCGTTGAAGAGCCGATAAAGGTCGGCGAGACCTATTATCTGCAGACAAAGGGCGACGTCGAGGGCGCTGTGCTTGACCCGAAGATCGAATACAGTCAGGTGCAGGGAAAGTTTCAGCATAAGGTCGCCTTCCTTGACAAGATGTATTCCTTCTTCTTTACTCCCTATGGTATCATCACCTTTGTCTTTGTGATTGTTCTGTTATTTGGATATGAGATTATTTCCCTGATTGTATCCTATAAAACACTGGACGAATACGACGAAGATTACTATGAGCCTAAGCCGAAGAAACCGTCAAAAAAGCGCAAAAAATAGAAATAACTCAAAAAATCAGAAAGAAATTTCTGCCGAAAGCTCCCGAAACAGGGCAATATCATTAAGATAAGGAAATAATAAAGTATGGGAATACAGTCGAGATGAGAATCTCGGCTGTATTTTTGTAATGAAGGCACAACAACAAGACC
>CAJONB010000007.1 GCA_905235715.1 uncultured Ruminococcus sp. | reverse complement strand
AATGACATTGGGAAGAAAAGCATTTTTTCTTCCGCCTCGTATCGTATGATATTCAGAAACAAAGCCGGAGGGGACTCGTTTCCTTTTCAATATATGCGGCGTTCTTCCGCAAGAAACCGCCCCTAAGATTGGCTGTTCAAAGAGGCGGTTGTGTGCTAAAACATTTTTGCAAGATGATATTTGTAATTTGAATACAAAACTGAAGATGTGCTGCCGGTAAATGGAGATGACCTTACTTTATCGACAGCACATCTTTACGTCCATATCATGATTCTATCAGTAAGACTAAAACAATCAGTATATCATTATTGAAATAGAATCGCAAAGAATAGCGTTTGTTTTAACTGTCACCGACAGAAAGAATGATTTTAATGATTTCTTATTTGATGTATTGATTGATCGGGAAGTTGACAGGTATTTCGACGAGATAACGCTGAATCAAAGTCGCGTCAACGATCGTAACCACGCCGTCGCCGTCAACATCCGCGGCAGCTTCATTGAAGGAATCCATCTTGAAGTCAACAAGATAACGTTGAATATATGTAGCGTCTACAATGGTAACTTTACCGTCGCCGTCGACATCGCCGAGCAAAGTATGATGACCGTTCTCGAATACCGCCGAAACAACGACGTTTTCAGCCGGCATTCTGAACGAGTATACGCCGTTCCGCGGGATAACCTGCATTTGATTCGCTGTAACGCTGACGGCCTCGAAGCCCTCGCCGGGGCTTACGGTCAGGGTAACGACCTCTCCCTCAACGGCAGTCTGCTTATCGGCGGCAACCGTTCCGTTGATAATGCCGCTGTCAACCGTTACGGTATAAACCGGCTTCGGAATATCCTTCAGATAGACCGGCTCAACGTAGCCGACCGTCGGGTCGGAAGCATATACGCCCCATAGCTGATTGTCGATAATTCGCAGGCCGTAAAGCGGTTCGGTTCCGTTCCCTTCGGCAAAGAGCTTCGTTTTCCGTGTTGCGGGATCATACTGATAAACCGCGTCAGGACTGTTGTAATACAGCTTTTTGTCATAGTCGACGAGAGAAGAATAATTTCCTCTCCAGGCAAAGTTTTCGCCTGCTTTCCAATTAAAATCCAAGGTATCCAATACGGTAATGGAATCGTCCGAATGATTGTACCGAACCAATCTGCCGTCCGGAGTAATAGCGTAAAAGTTGCCGTCTACATAGCAAAGCTTTGTGTTAAAATGATGGAGATTATCAAAACGGTCATAAAAAGCAGAGTCAGCGTTGTTAATCGATTGATAATTGTAGTGACGGCCGCGCTGAATATCGGTATCCGCTGTTTGGAACGCGGCGTCGCTGTAAAGGAAAAACGTGTGCTTTACCTTACCCACTTTATCGGGTATAGGATCGTCCCATGTTAAGTCGATATTATAATAGCTGCCGTCGAGCTTGACCTTCAGCCATTCGTGTCCCATAGCTGTGGAATTGATGATCTCGCTTTCGATACCGCACTGAGCTAAAAGATAGGCATAACATTCGCTGTAATACTGGCAAGTACCCCAGCCCTCAACCATATAGGTGTAATTGTTTCCGAAGAATACAGCGTCATCTTGAGTATAACGGCTGTCAAGCACAAGCGCGTCGTGGAGGATAACCGCTTTTGTAAAATCATCCATGCTGTCGTCAACCAGCGATAAATAGTGCTCGGCGCTCGCAAAGAATTCTTGCTTCATCTCTTCGATATTGCCGTCGATATACTTCGGATAAATCGTATACAGCTTGTCATCCTCATAGCTGTAGCTATACCGGCTGACATAAAACAGCTCGGGAAACGAGTGGTACATCAATTGAATCAGCGTCGAGGCGTCACCACGGGAAACGTCATATTCGCTGATGTCAATACTGCTGCTGAACGAGGTAATGCCGTCATAAACCGCGCTGACGACCCCGCTGTTTTCCTCAAGAAAAGACTTGTACGTAAGGTAATCCGGGTCGGTCTCTATGTTCTCGGACGTCACGCTCAGCGGAAGCCAAACGATAGAGCCGAGGGGCGTATTTTCCGCAGCCAAAACTGATATACAGGCGGATGAAATCAGCAAAACAATACACAGTACCGCAGCCGCTGCTTTTAACATACCCTTTTTAATTTTCATGCAATACACCCTTTCCGTTATCATCAGGCTCTACCTTTATTTTTATATTAACATATCATGGAAAATTTATCAACATATAATCAAATTATTTTAACCAAAAAGCAATCCCTGCCGCAAAAATGCAGCAGGGATATTTCTGTATATTCAGTGCGTCATTCCTCAGCGGCTTCGCCGCCTGCGGTTACCTCTGCCGGCTCGAGGCTGTACTTCTGACGGTACACCTCCATTTCGTCACGGGCATGACTGCTGTTGATATCAAAATCATGGTCGCTGATATGCTGACGGATGTTGTCGGCGTTAATTCCCATCATCGCGAGCGCAATCTTAGAGCAATGCGTCGCAATATGACTGTAGTCGGTCAAAACCTGGTTGACGCTTGCGCCCTGCTCCATATTGCAGGCGCCGGACTGGATTCTCGTAACCTGTTTTAACTCAGCCTTATTACAAAGCGATTGAATCACAACAACCAGCACAGCGATTCTTCCAGCCGCAGCCTTATCCATCCCGGTAAACAAAGTGACCATCGTATCAACCATCTCCTGCAGCGCGTTTTGAATAACGGTCATTTCAGAGACCGCTGCTTCGGGGTAAGTGTCGCCGGTTTCATGGTTGTTGCGGAAATGCAGGGAAATATCCTTTGCGTAATCCGTAATCAGCTCAATATCCGACAGCGCGTGCAGATACTTGAACACATCCGTATTTTCCTCCGAATTCAGCTCATTGCCGGAAATTTTCATCAGATAGGTGCCGATTTTATCCTCATATTGATCCGCAAGGTTTTCGAGCTGCTCAACCTTGTTCAGCTGCTCTTCGTCGAAAGCCGTCAGTCCCTTAAAGCAAAGTGTAACGCTTTCACGCGAAGCATTCGCCATATCGTTGATTGCTCTCTGACACTGTTCCAAAGCAAGCGCCGGGTACGGAATCAAACGCTCGTCCAGCTCTATAAGCTGCGGAATATCGGACTCCTCCGCAGTCTTCTTGTCCTTGACCAACAAGCAAGCGAGCTTCTCGATGATGCCGAGACACGGCAGGAAAATAATCACGAATACCAAACGGAACAGCGTGTTGACAAGCGCAATGGATGCGGGACCCAGCGTCACGTCCATCAGCGGGAAAGCGAATACGGCGTTCAAGCCATAGAAAGCCCCGCCGCAGATTACAGCGCCCAACACCGAAAAAATCAAATAGGACATAGCCGCCCGCTTACCCTCTGTTTTCGCTCCCAGAGCCGAAAATAAAACGGGAAGCGACGCGCCGATAGGGATACCCAGAAGCAGCGGAAACGCTGTAGCAAAGTTGATTGCTCCGCACAGCGAAAGCGCCTGCAAAATACCGACGGCAGCCGACGCGCTCTGTAAAACAGCAGTACAGAGAACACCGACAACGATACCGAGAAACGGATTGGAAAACATGGTAAGCATTTCAATAAATGCGGGATTATCCTGTAAAGGCTCAACAGAACCGCTCATCATACCGATTCCGACCATCAGAACCGTGAATCCAAGGAGGATATCAGCGATGGCAATGTGCTTTTTGGAAAAGGAGTGCAGGAAGACGCCGATTAAAGCAAAAACACAAGTAATCGTATCTGTTGAGAGCAGCGCAAGCCAGCCGCTGTCCCCTCCTACCTCGGAGAGAGCAACAATCCAGCCCGTAATGCTGGTACCCAGAATCGCGCCTAAAATGATGCCGATCGCCTGGCGCAGCTTCATAACGCCGGAATTGACAAAGCCAACCGCCATGATTGATGTGGCGGAAGACGACTGAATAACCGCAGTAACGCCGGTACCCAGTGCAACGCTCTTCACAGAGCTACTGGTCAGCTTGGAAAGCATCAGCTCCATTTTGGGACCCGCAGCGCGCTCCAGTGCGTCGCTCATGACCGACATGCCGTATAAAAACAGCACCATACCGGTAATCATTTGAACGATAACATTAATCATTAATCATACCTCCGGAAGTAAAGTCAATATCGGGGTAATTCGCCTTGATTAGCCAAATTTCGCCGCTAATCGTAGATATTATATATCAATAGATACCGAGTGTCAATGATTTTCCGGTGATTTCTTAACAGTTAAACGAAAACAGAGAGTACGGTTCGGTACTCCCTGTTGTCGCAAAGCTATTTTGATTGCTCGATCAATCCTGCATCTAAGAGAAGCTTATGATTGTTCTCAATAATTCTGTTTCGTTCAACATCTTCTTGATTTTGCATTGTTTTTAAATCGTCCTTATCGTCATAACATAAAGCTTGTATGTATTCAATCTCTTTGTTAAAATCATTGACACTTTCAAGAGTTAAGTTAAGTTCATCTACTATATCCTTGCAAGATGTATACTGCGATATTTCATTAAGCCGTTGAATGATATAATAACTCGTATATCTTGCATTTACCAATAATTCAACGATTTTATTCTTTCTGTCTTTGGGTAAAGAATCCACTGACGCCTCTCCTGAAAACAATTCTGAAATATATTCAGCAGGATCTGTCTCTCTTTTACTATTAAGCTTTTGAAAATATTTCTGAGAATTTGCATTATAGTCATCAATGCTTTTTGAATCAAATTGAACAAAATAATCTTTATATACAGTAAAAACTGTTTGCATTATCGTGTTCATGTCATCGATATTTCCATATTCAAAGCTCCAATATATATCGTTGAGAATACTATCGGCAAAAGCACATTGAGCCAACGAAAAATCATCATTTTCGTTTTCATCTTCTATGCTGACAAAATCCTCGTAAATAGGTTTACAGAAGTGAATAATATCTAAAGAAACAGTATCAATCGTTTTACGTGTCCAAACGCTGACTCTATTAAGCACTCCGTTTTGATACTTGATAAAACAATTCTTATATAAATGATAATTGTTATTATACAAAAACTCTGAAAAGTTTTTTATAAAACATCTTACCACTTCTTTTCTACGCAAAAGCCAAACCTCCTAATACTGTTATTGCAAGTATTGTACTGAATTAAATTGTAAATCAGTTGGCATACTTATCGTATCATAACTATCTCTGATTTGCAATAAAATTAACAAAAGCAGCCGCAAAGTTAACAAAAAGCCGTAATGATAGACGTTATAATGGGGATGCCGCTAAATTCTAACCGGTTAAAACGACAACAGAGAGTACGATTCGGTACTCCCTGTTGTCGCAATTTCGTTTCGATTATATGCTGATATATCTATTGATTTATAAAACCTATCAACAAATAAACAAACCATGATAATGCAATGATTCCGGTTTTTAACCAAGTTTTCATTGTCTTGTTACGGCTTATGATAATTGTTATCGGGATAGGAAAGATAAAAATCCATCCCATTACCCACCAAAAAGTATGCCGCTTTTTCTTCACATAAACGTTTTGACCGTAATTAACAGAAGCATTCTGCTGAAAAGCTTCTTGCTTTGCCCTCTGTCGTCCTTTTTCAAACTCATATCCTAAGTTTTCGAAATGGTTTGCATTATCGAATTCTTTCTCTTCTTTCAGTAAAATCACGGAATCACAATAATCACATGTCGCTTTTGTTTGGTTTTCATTGATCGACAGTTTTCCGCCGCAGTGAGGACAAGTCATATCAACTGTTTTCATACCGGAATATAATCAGTACTGAGCAGCTTCTAACATTTTCTGCGAACAGCGCAAAGATACTTCTGAATAGTATAAAGCCTCCGCGTCTGTTAACTCTTTATCTTCAATCGCATTAAAATCCTTAGTTACTTCTAACTCTTTTGTAGTTAGCTCAGACAATTTTTTAATTTGTTCAATATCAGACGCATCGTAATTCTTCATAAATTCGCAATATTCATCAACGAACTCTTCGTAACTGTCAATTGCCTTTTTAATATCGTCACGAATTATGTCCTGATCTATGGAATCAGACTTTTTATTACTATCATTATCTTCTTTTGGAGCTTCTGCTTTTTTCTCGGTTGGCTTTTCGGTTGGCTTTTCGGTTGGTTTCTCAGGCTTCTCAGTCGGTTCGTCATCAACATCGTCATCTGCGTCGTATTCCATACTGATACTGATAATATTGAAGCCTTCATAACTCAAATATAGAAGATATCCGTCATTATTATATGCACTATAGTATTTATCGTCTCTGCTATAGTCAATATCAAATCCCGCGTCAGTACATTTGTCAATATAATCATTGAACTGCTCTAATGTAATATTTCCTGCATAAAGGAAGAAGCTGTTTTCATCTTCGCGTTCTGTGCTCCCCAAGCTTGTTTCTATCTTAGGAATCAACTTTCCTGCTTTTCCGCCGGGCCATCTGAGCGTGCCCAATTCGATAGGAGAATACAGGTATATTTTTAAAGTATTATCGCTGTACGAATTTATTTCTAACTTATATCCGTCTTTGTTGAACGCAACAAAAGAACTGTTGTCTTTTTCTTCCTCGACTGTAAATCCCGCATCCTCACAAGCAAGAACATATTTTTCGAATTCATCATCCTTAGCCTTATCGAGCGTTGCTCGAAAATTGTCTTTATTAGTATGAACTTCTAACTTTCCCGAGCCGGGAGCCGGCAACATAGCACCCAATCCTGAGGTAGGCCATTTTTCTCCGCCGCATGCCGTAAAGGTCATAACAAGCAGAACCGCCATAAGTAACGCTACAATTTTCTTCATTATCTTTTCCTCCTTAATAATAGTGTAAAATAAATCACTGCTTTGTGCGCATTTTTCATAGCCGTCGCTTGTTGTAGCGCATTAACAAGCTGAACGGACTAAGAAATCTTTTTATTCTGCAAATCATGCAAATAAAAAAGGCGCACAACCGAAGTTACGCGCCGAAAAACACATAGCTCCGATAGTCGCCAAACTAATTTACAATACTAGTACAAACCCAAATTTCAATATAATATCAAGGTGTTCTAATAAGTCAGAGCTGTGTTTTTTACACAAGCAAAAAACACTCTTGATATTACTGTATGAAAAGAGGGTACAATTATACTAATACTGTTAGTGCAAGTATTGTACTGAATTAAATTGTAAATTAGTTGGCATACTTATCGTATCATAACTATCTAAAATTTGCAATAGATTTTTTATATCTGAGCCAAAGCAGTCACAGAAACAACAAAAATTTGCAGGATACAAAGGCTTACCATAAGAAGTTGAGTTACACCACGTAAAGATAAAAACGGGCTTCCTATCAAAATAAAAGCGCGGAACCCATCGGGATCCCGCGTTTTTATTGATGAAATATATTGATTATGTTAAGAGGCTGTAGGAAGTTGAATCTGAATCGGCGCTGTACTTACCGATTTGATTTTACTGTCATTTGGTTAATTACTTCATTAATTAACCTCCTGTGTGTATAATATAACATTGTTATTCCGGTATGTCAATACTTTTTTAGAAATTTTACAAAAAAATTTCGCAGCACCGATATGTTACTACGAAGCTGATAAAAGAGGGCGCGACCGTAAAGGCGGCACCCTCGATTTTTCTATGTCATTTGCCAGTCCTTGATGTCCTTGACCTCGTTGTACATACGGACGTAGCTGTCGTGGCGGGACTTCGGGATTACGCCGTTTTCGACGGCTTCAATCACGCTGCAGCCCTTTTCGCAAAGGTGGTTGCAGGAATTGAATCTGCAGGTGCCGAAATACGGTTCAAATTCGGGAAAGGCGAATTTCAGCTCGTCCTTGCGAATCAGTTCAAAGCGCTCAATATCCAAGGTAGAGAAGCCGGGCGTATCGGCAATGTAGCCGCCGTGCTTTTTGAACAGCTCAACGGTGCGGGTCGTATGTCTGCCCCTGCCGAGCTTGTCGCTGATTTCACCCGTCTGCAAGGACAGCAAACAGCGAATTGAGCAAGGTGGATTTTCCGACGCCGGAGTTGCCGCAAAAGGCAGTGACCTTATCCTTGAGCACCGCCTTGACGTCCTCTATCCCCCGCATATCAACGGCGGAGAACTCAAAGCAGCGGATACCGGCCTTTCTGTAAATCTCAACCATTTCAGTTGCGGAGCCTAAGTCGGTCTTTGTAAAGACGACGACAGGCTCGATACTCTTATTGACAGCAGCGGCGGTCATCTTATCAATCAGATACAGATTCGCGTTCGGCTCTCTGACCGAGCTGATTATCATTAAAATATCCAGATTCGCTATCGCGGGGCGAACAAGCGAATTCTTCCGCTCATGGATCGCGTCAATCGAGCAGTAGCCGTCGTCGGGAACGGTGATATCCACCCTGTCGCCTACCAGAGGTGAGGTGCCGCGCTTGCGAAAGACGCCGCGCGCTTTACATTCATGTATGCCGTCGGCGGCCTCTGCATAATAGAAGCCGCCGGTGATTTTAACGATTAATCCTTCTGTCTTTATCATAGCTCGTATACGCCGTCATCATCCATAATCGCCGTTTCATCGGGATTGATATCCGCCTCCTCGGGAACATATTCCGTCTGAGGTTCGGGGTCGACATAAGCGGATGTCGGCGTTTCGGGATTTTGTACCGTATATGAATAGGCGTTGACAAGCTCTACATAGCCGGTCTTATAATCGACGGTATACTCGCGGTATTTCTCGTCATTGAGAAGAATCAGAACGGTTACATTATCCTTTGCCTTGAATTTGAGGGTATAGGTCGGACTGTAAGCAGGGATAACCTCCTTGCTGTTATCCTGATCAATTGCGCCGTCAATCAAAACGGTCAAGCGAACCTGATCCTGCTCCTCCTTCGGCAGGTCAACAAGGATGGTCTGAGTCTTGTCCTGATTCTCGCCCTTAGAGCAGACGATTGTTACCTTATAGTCAGGAGAAATCACACTGCCCTGCAGCGGATTCTGCCGGACGACCTCGTCCTTATCCGCTTGGATATAGTCGTCATACTCTATCGCATAATCGGTAATTCCTGCCTCCTCAAGCATCTTAACTGCTTCATCAGCGGTATAGCCCTTGATAGCAGGCATTGTGACGGGCTCTTTTGTGATACCCTTGCTGACAAAAACATAAACAGTCGAGCCGATTTTCAGCGAAGAACCGGCAGGAGGGAATACGGCATCGACCTTCATCGCGGTCTGCTCGCTTTCAACATAAAGAATCTTCGGAACAAGATTTACCGCCTCCAGGTGGGCGACAATATCTTCGGTACCGATAGCTGTGTTGAGGTACGGTACAACGACCTCGGTATCGGCAGAGTTAACAACCAGCTCGATCGTAGAGCCTTCCTGCACCTTTTTAGCGCCGCCGGAGGGATTCTGTTCGATAATGGTATCAACAGGAATCGCCGCGCTGTAGCGATACTCCTGCGTAAAGTTGAATTTACCGTTGCTGAGTGTTTGGGCTTCCTTAAGGGTCATACCGACAAAGTTCGGCACCTCAAGCTCCTCCGGCTTGGAGGCGACATAATCCTTATACAGCGCGATGCCGCCGAACACCAGCAGCGCAATGATTGCGGCGATGATAACGCCCTTGATTGCGGACAGCGCGGGACTGCGAACAGGCGCGTCGTCATCATAAATCATATTCTGCGGAACGTCATCATCCCCATCGGACCGCGAGGAGGTCTTTGATTTTTTGCCGATATCCGCATTACGCTTGACAGCTTGGAACTGATAGCCGAAGCGGATGCTCGGATTCAGACGGAAGCGCTCTATATCCGAGAGCATTTCCACCGCGGAATGATAGCGGTCGTCGGGATTCTTCTGCATCGCCTTTATGGTGATTTCCTCGAGACCCTCAGGAATATCGGGGTTAATCTCGCGCGGGCGGCGCGGATTTGCCTGCAGCTGCATGAGCGCGACAGAAACGGCGGAGTCGCCGTCAAAGGGCAGCGTGCCGGTGAGCATTTCATACATCATCACGCCGACGGAGTAGATATCTGTCTTACCGTCGGTCTTTTCACCGCGTGCTTGTTCGGGCGCGATATAATGCACCGAACCGATAGCCTGCTCGGTCATGGTGCGGGTCGCGTTAGAGGAAAAGCGCGCAATACCGAAGTCCGTCACCTTGATGGTGCCATCCTGCAAAAGCATGATATTATGCGGCTTGATATCGCGGTGAACAATACCGTTTTCATGTGCGTGCTGAAGCGCCTTCAAAATCTGGGTCGTGAGGTGGACGGTTTCCTTCCAGTCCAGCACGCCCTGCATATCGATATATTCCTTGAGAGTGATACCGTCGATATATTCCATGACGATATACTGAATCATATCGCCGAAGCTGACGTCGTATACACGGACGATGTTCGGATGATTCAGCATGGCGATAGCCTTGCTCTCATTTTTGAAGCGTCTGATAAAATCCTCATTGTCGAGGAATTCGTCCTTCAAAATCTTGATTGCGACCTCGCGCGCGTCAATCGTGTCGTAGCAATGGTACACATTCGCCATGCCGCCGACGCCGATCAGCTCACGTATTTCGTATCTTCCGTCAAGCTTTTTGCCTGTATATTTATCCATATCAGGTCACTCCTTAGTAAATTACGGTAACGGTGATATTATCGCTGCCGCCGTTGCGTTTCGCAATTTCCACCAGTGTGTCTATCAGCATCACACCGCGGTTCTCGTGTACGGTCTTGACCATATCTGCACGCGGCACATGATTGGACAGACCGTCCGAGCATATCAGCAGAACGTCGCCGTAGGCGAACTCCGCCTCAATGTAGTCGATATGTACCTCGTGATTCACACCGAGCGCGCGGGTGATAAAATTCTTATTCGGGTGATTCTGGGCTTCGTCGGGGGTCAGCTCGCCGCAGCGAACCATCTCCTGCACAACGGAATGATCCTCCGTCAGCTGTAGGATTTTTCCTCCGCGAATCGAATAGGTGCGGCTGTCGCCGACGTGGACGACATGAACGGTGCTGTTGCGGACAAAGACCAAATCACAGGTAGTTCCCATACCGGCAAGGTCGCTGTTATCCATAGCGGCATGGTAAATCAGCGCATTTGCCTCTTCCACCGTCGAAATCATCAAATCCGCGATTTCCTCACTGTTCATTTCGTCACGATAGTTTGCGTTGAGCGACTCGGTAATATGCTCGACCGCCATCGACGAGGCGACTTTGCCTCCGTTGGCGCCGCCCATACCGTCGCAGATCACTGCCCATACGCAGTCGGAGGATATGACGGAGAAAGCCGACGAATCCTGATTCTCATGCCGAACCAAGCCGATATCCGACTTTGAAAATATCTCCATATCACACATCCCCTTTCGTAAAATTTCTTTTGAGCTGTCCGCATGACGCGTCAATATCAGAGCCGAGCGTTCTTCGCACGGTCGCGTTGACACCCGCCGCAGACAGAATATTTACAAAGGCGTTCTGCCTTTTGATTGTACTTTTACGGTATCCCGCTCCCGTAACATTGTTGACGGGAATCAGGTTCACATGGCACAGCATGCCGGACAGTAGAGCCGCCAAGCTCTGCGCGTATTCGTCGGAATCATTCTCGCCGCTGATCAGCGCGTACTCAAAGGATATCCGACGGTTGGTTTTCTTTATATAATATTTTGAGGCGTCGATAACCTCACTGATGGGATAACGGCGGTTCACAGGCATCGTTCGCGAACGCGAAGCGTCATCCGGTGCGTGAAGCGATACGGATAAGCCGCACTGCAATTGTAAATCGGCGAAATCCATCATGCGCGGAACAATCCCGCAGGTGGAAACCGTAATGTGACGCATACCGATATGCAGCGAATCCTCAGAGGATACCAGCCGCAAAAAGCGGATAACATTATCGTAGTTATCAAACGGCTCTCCCATACCCATCAGGACAACATTGGAGATTCTCTCCCCCGCATCCAGCTCGGCGGAACGAATCTGGGCAATCATCTCGGACGCGGTCAGTGAGCGGGAAAACCCGCTTTTGCCTGTCGCGCAGAAGGTACAGCCCATTTTGCAGCCGACCTGCGTGGAAATACAGACGCTCAGTCCGTGATGATAACGCATCAAAACGCCCTCGACATACTCGCCGTCATATAACTGAAAAAGAAATTTGACGGTACCGTCGAGCTTCGAGCGTTGGGTGCGGACGATCTCCGCTTTTGCAAAATAGGTGTTCTCGCTGAGAAAATCGCGCAGCCTTGCGGGGATATTCGTCATCTCGTCAAAACCGGACGCGTCCTGTTTTATCCAGGAAAGCACCTGCTTCGCGCGGAATTTTTCAAAACCGTTTTCAGTGAGATAAGCGGTCAGCTCGTCGAGGTTCATGGACTTGATATCAAGCTTCATGCGAAATCCTCCTGAGCTTGGCAATAAAAAAGCCGTCGGTATTGTAAACGCCCGGCAAAACGGTCAGGCAGTGGTCATCCTCTTTGACTTGCCGCTCAAAGCCTTGCGGCAAAATCAGCGGCTCGGGGCGGAAGTCGGGATGCTCCCGTAAAAAGCGTTCGATAATTTCTGTGTTTTCACACGCCCGCAGGGTGCAGGTGGAATACACAAGAATCCCATCTGTTGGGAGTGCCGACGCGCTTACACACAATATACTGTATTGCAACTTTGGCAATATGTCAATATTTGTGTCTGTTTTGTAACGAATTTCGGGCTTTCGGCGCAGAATTCCAAGCCCTGAACAGGGTACATCGCACAAAATGCGGTCACATTTAGGCAGTTCAGACTGTTCATCCGCCGCGTCACGCTGAGCGGCGCTGATAATATCAATGCCGAGCCGGGTTGCTCCGTCCTCGATTAATTTCAGCTTATGCGGGTGAATATCGTAGCAATAAATCTTTCCGTTATTATTCATGCGGATTGCAGAATAAAAAGATTTTCCTCCCGGAGCGGCACACACGTCGCATATTGTGTCGCCCTCCCGCGCGCCGAAAAGCTCCGCGCATAGCTGAGAGGCGCCGTCCTCGACAAAAAAATGTCCTTCGCGGAATTCGGGAATCGCGTCCAGCGAGCCTGTATGACTGAGGTGAAGCGAATTTTCTAAAAAAGAATTTTCCTCCGTCTCTATCCCCCGCTGCGCCAACGCCTTCATCAATTCCGCTTTCGTGGTTTTTAAGGTATTCACACGCACGGTGACGGGAGGTCTGCCGAGAAATCCGCTGAGAATCTTTTCGGTCACACTGTCGCCGTACTGCCCGCGCCAATCGTCCACCAAAGGCTCGGGGCAGGAATACTTGATTGACAGATACTTGGTTTTGTCGCTTTCGTCAGGTAAGTGGTACGCCTTATCCGCACGCACAAAATTGCGCAGAACCGCGTTGACAAAGCCCGCGCTCTTATACAGGCGCAGATTTTTGCACAGCTTGACGCTCTCATTGACCGCCGCGCTGTCGGGTACCTTGTCCATAAAAGCAAGCTGATAAACGCCCAGATAAAGGACAATCAGCGTCTTGTTTTCAATCTTTTTGATACGGACGGAGGAATACTGACGGATGATATACTCCAGCGTCAGCTTGCGCTCCAGCACGCCGTAGACCAGCGCTGACAGAAAGGAAGCGTCCAGAGAATTGAGCTGATTTTCCTTTACCGCGCTGTTGATTGCAATCGCCGAGTACGCGTCCTCGTACAGAACGCGCGATATCACGTCAAATGCGATTTTGCGTACGTTAGCCATTGCGTTACTCCTGAATGAAAGTTATCGGTTGCGGTTTGAGGAAATCAGAATCAGTCTGAGCAGCTGCATTATTGCAGCTGTTGCGGCGGCGACATAGGTCATAGCCGCGGCTTGGAGGGTGCTTTTCGCTCCGGGATATTCCTGCTCGCTGAGAAAGCGGTTCGCCTTGATCGTTTTCAGTGCGCGAGAGGAAGCGTTGAATTCGACAGGGAGCGTCACAAGTGTGAACAGCACCGACGCCGAGTAAAAGATAATACCGATGGTGACAACAAAGTTAAACTGCGTCGGCAGCAATAAGCCGATAATAATGAGGAACCAGCTCAGCTTGGAGCCGATGTTGGCGACAGGCACGATTGCCGAGCGGAGCTTGTTCGGGAAATAGCCCTCAGCGTGCTGGCAGGCATGTCCCGCCTCGTGACACGCTACGCCGACCGCTGCGACAGAGGTAGACGCATATACAGCATCTGACAGACGAATCGTGTTGGAGCGCGGATCAAAGTGGTCGGTCAGGTTTCCGCTGACGTGCTCGATGGTCACGCCCGTAACGCCGTTGGCGCGCAGCAGCTCCGCCGCCGCCTGAGCGCCCGTCATCATGCGGGAATTCGATATTCCGGAATACTTGTTGAAGGTAGTTTGCACCTTTACGCTGCAATACATGGAAAGCAGCAGACACGGTACCATAAAGACAAACCATGTCCAGTCATAATACATATAGCCCATAGTTTTATCCTCCTAATTTTTCGCCGGTTTTCAACTGATGGCCGACGAGAAAGGCTTTTGAATCCATCCGTTTTTTGCCCTCAAGCTGTAATTCGTGAATCACAACGGAGCCGTCGCCGCACGCAACGGTCAGCGGGTCGAGGGAAAGGATTGTCCCCGCCTCGCCCTTTTTATCACAAGGAGAGGTGCGGATGATTTTCAGTTTTTTGCCGTTTAAAACAGTATATGCAACCGGCCAGCTATACAGACCTCTGACGAGATTATGCACGGCTGAACCGCTATTATGCCAATCAATCAATGCGATATCCTTGCTCAGCATCGGCGCGTAGGTGGCGACGCTTTCCTCCTGCTTCTCAGGCGTCAGCTCTCCCCTTTCGAGCTTTTCAAGCGCTTCGACAAGGGCTTCTCCGCCGAGCGCAGAGAGCTTTTCAAACATAGATTCCGCAGTGTCGTCAATCCCAATCGGAATCGAAATTTTCATCAGAATATCGCCCGTATCAACGCCCTCGTTCATCTGCATAATCGTCACGCCGGTCTCGGCGTCTCCGTTGATGACAGACCACTGAATCGGCGCGGCGCCGCGATATTTCGGCAGCAATGAGCCGTGCACATTGATACAGCCGTATTTCGGAAAATCCAACATTTCCTTCGGCAGAATCTTTCCGTAAGCCGCGACGATGATCGCGTCGGGACTCAGGCTGCGGATAATATCCATCGCTTCAACGTCACGCAGGGACTTCGGCTGATATACCGTCAAACCGTGCTTTAACGCACAGACCTTGACGTCGGGCGGGGTGAGAATCTGCTTTCTGCCGACAGGCTTGTCGGGCTGGGTAAAGACGGCAAGCACCTCATGTCCCGCGTCAATCAAGCTTTCAAGGCACGGCACGGCAAAATCCGGCGTACCCATAAAAATCAGCTTCATTCTTCTTCTCCCGGCCCGCTCTGCTCTTCTCTCATTTCTCTGAGCTCCTCCTCGGTCAGCATCCGAATCACCTTCGTCTTGAAGATAATACCGTCGAGATGGTCGAATTCGTGGCACATCGCCTGTGCGAACAAATCGTCACCCTCAATCGTACATTCGTTGCCGTCACGGTCAAAAAACCGCGCCTTGACGTGCTGCGGTCTGCGGATAATGCCGAACTGGTCGGGACAGCTCAGGCAGCCCTCCTGTACCTCCTGCTCACCCTCGGCCTCGATGATCTCGGGGTTAACAAACTCAACAGGACCGTCGCCGACGTCAATCACGCACGCGCGGCGCATGACACCGACCTGCGGTGCGGCAAGCCCTACGCCGCCGGATTCGATAAGGGTATCGGTCAAATCGTCGAGCAAATCCCAGAGCTTTTTATCATATTTTTCGTAGGGGCGGCATTTCTTCGTGAGAATCGGGTCGCCCTCCTTGACGATATTTCGTAACGCCATGTTATCACTCCTATATTTCATGCGGATCGACGTCCGCATATACCGTAACGTCGCTGAACGCGCGCTCCTTAGAGAACGCCACCAGCATCTCGCCGAGCATTTTGCGGAAGCGGCGGTCATTGCGGCATTTTAAAATCAATTTATATCTGTATTTATTGCTTACCTTAAAAACCGACGCCGGTACGGGGCCGAGGATCCTCAGCGGCATATCGGGATAACCGGTTTTCAGTAAAGCGGTCAATTGCGTAAAGAAGGCTCTTGCGGCTTCGGTGGATTTGCGGGCGTTGTCGCTTACAAAGCCGACCAGACAAATCGTCGCGAACGGCGGGTACAGCATCGCTTTTCGCAGCGCGATTTCCGATTTGTAAAACGCGTCGTAATCCTGACGGGCGGCGAGGGAAATAATCGGATTTTCGGGGGTGAAGGTCTGAATAATTGCCCTGCCCTTATCCTTGCCTCTGCCCGACCGTCCGACCACCTGCGTTAATAATGAAAAGGTGTTTTCATAGCTGCGGTAGTCGTCGATATACAGCATCCTGTCGGCGTTCAGAACGCCTACTAAGGTGACGTTCGGAAAGTCCAGTCCCTTGGCGACCATCTGCGTACCGACAAGAATATCATAATCACCGCGCGCGAATGCGTCGAGCTTCTTCTCATGCGACGAGCGCGTCATGGTGCTGTCGGTATCCATGCGGAGAATCCGCGCCTGCGGAAATATCTCCGCAAGCTCCACCTCCGCCCGCTGCGTACCCGTACCCGATAGTCTGAGGCTGTGGCTGTGACAGGTCGGACATTCGCCCGTATACTTTACGGAATAGCCGCAGTAGTGGCACATCAGCCGGTTGTTAGCGCTGTGATAGGTCAGCGAGATAGAGCAGTTCGGACAGGTCAGCGGCTCCTTGCAGCTGTTGCAGGTGACAAAGGAATTGTAGCCCCTGCGGTTGAGCAGAAGAATACTTTGCTTGCCGTTATCGAGATTATCTTCGATACTTTGCAAAAGTCTGCTCGAATAGCTACCGGTATTGCCGACGGCGACCTCCTCGTTCATGTCCTCGATAATCACCTCGGGCAGGGTCGCTTCTCCGTAGCGCTTTGTCAGCGTATGCAGATGATAAGCGCCGGTCGTTGCATAATAGAAGCTTTCAACGCTCGGGGTCGCGGAGGACAACAGCAGCAGCGCCTTGTGATAGGAGCAGCGATAACGGGCTAAATCCTTCGCGTTAAAGCGGGGCTTTGCTTCGCTCTTATAGGTATGCTCCTGCTCTTCGTCCATGATAATCAGTCCGAGATTACGGCACGGCGCGAAAACAGCCGAACGCGTTCCGACCGCTATCTTAGCGATTCCACGCTGGATACGTTTATATTCATCCAACCTCTCGCCGAGGGATAAGGCGCTGTGAAATACCGCGACCTTATCGCCGAAATGTGCCTTGAACATTGCAAGCAGCTGCGGGGTCAGTGCGATTTCGGGCACCATAACGATAACATCCTTGCCGTCCTCGACCGCCTGCTCCATCAGCTTGAAGAACACCGAGGTCTTGCCGGAGCCGGTCACGCCGTACAGCAGGGATATTTCCGCATTTTCACCGCGATACAGCGATAACAGCTCGTCATAAGCTTTCTGCTGTTCACCGGTCAGCGTAACATTCTTCCTGACAACATCAGTGGTTTTCGGCACGCGAAACACCTCGTCGTCAAAATATTCGGCGATTCCCTTTTTGACCAGCGTATCGGGTACGGACGAGGTGACGCCCGTGTAATAGCAGATTTCTTTCGCGGAAGCCGAACCGACGGATTGCAGCAGCTCGACAATGCTCTGCTGCTTTTGACTGAGCTTCACGGAATCAACGATATCCGCATAGTCGTCAGTCAGACGCAGCATTTTAACCGTCTTATCGCCGACACGCCGCAAAGCGGAATCAGCTTTGACCAGTACGCCGTCCGCTTCCATTTCATCTAATACAGCGGTATCGGAATAGCCCAGCTCCGCCAGTAAGGCGTTTTTCTCCACTTTATTATTCTTTGAACGAATAATGGTGACGATCCTGCGCCATTCATCAGGCAAGTCATAGAAGCGGTCGCCGAGTGAACTGCTGACGGAATAATCGACCGAAAGGCGGTAGTTGATCCCCGCGGGAAGCATTGCCTTTACCGCGTCGTAGTAAGCGCAGAAATAATGCTCCTTCATAAAGGCGCACATTCCGAGCTGCTCATGCGACAGGACAGGCTCGTCGTCGAGAACCTCTGCGATTTCCTTGAGCTTTTCAGTATCCCCGGTTTCGCCGATACCCGTGACGATTCCCTGACGGCGCGCGTTGCCCCTGCCGAACGGTACAACAACTCTGCACCCCGTCAAATCTCTCTCGATACCGGACGGGATGAGGTAGCTGAACTCTTTATCAAAATGATAGACGGCGTTTTCCACAGCAACGCGGGCGATAGCGGCACTCACGGTCGTATCAGTCTTCTTCCAGAATATTGTACTTGTGATTTTTGAAATCCTCAATGGCTAAGAGGACGGGCTTTTCCTCCGTGATTACGCCCTCCTCCTTAAAATCATCGGCAATCTCGCGGGCACGCTTTGCAACGCCGATAACGAGCGCATAACGGCTCTCCTTGCCGGTCAGCATATCATCTAAAGATACTCTTTTCATAACTCTTACTCCTTTATACTCTTTCTATCGGAAATGATGGACAGCACCTCATTGGCGGCGCGGTCGGCGTCATCATTAACAACAACATAATCAAACAGATGGCGATGCTCCAGCTCCTCGCGGGCGGTTTTTAGCCGCTCGGCGATAACCTCCTCACTCTCTGTTCCTCTGCCGTGCAGGCGGGCCTGCAATTCTTCAAACGAAGGCGGCACAATAAAAATGCTCACGCACTCGGGATATGCCTTCTTGACCTGCAAAAAGCCCTTTAGCTCAATCTCGAGAAAAACATCCAGCCCCTCGTCGAGCATACGGAACACAGGCTCCTTCGGCGTACCGTAGCAGTTGCCGACATACTCGGCATGCTCCAGAAAGCCGTCTTTCGCCAGCAAATCGTCGAATTCTTCGCGCGTAACAAAATAATACTCTCTGCCGTTGACCTCTCCCTCGCGCGGCGCACGGGTCGTAGCGGAAACGGACAGACGGATGTTGGGATTTCCGGCAAGGAGGCGTTTCATTATCGTGCCCTTGCCGACGCCGGACGCACCCGCAAATACAACCAATAAGCCTTTACTCATCCTTAGCCTCCTCCATACGCGACGCAATCGTTTCGGTAGTAAGCGCTGACAGGATGATATACTCGCTGTCGGTGATGATAACCGCCTTGCATTTTCTGCCGAAGGTCGCGTCAATCAGGGTAGACGCCGCCTTGCTCATCTGGACAACACGCTTGATGGGCGCGGAATCGGGGCTGACAACGGAAACGATCTTGCTGATATTCACAACATTGCCGAAGCCGATATTGACAAAACGCATAGCATCCTCCGTTATTCGATATTCTGAACCTGCTCGCGGATTTTCTCGATTTCGCCCTTGATTTCCACAACCTTGTGGGCAAGCTCGGAATCCGTCACCTTAGAGCCGATGGTGTTCGCCTCACGGTTCATCTCCTGTACGATGAAATCGAGCTTCCTGCCGACTGGCTCATCGGAATCCAAAAACGTCTTCATCTGGTCAAAATGCGAGCGCAGACGGACGGTTTCTTCATCCACGGCGACCTTATCGGCAAAAATCGCCGCCTCGGTCAGAATCCGCTGCTCGTCGATATTATTGCTCTGCAGAACATCCTTGAGCTTGTTATACAATCTGTCGCGGTACTCCTGAACGGTTACGGGAGAGCGCTCCTCAATCTCGCCGACGATTTCGATAATATGCCCGGCGCGGGAGAGAATATCCTCGCGCAGCTTTTCACCCTCGGCACGGCGCATCTCAAGAAAGTGCGACATCGCCTCGTCAACGGCGACCTTCACATCGTTGAACACCGCGTCCTCGTCTGTAGGCGGACGGTGAATCTGGAAGATATCGCCGATACGCGCCAGCACGGAAACCGAAATATCATCCTGAATATCATATTCCGCCGCAAGCGTCTGCATCGCGTCGATATATCCCTTTGCAAGGGGCTTATTCAGCTCTACCTCAACCGAGGTATCGTCATTCTCGGTAACGGATACATACATATCCACCTTGCCGCGGCTGACGCTCTCGCCGACATACTTCTTGAGCTTTTCCTCAAGGAAGCTGTAGCCGCGTCCCGTGCGGCAGGAAAACTCGTAGTAGCGATGGTTGACGCTTTTAATCTCTACGATAATGTCGCGGGTACCGACAGAAATCTCAGCTCTGCCGAAGCCGGTCATTGACATGACCATCATACTCACTCCTTATTCAATCCTTACTCTGTATTTTATCACCGCGCGCCTTAACAGGCAATAGAGTTGTTACAAAACTGTAATTAATAATTGCATTATTTCCCAAGATATGGTATATTGGTATCGTTAATAAACAATAAAGGAATGATAAACAGTGTCCGGACATAATAAATGGAGTACCATTAAGCAGAAAAAAGGGAAAAATGACGCCGCGCGCGCCAAGGTGTTCACCAAAATCGGCAGAGAGCTGATCGTCGCGATTCGCGACGGCGGCAGCGCCGACCCCAACGTCAACTCAAAGCTGAGAGAATGTATCGCCAAGGCGAAGGCGAACAACGTCCCGAACGACAATATCGAGCGTATTATCAAGAAAGCGCAGGGCGGTGAAAGCGCCAACTACGAAGCTGTCACCTATGAAGGCTACGGTCCCTCAGGCGTGGCGGTCATCGTCGAAGCGCTGACCGACAACCGCAACCGTACCGCGGGCGACGTCAGACATTACTTTGATAAATTCGGCGGCAACATGGGTACCCCCGGCTGCGTCAGCTTTATGTTTGAAAAGAAGGGCGTGCTTGTGATTGAGCGCGAGGAGCTCGATAAGGACGAGGACACCGTGATGGAGGACGCTTTGGAAGCAGGCGCAGCGGACTTTGAGGCTGACGAAGATATCTTCACCATCTACACCGAGCCGGATGATTTCGGCGCGGTTCGCGACGACCTCGCGGCAAAGGGCTATGAATTTGCTTCCGCCGAGGTAGAGCAGGTTCCGTCCAACTACACCAAGATTGACGACCCCGAGGTTCAGGTGCAAATGCAGAAAATGCTGGATATGTTCGAGGATAACGACGACATCCAGAACGTATGGCACAACTGGGAAATGTAATAACGAAAGCATCACAAAACGGCTGTCACTCAGGTGGCAGCCGTTTTTATTGTTTAATATTGTTTAATATATTTTTCAAATTCTTCTTTTATAAACAGGCAGTTGATTGCCGACAGCATCGCGTTCGCCGTCAGGTATTCGGGTAAGCCTAAATCTTTTAAAATTCTTTTACGGAATATTGCGGAATCCTCATGCCCGCTCAGTCCGTAGTCATAAAAATCCGACTTGGTTATCCCGCCTCCGGTTGAGGTTTCCTCGCCGAGAACCGTCGCCCCGCTGCTGCGGATAGCTTGCAGAAGCAAATCTCTGTCGATTCCCTCAACGCCGAGCTTGCCCTCTTTGGACGGCTCGGCTTTTCTGCTTTCTTTACCGGCGACCGTCGGAATGTAGGCGTGCTTGATACTGCTTTCGGGTACGATTCCGCGCAGAAAATTGCGAATCACAAAGCCCGCAGAATCAACGTCCGTCATAATCAGGATCCCGCGCTTTTCGGCAATTTGTCGAATCAGCGCCTGCTTTTCCTTATCCTTGAACACACGGAAGCCGCCTGTTTCAATCACGGGAGTCGCGATAACCTCGCTCAGCTTTATCTTGTCATAGCGTCCCTCGACGATAACCGCTTCCTTCAGCTCCAGCTTATTCATCACTCTTGTCACCCGCAGTCAGCACAAGCCTGCAAACAAGCTTTTCCACCTCGGTACGCTCGTCGACCGCCTCGGTTACCAGCCGCAGCTGGGTATCGAGAATCGCGTCAAGGCTGCGCCTGAGCGCGGGCGTCATGACAGAGCGAATCTGCTTGAGCGCTTTGTTGAGCACCCAGTCACGTCTGCCGTAGGAAAAATCGGCGGCAATCTCGGTGGTCTTCTTCCCCGCCTCCGAACCGACGCGCGCACGGTAAGCGTCAAGGTATGCGTTGGACAGCACCGAGCAAATCGTCATGCCGCTCACGCCGTTGTAATACAGCGCGGAGATTGCCGAAATCGCTTTATCGGTATTGCCCGCGATGATGAAGCCGAACAAATCATAGATACTCGCCTCCGTGCTTTTCGTGACAAGCAGGTCTACCATCTCGCGGGTGATCTCGCCGCCGTCGGCGTAGGCAGTGAGCTTTTTCATTTCGGTATTGAGCAGGTTCAAATCCTCGCCGACATACTGAATCAGCATCGCCGCGGTCAGCTCGTTCATGGTGCATCCGCCCGCGTTCGCCCATTTACAAAGGTCGCGCTCCAGCGCAAGTCCTGTGCGGTGAGCAAGCTCCATACACACGCCGTTTTTATCCGCATAGGTAATCAGCTTCTTGAACTGCGCTTTCGCGGTTTTCGACGTTACCTCCAGCGTCGGCATAGCGATAATCACTACCGTCGTATCGGGGACGCTTTTCAGTATTTTCATCAGCGCGTCAAAGTCGTCCGCTCTGAGCTTGTCAATATCCATATCATTGATACGGACGATATTATACCCGCCCATAAACGGGATAATATCTGCGCTGACAGAGATTTCATTCATCTGCGCGCCGTCGCCGAATACATGATAATTGAAGTCGTTGACGTTCCCGCCGGTCAGCTTCTTTTCAATCTGCTCCACTGCGCGCTTGACGAGCATTTTTTCCTCGCCGAACACCAGATAGCAATTTTTAAACTGTCCCGAGGACAGATGTTTTTTCAGCTCGCTTTCACTAATCATCGCGCACCTCAAGCCTGTTGATAGCTATATTATAGCAACGGCGTCATTTTCTGTCAATTCATATCAAAAATCAAATGCTTCCCGGAAGCTTTATCAATCGTTTCATACTGCGGTGGCGGCAGCGCCGTTTTTGAAGCAGAAGTATTGACAAAGCAAAGCGTATCGCAGGATAGCTTATCATAATCCTCTATATATTTGTTGACGATCATCACATCCGCATACCGCATATCGGCGGGAATCGCGTCATAAGAAAATCCGGTCGGAATCATCAAAAGAGATTTGTTGCCGTCCATTAAATACAGCAACATCTTTCTGTCATGCTCAACGGTACGTAAAACAACGTCGTCATCAAGGATAAATACAGAATCTCCTGCGAATGACAGCTCCGGTTCATTCCCGTTATACACCTCACTGACATTTTGATAAAGCAGGTAGTGATTGACGGAGAACTCTTTATCCGACAGGCGGTTGTAATTGACGCGTTCTGTGTAGTTTGTACACACCGCGCTTTCCGCACAGCCGTAGTCATCCGTCAATTGAAGAAGCATTTGGTAAGCGGAGGAAGAATCGCAATCGAACCGCAGAAGATGAATTCTGCCGCTGCGGTTGAGATAAACCGTCGCGCCCTGTTCACCTGCAATGTAATTCAGCTGATTCACGTTCAGTTGTACAATAGTATTGACCGTCATTCCGCCGAAAAAGAGAAATGCCGAGACCCAGAGGACGACAGGATAGAGCCAACAGCGCTTTCTCAAACAATATGCAAGCAAACCGAGCACAAGAGTTACCGCAACCCAGATATAAAAATACAGCGACCTGACATGGATATAGGCATACGGAATCTCCGAAAGCGAATCGACAAGCCATAAGGTAAGCTTTGCGACGCCGTACAGCGGCCATGACAGCAGCAGCGCAAGATATTTTAAAGGCCCGAGGTAGCAGAATACGCAGACAAACAGCGCGAATACCATTATCAGCCAAATCAACGGATAAAGCAGCAGCGCCGACAGCAGAGTCAGCAGCGAAAAGCCGTTGAATAAAAATACAGACAGCGGCAAAACAAGGATATTCGCCGCAAGGCTGACGGAAACAATTGCGAGAACGGCATTGATTCCGCGCTTGATAATGTTCCCGCCCGGATTCTTGATACTGATTTTTTCATAAATGGGGCTCTGCCACACAATAATGGAGAACGTAGCCGCAAAGGATAGAATCATCCCGATATCGCCGCAGCCGTAGGGTGAAAAGATAAACGGCATTATAAAGCCCGCAACCCCTAATGAAGTCAGCGGATCACCCTGACGCAGCGCCCATCGACCCGTCACCAGAATCAGCATCATGATGCCGGAGCGCACCACCGATGGCTGTAAGCCCGTGACGAACATATACAGAAAAATCACAAGATAGGTCAGCGGATAATACAGATACCGCTTCCGCAGCAGCTTCTTGAGCAGCCACATGCTCAGGCAGACAAGCACCGAAAAATGCATTCCCGATACAACGATAAAATAAGACGCGCCGCAGATACGGAAGTCATTCTTTACGGCGGTATCAAGTTTGTACTTGTCGCCGATTAAAATTGCCTCACAAAGGCTCGCCTCGCGTTCGGGAAGGAATTCCTCGATTGCCGCGCGCATAGAGCGGCGAAGCTCAATAATCCGGTAATACAGCGGGCGGGATTCAGCCTCTGTTATTTGAAAGCTCACCCCGAGCGCGTCTACCGTTACATAATAGCCCTTCGAGCGATAATAATCATTTTCGGTCGGGCTGATATCGGCGGAGAAGGAAATTGTGTCAAACGGCTCGATTTCAAGCGGAGAGTTCGTTTTCAGCAGAATGTTGACATTTGCCTCTTCCCCGTCGATGCTGTCGGTTTTGAGGCGGTAATAGTATTTTGAGTACTGACGGTAGGCTTCGTCGCTGAGCGTCGCTTCTATCCGTTTATTTTCGCCGCAAAAGCGGTTGGTAACCGGCTTCACGGCAAGAGCGGTATACGCAAGGTTTACGCCGAAGGACAGCGCCGCGACTATTGCCATCAGCGGTAATGCAACCGTCTTACGCGCTTTTTTGATAAGCAAAAACAGAATTGCCAACGCCGCCATCGTCAGCATCAGGGCAAAATTAAGCGTTTCGGACAAATAAAAAGCGACCGCAAGCACACAAAAGGCTGTCAGTCCGATGTGTGCTGCGATTCGCTTCATAATCTCACCTGTTCATTTGACGTTGTGGGTTGCTTACTTCGGAAATACGGGGAGCTTCTCGAGGAAGATAATATCATCTCTGTCAGCGGCGTCGCCCTCGGCGAGTACCGCTACCTTGCCGACGATATTGCCGCCTGCCGCTTTAACAAGCTCCTCAACTGCCCTCAGGCTTTCGCCGGTAGAGATAACGTCGTCCACAATCAGGACGCGTCTGCCTTTCAGTTTATCCGCATCGTCACGGCCGAGATAAAGCGTCTGGCAGTTAAATGTGGTGATGGATTTTACGTTGACGCTGATGGGGTCGGGCATATACACCTTCAACCCCTTTCGGGCGACAACATACTCACGGCAGCCCTGACGCGCAACCTCGTAGCCAATCGGAATTCCCTTTGCCTCAGCGGTTATAACAATATCGTGCTCGGGAGCAACCTTTAACAGCGCCTCTGCGGCTTTCTCGGTGATTTCCACGTCGCCGAACATAATAAACGCGGCGATATCCAGCTTGTCATTTACCTCGCACAGCGGCAGCTCGCGCTCACAGCCGGCAATTGTCATCTTATGTGTTTTTGCCATAATTCCTTACCTTCTTCTTTTTATAATCAATCCTGCGATTTTACGCCGGATTCTTCATGCCATAGTGACGTCGAGCTTCTTTCCGCCGAGCAGGTGGAAATGAAGATGCATGACGGTCTGACCGCCGTCCTCGCCGCAGTTGTTAACAACTCGGTAGCCGTTCTCCAGTCCCAGCTCCTTAGCGATTGCGGGAATCTTTGAGAAGATGTGCGCGACAATATCGCTGTTGCTGTCATTCAGCGCGTTAGCACAGCAGATATGCTCCTTCGGGATAAACAGGACATGCACCGGAGCCTGCGGGCTGAGGTCACGGATTGCGATAATACGCTCATCCTCATACACGCGCTTTGAGGGAATTTCGTTGTTGATAATTTTACAAAATACACAGTCAGACATATTCGAGCCTCCAAAATAATGATTACAACGCTATTCTATACTTCTTGCGGGCAATAGTCAAGCATTATCAATAATATCTGCGCCTATGCCGTTGTACCTCGCGCTTTTTTCGGCGTGCTTTATTGACGACGAGGTAAACGATAAGCAAAATAATCACTGTCGCGACAATGAATACGATAATCAAAATCAACTTTACCGTATCCTCGGTATCGCTCTTCGACTGCTGCGATTTTGAATCGCCGTCAATGCTCGCAGAGGCACAAAGCTCAGCAGTCGTAACCAACTCGTTGTTATAATAGACATTCAACTTACCGACAACGCTACCCTGATTGATCGGCGCGGAAACACTCCCGGGCATATCGGTCTGCGTCGTAATCAGCTCGGGCCGATAGCCAACCGGCAAAAGCGCTTTCACATCTGCCGTAGGGACAAGGTCGAGCGTGGTATTCTCCTTTGTATTGTCGACCTCGATATTCGCAACTACATCCGTCGTCGGATAAACTGTTTGATAAGCAATATTGTCAAAAGCCCAATTATACAGGTTAATGCTGTCAAGCATCGCGTAGTTGATATCATCTTCATAAGAATACGCTGCACCGAACGCGATACAAAGATAGTTATAACTATCCGTCGCCGCCGTGGTGACAAGACACCTTCCCGCTTCGTCGGTAAAGCCTGTCTTGATACCTTTTGCATAGGGATAGTAGTAATCGCCGTTATGACCGTCTTTATCAATCATATAGTTCGTTGTGACGATCGGATCCTCAAAGCCTGCGGGCGTATACTGCTTGGTGTTGGAGATTTCGGCAAAGTCCCTGACCGTTAACGCATACTTGGTAATCTTCGCCATATCGCGCGGCGTTGAATAATGATCGGGATCGTACAATCCGTGAGGATTGGCAAAATGCGTGCCTGCACAGCCCAGCTCCTTCGCCTTGTTATTCATCAGCTCCACAAAAGCGTCGATACTGCCGTTGCCGACATAGGTCGCAAGCACCAGAGCCGCGTCGTTACCAGACGGAAGCATCAGACCGTAGAGCAGATCCTTGACAGAAAAGCTCTCTCCGATATGGTCGGTCAGTCCCATAACGGAACTCTCAGGGTCGAGCGTCGCCAACGCGTCCTCGGTGATTTCCACCATTGTACCGTCAAAATCGGCGACATTTTCCGCGACAATGATATAGGTCATGATTTTTGTCGTCGACGCCGGATACGTCTGTACATCCGCGTCTTTTTCAAAGACAACAACGCCTGAATTCAGCTCTTCAAGATAAATCCCTTTACTGACCGTTTCCACATTAAAGCCGTAATCCAACGCGGATGCGGATATCGCCGTCATACAAAGAATCAAAACAGCGACGCAAACAGCTATTACTTTTTTCATACGTTACCCCTATCTTTTATCATTTCACTTGCGGATTTTTCTTTACCTTGAGCTTTTTTTCCTGTCCGGCTAAGAGCCGCTGAATATTCGAATGGTGGCGCACAATAATCATCTGTCCGATGACCAGAGCGCACCCCGTAGAAATCAGGACAAAGCGAAACCGGATTTCATTTTCCGTCCCGAGCGACGGTAAATAATCGCAAAAATAGGTTATCAAACAGGTATAAACCGGAAAGAGCGCCGCACAGGCGATCGAGCCGAGCGATACCAATTTCGTACAGAGAAAAATAATCAAAAATGTCGCTAATATCAGCAGAAACACCCTGTAATCGATAACCAGTATCGCTGCGGCAGCAGTCGTAACGCCCTTGCCGCCCTTAAATTTATAATAAACCGGAAAGGAATGTCCGATGACGACAAAAGCTCCGGCAAGATAGCCGGCATATTTGACGTACTCTATCCGCGCAACATCGTTGGTAATCGGCATGGAAGCAAACAGCCACCAGCCAATCAGCACGGCGACAACTCCTTTTAAAAAGTCACAAATAATGGTAAGCGCCGCAGGACCGACGCCGACCGAACGCAGCACGTTGGTAAAGCCCGCGTTACCTGAGCCGAGCGTGCGGATATCTTCTTTTATCGCCAATCTTGTAAAGACAATCGCGGGGCTGAAGCTGCCCAGCAAATAGGCGATGACCGCTGTCGCCACACTGCATATAATAGGATTCCAGTTCACTTGTCGCTCTTCTCCCTTATTACAAATCTGATCGGCGTACCGCTGAAATCGAACGCCTCACGCAGCCGGTTCTCCAGATATCTCTGGTAGGAAAAATGGAACAACTCGGCGCTGTTGCAGAAGAAAATGAATGTCGGAGGCTTCACGGAAGCCTGTGTCATATAGTAAATCTTTAATCGTCTGCCCTTATCGGTCGGCGGCTGAACACGAGCCGTCGCAGTCGCAAGCAGGTCGTTGAGCAAGCCGGTTGTGATACGGGTCGTCGCCGTATTGGCGACATGAACGATATTTTCAAAGAGATTGTCAAGCCGCTGACCTGTTTTTGCGGAGATAAAGACCGACGGAGCATAGCTCATAAAGGCAAAATCACGCTCGATATCCTTGCGGAAATTCTGCATGGTCTTGTCGTCCTTTTCAATCGCGTCCCACTTGTTGACAGCGATAATACAGGCCTTGCCCGCTTCGAGCGCCAATCCGGCGACCTTGGTATCCTGCTCGGTGATGCCAGTTTCGGCGTCGAGCATAATCACGCAGACGTCACAGCGCTCAATCGCCGTTTTTGCGCGCAAAATCGAATAGCGCTCGATTTGGTCGAGCACCTTGCTCTTGCGGCGCATCCCGGCGGTATCAATAAAGTTAAATACGCCGTGCTTGTTCTCGATTTTCGTATCAATCGTGTCGCGGGTGGTACCTGCGATATCGGACACAATACAGCGGTTTTCACCGGTGATTTTGTTTATCAGAGAGGATTTGCCGACGTTCGGTCTGCCGATAACCGCGACAGAGATCACCTCGGGGTCGGCTTCCTCCTCCACATAGCTTTCCAGCTTTTCAAAGACAGCGTCAAGCAAATCGCCTGTACCGTGTCCGTGTATGGAGGATACGGCAACCGGCTCTAAGGGAAGCTTGTAAAATTCATAAAATTCGGGCGGCGGGTCGCCGATTGAATCGCACTTATTGACACAGAGGACAAGCGGCTTGTTGCTTTTTATCAGCATATTCGCCACTTCTTCATCCGTCGCGACCAAACCCGAACGCACGTCCGTCACCATGATGATTGCGTCTGCGGTATCAATCGCAAGCTGCGCCTGCTCGCGCATTTGGGACAAAATCACATCATCGGAGAACGGCTCGATGCCGCCGGTATCTATCAGCAGCGCCTTTCGTCCGCTCCACTCCACATCGCCGTAAATACGGTCGCGGGTAACGCCGGGCGTATCGTCTACGATAGAAATACGCTCGCCAACCAATTTATTGAATAAGGTGCTTTTGCCGACATTCGGTCTGCCGACAATCGCAATTACAGGTTTAGCCATTTTCCCCCTCCTCTCCCAAAATTGCATCAAGCAGCATAACGCCGTCGTTATTGATGGGGGTTACGTGTATATTCAGCTCCTTCATCACGTCGTCGATATGGACGTCGTCAAGAAAGAGGTCGTTTTCAAATCGAAGCATTGCCGAGGAAATGAGCAGTTCATCTCCGAGCGGCTTATTTTTGAGCTGACGAATCAAATCGCCGCCGACTACCAGTCCGCTGACGTTGATCATCTCACCGAAAAAGTCGTTCACAACCGGATAAACATTAACATGAACGCCGGTGAATTTCTCCTCCACCCTATCCATCAGCTCTCTGAGATAGGGTGCGGCGGAGGTACCGCAGGCAATCGAAACCGTGCGGCGGATTTCGGGATTCGCTTCGCGGTATTCCAGCTCGCCGAGCAAATCCTCTTTCAGCATTGCAAGCAAGCCGACGCCGTTTTCAATCGCTTCAAAATCGCCGTAAAAGCTCGCGTCGGGAATCTCTCTCCCCGCCTTGATATACAGCTCGTCGGCGGCGTAGGCAATCCGTTTCCCGCGGGTTTGCAGACACATATCGCCGAATTCTTCGAGAATATCGACGGTTTCTGCCGCTTTTTCACGGGTAAACGGCGTCAGGGGATACAGCCCCTCGCGGTACTTTGTCAGTCCCACGGGTACAACCGCAATTAAATTGACGTTGTAATCATATAAATCGCGCAGACTGCGCCTGAGCTCATCGCCGTCATTGATACCGGGACAGCAGACGATCTGGGTATTGATATCGATAGAGCTGTCCGCAAAGCGCTTGAGGATTTTCAGCGAATCTCCCGCAAAGCGGTTGCCCATCATCTTCACGCGCAGCTCGGGATTCGTCGTATGTACGCTGACGTTGATCGGGCTGATATGCATTTTGATAATGCGGCTGATTTCATGCTCGGACAAATTCGTCAGGGTGACATAGTTGCCGAACAAGAACGACAGGCGGCTGTCGTCATCCTTGAAATACAAGGTCTCGCGCAAACCCTTCGGAAGCTGGTCGATAAAGCAGAAGATACATTTGTTGCGGCAGGACTTTTCCTTATCCATCAGGTAGGTTTCAAAGTCCAGCCCCAGCTCCTCATACTCGGGCTTTCTGATGTGCACGGTGCGCACCCCGCCCTTATTATCGCGGATTTTTAATTCTAATGAAGAATTAAGCTGATAAAAGCGGTAATCGAGCACATCGACGATATCGTTGCCGTTGACAGAAAGCAAGTATTCGCCGTCCTTGATTCCCGCACGGTCGGCGTAGCTGTGCCGCACGACGGTTTTAATTTGTACAGACACAGGCTCACCTCCGTTTATGGGAAGAATCAAGTTTCATACTAAAACAAAAGGGCGGTCAGTCTCCTGCCCGCCTGAATACTTTTGTTATTAAACCGTAATAGTGCGGTTATCAGTCTGCATCCTTGGCGATGACCTGTCTGCCGTTATACATACCGCAGTTCGGGCATACCTTGTGGGGAGCCTTGTACTCGCCGCAATCGGGGCAGATTGAGAGCGCCGGAGTCTGGAGCTTCCAAACGTTGGATCTTCTCTTCATCTTTCTCGCGTGTGAATGTTTTCTAGCCGGTACAGCCATGCTAATACCCTCCTATCTTAGTGATATATCAATTTAGTAATTCCTTTAATTTTTCGAGCCGCGGGTCAATCTCCGCCTTATCGCAGTCACAGTCACCCAAGTTAAGATTATGTCCACATTTTTGACAGAGACCTTGACAGTCTCCCCTGCAAAGAAACTTGGACGGTAACTCCAGCAGAATATCAGTCATAACCAGCTCGTCCGGATCCAACATAAAATCCGGAGTTTCAATATAGTCGTCGTTATACTCTTCCTCAAGGCTTTCAATCAGCTTATGCGTAAAAGTATAAGAGAATTCCCGCTCAACCGGCGTCATACATCTGTCGCACGTTGTACTGTAGATAAAATGCGCCTGAAGCGTAATCGTGACGATGCCCGCCTTATTCTCGACGTGCAGCTTGACGTCAACAGGCGAGGTGAATGGATGCTCGCCGCCGATATCAACGTCAGCCATACTGAGCGGATAAGCCGCGTCCTTCACCGCGCCGTCGGATACAAAAAGCTCTCTGAGATCTAACAGCATGACTACCTCCGCAGACTGAACCATATTAAAACGCTACTTTGTATTATATATAAGGAAGAAAAAATTGTCAAGTAAAAAGTACGGAATTTCCGAGAGATTTTTTGTCGTCTTTGACGAATCAATACTTTGTATCTATCCCGTTACCGTAAAATTATCTGATATTAATTTTCTTATCAATGATAGAAACGATTTTGTCGCAGATTTGCTCGGCGGCTTTTTTATGCGAAACGATGATACAGGTAACGTCCTGCAATTCTCTGAGGTTTTTCAGCAGCTTTTCCTCGGTCGCTTCATCCAGCGCGGAGGTCGCCTCGTCAAGCAGCATTACAGGTGCGCCTGAGAGGATTGCTCTCGCGATAGCGATACGCTGTACCTGACCCTCGCTCAGTCCGCCGCCGCGCTCGGCAATCACGGTGTCCAAGCCCTCGGGCAGCTCCTTGATAAATTCATCCGCACAGGCGATCTTCGCCGCTTTCAGAATATCGTCATCCGTCGCGTTGGGCGCGACAAACGCCACATTCTCCCTGAGCGTTCCCGACAGCAGGAAATTGCCTTGCGGCACGTAGGAGAACAGCTTGCGGGTGCTTCTGTCGACGGGGATTTTAGCCTCGTCCGTTTGGATATATATTTCGCCCTCCAGCGGCTGATAAACGCTCAAAAGCAGCTTTAGCAGCGTACTTTTGCCGATTCCGCTGATACCCTCTATTGCGACGAACTCGCCCTTTTGTACGCTCAGCGAGGTATCCTCAAACACCTTATCGCGGTCAAAGGCAAAGGTCAGGCGGTCAAAGCGGATTTCGCGCATATTCTTATACAGCTCACCGAAATCAAGGTCGCTGTTGATGATTTCTTCATCGGGCAGATCCTCGATTTCCATGATACGCTCCGCGGAAGCAAGCGCGTTAAAATAAGTTGGGAAGATATTCGCCAAGCCCTGAATCGGGGTGCGGATCTGTCCGACCAGCGTAATAATCTGGGTCAGCACACCGTAGGAAATCGCGCCGCGATACAGCATAAATGCGCCCCAACCGAGTCCCCACACAAACGCGAGCGAGAACACCGCCGAAACCGCCGTACCGGTGCAGACAGACAAGATATTCCGTCTGCGCTTTGCTTCGTAATTTTCCTGCTGTAATTGATTGGCGGTCGCGGACATCTTATCCTGCGCCTCAAAGGTCTTGACCATCAGCAGCGAGGATAATCCCTCCTGCATAAACGACCGCACCTTGCCGTCGGTTTCCTGCACACGCTTATGCATACGCTTCGTCACGGGCTTGAACAGCGACGACGCAACAAATACCAGACCCCCGCCGATGACAAACACCAGCGCAAACAAGACATCAATGTTGATTAAGATATAGAAAATGCCGACGATTTTTACGATAAAAAACACAACGCTCGGAATAAATGGAAGTCACCGCAGAGGAAATCACCGAAACATCACTTGTCAGGCGGTTCATCAACTCGCCCGAATGATACGCCGTAATCTCGGAATAGCCTTTGTCCATCATATCGGAAAAGAGCCTGCTCTTCATGGACATTTCCAGCTTTGCAGATACCTTAAAGGAAAAAATCCGAGCCAAAACGAGCGTTACAATTTGTACCACGGTAACGCCGAGATACATCAGCGCGTAATAAATGACCTGATTCAAGTCCCCTCTCTGCGTCGCTGCATCTACCAGATTCTTTGCAAAAACGGTGTTATACACGCCGATAAAGGCGTTCAGTCCGTAGACTGCCGCCAAAAATATGATATTGAAAAGCTGAGGCCTTGAGCTGTTGACAATCCAGCGCAAGGCGTTCTTGTTTTGCTTTTTCATTCTGTTACTCTCTCAAAAATAAAGTCGACGTCGTTCAAGTCGCGTACTCCGTAAAATTTCACTCTGTGCATGACGCGCTCAAGAATGAACAGCGTGTGCTTCGTGCGCTCGTGACGGACATTCAGAGCGACAGCACGCATAAACATCGGCACGAAGTCCTTTGCCTCCAATACACGCAGAGAATCAAACCGCCCGGAATCGACAAAAACGATTGCCTCCAACGGCAGCTTCTTCCCTCTCTTCGCGTATTTGCCCTTCATGCCGAACGGCGTATCAAAGGCATAATACAAATCATCCTGCATTCTGACGCCGGGATAGTCGTAGGTAAAGACCTTGTCCTGCGGCAGCAGGGACATAAAATCAAGGTTATCCTCAAACGGAGCGGCAAAAAGAATCGCCTTACCGTCCTGCTCGACCGCCGTCGCGTGAATCGGAAAGCCGTTGAAGTCAAACAGCGCCCAAGAATACAGCGTCGCGATATAGACGGTCTCAATCACATCCGCGGTACGTCCTTCGTTCTCCTCCATCAGCTCCAATAGTCTGTCGTCCGTCAGGAACAGCGACAAATTCGGGCGCTCCTGATATTGTACCTCATAAGGCTTGATTGCCTCGGCGACAGTCGCCGAATTCGTCGTAATCTCAACATTCAAATCCGAAATTCTGTAAATACTCATTACAAACCCTGCCTATCTGTTCCGTTTAAAAAGCTTATGATAAACCTTCACGGCAAAAATCCGCAAACGCTTTTTCAGCATCATCCTATGGATATAAAGCCGATAAGAAAAATCGTCTGTCGTATGTTCCTTATCTCCGTGTGTAAACGCGACCATCAGCGCAAGAATATTTTCGTCGCGGATACCCGGCTCATAGTAATACTGATTGTCGCCCGAAAAAACATAGCTGCCGTCCCCGCACAGCTTCACGACGCGGTGCAGCACCAGCTGACCGTTATTGCGCTGATAAAAAGCAACGTCGTATTTTTTTAAACGCTCCGGCTTCTCGGCAAATGTAACCGTATCGTTCATGCCGTCGAGCATCGGGAGCATACTGGTGCCTGACGGCGTAAATTTCAGCTGCTGACCGCGGCTGAACGCCTCCTGCATCACAGCAAGGAACTCGCGGTTCGATATCCGCTCACTCAAGGAGACCGACCTCGTTCAAGCGCTCGATAAAACGGTCGACGTCCGCCTCAGCCTTCGCCTCGTCCACCAGATATTCGTCCAGTAATTTTGCGACCAGCTCTTCCCTGTCCGCGCCGTCCTCCAGCAGCTTCCACAAAAACGCGCCGGTGTCGGAAAGCTTGATGATTCCCGAGAAATCCACCGCCTGCTGACGAACGGGAACAACGACGTAGCTGCCCGCGATTTTCTTTAAGATAAAGTCATTTTTGATTTTCATACTATCACCAAGCAAATTATATCCCATCATGCATTATTTTGCAAGAGTTAATTGCGCCAACCAATTCCTATCGTCAAACATTCTAAGTAAAAAGAGCCCTGCCGAAGCAAGGCTCTTTGTAATTTAGCGTTAACCGGGATTTACTTTTCCCAGCCGTTGACGGTATAGGTGCCGCCCGGCTCGATGCTCAGGTCATCGGTCTGGTTCCACTTATTTTCCCAGTTATTCTCGGTCGTCGCGCCGTTCATACGGACGAAGATGATATTCGTGTAGCCGTCGGGAATGTCAACCGAATAGAGGTTGTCGCCGGCGTACTTCATATTTGCCCATGTCGGATCGTTGCCGCCGAAGAAGTAAGCCGCAAAGCGCGCGCCGTCGGATTTCCACTCGGTGGACGGAATCATGTACATCTTTCCGCCGTCGCCGCCGGGTCCCGTAGTAGGACCGACATAATACGGATCGTATGTCCACTCGCCGTAGAGGTAGTGACCGTTCTCGTCTACATTATCAAGGCAGTAGACTGCGTTCTCTAACAAGCCGCCGACATAGATATCGGTCGTCTGCTCGGTATCGTTGCCGTCGTTGAAGATAATGTAGGAATCGGAGCTGAGGGTGACCTCATAAATATCCTGACCGTAATCGTTGGTCGCGACAGGATAAATCGCGTCGCCGGGCCAGTAGCCCTCCTGAGAATCGGACCAGATATAAGCATAGACGCTGCCCCAGTATTTGTTATTCGTAAAGTAGATGGTAACTTCGTCGCCGTAATACGGATCGGTCGGTTCGGTATACTCGGTCGGTACAACGGGATCGGTCGGAGGCTCGGTAGGCTCATCGCCGTCGATACGGACGTTGATTTTCACTTTATCGTCGAGCTTCAAGCCCGCAAGGAATCTCTGGATTGTGGTCGCGTCGATGATGGTAACCGCGCCGTCCTGGTCAACGTCGCCAACGATGTTGTATGATGCTGTCTTTGCTGCAAGGTCAACAAGCACGCGCTGGATAAGAGTAGAGTCAAGTACGCTGATTGTATTATCCTCGTCGGTATCGCCCATCAGCTTACCGGTGCCGGCAGAGGTCGGCTTCGGCTGTGTGGGAGGCTCGGTGGGCTTTTCGCCTTCATCGGTGTAGAGGTAAACGACGTTGGTAACGCCTGCCTCATAGTAGCCGGAAGCGTTCGCGGGAGTGTAATACTCACGGTTAAGGGTGGTGACCGGAGAGGTCGTATAAGTCTGGTTGGAGCTGACGTTGGTGTACTGCTTGGTAACGTCGGCGGAAACCTGCTTACCGGTCTTTATCTCGATATGCGAGGTAACAATCTTATTATTAAAGGAAACGACGCCGTTCTTGATCCATGCTTCGCCGGATACGGAATAGCCCTGCTCACCCTGTCCGGGAAGCTGCATATCGCCGTAGTGGAACATGACATAGCACGAGGTGGTGGGAACGTCGATATAGACCCAGCCCGCACCTGTCGCGGTATCGTTCTTCATGCCGGCAGTAGCCTTTGTCTGGATCGGCCATGCGCCGAGCGGCTCATTGCCGTCGTCATCATAAGCGTAGCATAGGATTGTCGAGCTATTGGCAAACTTGGTGCCGGTCTTATAGAAGTGGACGCGGGTGGTTGTATTGGTCAGCTTCTTATAGTAGAAGTTGAAGGTAGCGGGGTTGTCTGCGTCAAAGTTACCGCGCGTCATTGCGGGATAACGGGTGGTATCCAGCTCATAGCCCATGACGGCAGTCGCGGGAATCGAGTAGGGATCGCCGTTGCGCATACGGTACTTCATCGGCGTCTTGATACGCGCGCCGCCCGAGGTATTCAGGAAGTTAACGGTCAGATAGCCCGACTTGATATTGCGGGTATAGTAGAATTTTACGGTATAGGTGCTGCCCGCGGTGACAGCGCCGTAGGTAGCGTTGCCGGAAGCAGTGGACTCGGTCTTGTCAAAGTCATGGTCAAAGAGGATAGCGAGGCTCTTGGAAGCACGCCATGTCTGACCTTCCTTATACTTCGCGGTCTCGGTCTTGATTTTAGTGTAAGAGCCGGTCGCGGAGTCGCGGGTATAATGCTCGGTAATAACGGTAGCGGTACCGGGGTTCGGCTGCTTGTAGTTGCCGAAGGACGCGGAATCTACCAGTATAACGCCCGACCATGCGGGAACGCTGTAGGAGCCGGAAGTAGTACCCAGCGCGGTTGTGCCCGCCTTGGTGCCGTTCGCAACGACCGTCCAGTTTCCGGAGCAGGTGATGGTCTTCGCCGCGGATGTATTGTTCAGCGCGACGATAATCTTGCTCCACTGACCGGAGGCGCTGTTGCTGATTTGCCATGCGGTACAGCCGCTGACGGTGGTTGTGGAAACAGAGGTCGAATTCGTAAACGCATCGAACGCCTTACGGATAGCGACTAAGCCTGCGTAGTAGTCCGCAACAGAAGCATACGTCTCAGCGCGTGTCCAGTCAATTGCGTTGATCGCGTCCTCGGAGCGGTAGGAGTTTGCATCGCCGTACTTGGTGCGGCAGAACTCGGTACCCGCAACGGTAAACGGGATGCCCTGTGAGGTCAGCGCGGATGTCAGAGCAACCTTCATCTGACCCAGCACCTGCGCGCTCGGATTATTGACGGCGGTCTTGTTCTGGGTAATCAGCGGGGTGGTACCGTTGGAAACAACGCCGTCCTTACCTGCCTTAAAGCCGGCAGCGCCGTTGCCCGCGAGAATCTTATCGAACAGCGTCAGGTTATCATGGTTATCGGTGTAGTTGATGAACTGGTTCACCTTAGCGCTTGGGAAATAGGTAGCCTGACCTGCGCCCGCCTTGCGGATTTCAGCGTCAGACTGTCCGTTCAGGAAGCCAATACCTGCGGTCGTATTCTTCTCATGGTCGCCCTTGAGCGCGTCGGAATAAGTCTGGTTGAACGCGCCGACGCGGGTGAGCTGGTTAAGGTTCGAGTTAGAGATACCGTTGCTGATACCGTTATCTCCGCCGCCCGGCCACGGCTCGCCGTACATCAGGATGCGCTGATCGATCTTATCGAGATTAGTGCGCCATTTTTTGACATTGGTAACATCGTGGCAGCCCATCAGGTCGAAGCGGAAGCCGTCGATGTGATACTCGTTGACCCAGTGAATCAGGGAGTCTGAGATAAACTTTGAGGTCATCGCCTTCTCGGAGGACAGAACGTTGCCCAGACCCGAGCCGTTGTGATAGTTCTCCGCAGAGGACTTACGGTAGAAGTAGTTCGGGGTCGTCATGTTGAGCGAGGAGCCCTCGAGGACGAAGGTGTGGTTGTAAACAACGTCCATGACAACGGCGATACCGCGGTCATGCAGCGCCTGAACCAGCATCTTGAATTCGGTGATACGGGTGTTTCCGTCATAAGGGTCGGAGGAGTAGGAGCCCTCGGGAACGTTGTAGTTTTTGGGATCGTAGCCCCAGTTTCTGCGGATAGCGTCGTCGGTCTCGTCGATAGACGCAAAGTCCTCAATCGGCATGAGCTGTACGCAGTTGACGTTATGCTCAACCAGATAGTCAACGCAGGAGGCTACCTTGCCCTTGCCGCCTACAGTGGTATTGCCCTCGGTGAACGCAAGGTACTTTCCCTTATTCGCGTCGCTGACGCCGGAAGAAACGTCGATGGAGAAATCACGTACATGAACCTCCCAGACAACCGCCTCGCCGGGATTGTCAAAGAAGACGTGCTTGTCGTTCTCCCAACCGTCGGGGTCGGTGGAATCGAGGTCGCAGATCATGGAACGGTTGCCGTTCGCGCCGACAGCCGTCGCGTAGGGATCCTGCGTTTCCTTGATAACGCCGGAGCGGTCGACGATATAAGTATAATACTCGTTCTTATGGTCGCCGTTAAGCTTCAGTGTCCACGAACCGGTGGAGCTGTTATAGGACATCTTATCGGTGCCCAGTACAGCCGCGCCCGACTCGGCGTCGGTACCGGTGGAATAGCGCTTAACGCTGACGGATGTTGCCTCGGGAGCCCATACCTTAAAGGTGGTGGCTGACTTGGAGTAAGTACAGCCGTAGCCGGACTCAGCGGCAGCTTTTGTTGCGTAATTCTCAAGATAGTTCTGGTTGTAGTAGCCCGTCTCTGCGAGATCGGCGGTATTCGCATACGCGCCGATGCTTACGGTAGATACCAAAAGCATTACAACCAGCAAGAATGAGATGATCCTGCGAGATTTCATAAAATCCTCTCCTTTGAGTAAAATAACCGAATCTCAGTTGTAACCATTATATCATATTTGTTAAAAATAATAAATGAAAATGACAAGATTTCGGCGCGAATTATTGCACAATCTTTTTTGTCGCAATTTGTGTAAATCCGACAAAGCACTCAGAAATATTCACAAAATCACCCGAAAAGTGAAACGACCGCGCATAAGCACGGTCGGAGAAGATGATGTATGATTGATGATAGATGATGGATGATTGATGCCCGCATTTACCCGAAGCACCTAATTCCTGATTTCAGGAAAGCCTACGCCGAAGCCTGTGCCCAGCGTAATGCACACCGAGTTCGGAATATCGGAGAAGTACATCGCCGTCGCAGTCGCGTCATGTACCAGCCGCACCTCAATACTGCGCCTTAGCTCTCCCGAGAGCTGCTCCTCCAGCACATCCGCGTAGTTCTCTCCCAGCATACTGAGCTTAGCATAGCCTCCGCGCTCGGAATTGAGAATACCTGAATGGGTATAGTTCGCAATACTGATTAATATTCGGTCGTTCAGCTCGGTCTGCTCCGACGCTTCCCTATAGGTTCCCGCGATGATATTGAGAATATAGCTGTGCAAGTCATACGCAAAGGCAAGCTTGTCGCCCTCATCTTCAAATTTCGTCTGCATATAGCGCGACGGAAGACTGTCGAAGGTATTAACGGCGCTGACGATTCCGCCGGATTTTTTCAGATAAGCGCGCTTGAAGTAGGTCTGCCCCATATCGAGCACCAGCGAAGCGGATTCGTCCTCCATCATTCGCTGTCCGAGTCCCATCACACCGAGATATGCACCGTTCTCGAAGAGCATGATATTATACGGCTTCACGCCTGCCCGGTCAAAGACCGACTGCACCTGCTCCTTGATACGCCTGCCGAAGCCGGAGCTTGCAAGCCCTCCCGTCAGGATCACGGTATCGAGCTGATTCCAGCATTTCCAGCAGGCGTCGTCCCAATCCGGGCGCGCGGCACGGTTCTCCGGCAGACCCGTTTTCAGCGTCAGCAGCAAAAGTCCGAGCCGGTTGCCGAATTTATGGACAATGCGCTTTGCCATCTGGCGGTAGCGCGCATCCTTCGATTTCAGCGCTTTATCAAGCTGCATCGGCAGGGCAAAGTCGGGATAGCCTGAGAAATCGAGTCCATAGTGGGGCGATACGCGCCGCATTTCAGCGACAATCGCGTCAGGCGAGAAAATATCCTTGAAGCATCTGCCATCCAAGCCCTCTTCGATTCCGCCGACAGGGCATTTTGCCATTACGGCACGGTTGAGCGAAACCTTCGGGGTCAGATATTCTGTTTGGTCGATTTCGGAAACCGAAAAGAACGGATTTGACATAAACAGCCCTTTCTGTACAAAAATAGAAAACGGGTGCGGGCAGCGCCCGCCATCCACTGTTATCTGTAAACTGTTATCTGATATCTGAAATTATGACCCCGCGCTCTCGTATGCGTTCACGCCCTTGTGCCAGACAAAAAGCGCAATCGCCATCAGCACCGTGCCGGCAATAACCGTACCGCCGATGCAGAACAAAGGGTCGTTCCCTGTAAGGAAGTAACTCGCGGGATAATACGCGGTAAAAGCGAACGGAATCACATAAGTGATAATCGTCTGTACCGCCTTGTTATAAATAGAAACAGGATATTTGGCAAAGTCATTGATCATATACAGCATGTGCGTGACATGACCGCTCGCCTTTGTCCAGAAGGAAATCGCCGCAGTCATAATTTTCAGCGCGGTATAAATCATTGTCGCGAATACCACAACAACCAACAGCAGCGGTATCGTATACCAGTGGAACGGCAAATCCAGCCGCGGAATCGCATAGCTCAAGAGCAGTATGCCGGTACAGCCGCTTGATGATTTCCTCAATTTCCACGTCCTTGATTTGCATATCCTTGACATGGACGGTTTCAAGCGTGTAGGAGATAATCTGTTCTACCGATACCTTATCGGCGCAGAACTTGACTGTGACTGCGTTTTGGTCATGCTCGACAAATATATCATCATCGGTTAGTCTGAACTTTATTCTGTACTCCATTCTACCGAAATCAAAAGGGCTTTCCGGTTCAAAAGCGCTGTCCAGCTCCAGAACCTCGTTCAAAAACGCCATTCGCTTTTGATACTGATCGCCGGGTACCTCATAGATTTCTTCAGCACCGCGCAAAATATAACCTATCTTCGAAATTCATCATATCACAGTCCATGCGGGTTTTCAATACCTTTCCCCCAACGGAAGCAAGAAATATTGCAATGATTTTGTCGATTTCTGTAATGATTATTACACTTTTGTTGAAATGCTTGCAATCAGTCGAATTAAGTGATATTATTGCACAAGAATGTGAAATATATTCACATAGCTTCTGGCAGGAGGGCGTATGAACGAATACAGGATATTTGTGCAGAGTATGTATGACCGGACTTGCGGATTTTACAAAACGTACGGGATTACGGTATTTGAAGGCGGGAAGCTGATACGTGTCGTCAAAGACGTTTCCTCTGACCGCGAAAAGGTCGAGCGCTTGGTAGAGCGATTCAATGCGGAAAATCTTTCGCCGGAGCATTTGAATCAGGCGATCGAGGATTTTCTCCTCGATTTCAAGGTTTGACTTTTCATCCCGTCGCTTTTGTGCTATGATATCTGTGAAAGGCGGTGAAGCTATGCTGTGCGATATTTGTCCGCGGTCATGTCATATAGAAAGAACGGAGCGTCAAGGCGGCTTCTGCGGTGTAGGCACGCTGCCGAAGCTCGCGCGTGTCGCGCCGCATTATGACGAAGAGCCGGTTATCAGCGGTACAAACGGAGCAGGGACTATTTTCTTCTCCGGCTGTTCCCTCAGATGCGTATACTGCCAGAACCGCGAGATTTCAGCAGGTACGGCGGGCAGATACATTACGCCCTACGCGCTCAGCGAGGAATACAAACGTCTTGAGAACATAGGCGTCCATAATATTGAGTTTGTCACTCCCACCCACTACATCGGCACTATTCTCGAGAGCCTTGCGATTTACCGGCCGAAGCTCCCGCTGATTTATAACAGCTCGGGCTATGATAAGGCAGAAAGCCTGAAAATGCTCGACGGCGTTATCGACATATATCTCCCCGACTTTAAGTACAGCGACAATTCGCTTGCACAGCGCCTGTCACACTGCCCCGACTATACGGAAACCGCCGTTGAGGCAATCCGCGAAATGCTGCGTCAAACAGGAGATAATATCATCGTAGACGGCTTGATGAAGCGCGGTGTGCTGATTCGGCACTTGGTGTTACCATCGCACGTAAAAAACAGTATCGGCGTTATGGAACGGATTGCGGAGGAATTCGGCACAAAAGTCCCCGTCAGCCTGATGGCGCAGTATTTTCCCGCTGGGGATTTGGCGGAATATCCCGATATCAACCGCAGAATCACCCGCCGCGAATACGCAAAGGTACTGGATAAGCTATACGATTTAGGTCTTGACGGCTTCGCACAGGATATGGAAAGCGCGGATAAAAAGTACGTCCCGCAGTGGGACTATTAAAAAATGAAATAAGAAATAAGAAATAAGAAATATGAAATATGAAATTAGTTGAATAAACCTTGTTTATCATATACATCAATCATCCATCATCAATCATCCATCATCAATCATCAAAAAAGCACTGCCTTTCAGCAGTGCTTTCTGTTTCTTATTTTGCGAAGTCGGCGGCTCTCGATTCTCGGATGATATTGACCTTAATCTGTCCGGGATATTCGAGGTCTTCCTCAATCTTCTTACAGATATCTCGCGCCAACGAAGCCATGGAATCATCCTTGACCTGCTCAGGCTTGACCATTACGCGGATTTCACGACCCGCCTGAATGGCAAAAGAAGATTCGACGCCCTTGAAGGACGAGGCAATCTCTTCAAGCTTTTGCAGACGCTTGATATAATTTTCAAGGTTTTCTCTGCGCGCGCCGGGACGTGCCGCAGAAATTGCGTCAGCCGCCTGAACAATGCAGGCAACGACGGTTTTTGCTTCAACGTCGCCGTGATGAGCCTGAATCGCGTGAATAACCGCATCGCTCTCTTTATACTTGCGCGCAATATCTACGCCGATTTCAACGTGGCTGCCTTCGATTTCATGGTCGAGCGCCTTACCGATATCGTGCAGCAGACCCGCGCGCTTTGCGACGGTGGGGTCGATACCCAGCTCGGAAGCAATAATGCCGGAAAGGTAACAAACCTCCAACGAATGGTTCAGAACGTTCTGACCGTAGCTTGTACGGTATTTCAGGCGGCCGAGGATTTTTACAAGCTCGGGATGCAGACCGTTGACGCCCGCGTCAAGTACCGCGCGCTCACCTGCCTGCTTAATGCTCGCCTCAACCTCGCGGCGTGCCTTTTCAACCATTTCCTCAACTCTCGCAGGATGGATTCTTCCGTCCGCGATAAGCTTCTCCAGAGAGATTCTCGCAATCTCTCTGCGCACCGGCTCAAACGACGAAAGGGTGATTGCCTCGGGCGTGTCGTCAATAATGAGGTCGACGCCCGTGAGGGTCTCTATCGCGCGGATATTACGTCCCTCGCGTCCGATGATACGTCCCTTCATCTCGTCATTCGGCAGCGGTACAACCGATACGGTTGCCTCGGCAACCTGATCGGCGGCACAGCGCTGAATCGCAAGCGAGATAATATTACGGGCGCGCTTATCGGATTCGTCCTTGAGCTGTTGCTCAAACTCCATAATCTTGAGGGATTTTTCATGCGCCAAATCCTGCTCAAGCTGATCAAGCAAATAAGCCTTTGCCTGATCGACGGTGTAGCCCGAGATTCTCTCGAGCATCTCAAATTGACTCTTCTTGATTGTTTCCACCTCGGCGAGTCTGGCCTCGGCTTCTTTCATTTTTTTCTGTACCCTGTCTTCCTTCTTTTCGACATTGTCGATTTTACGGTCGAGGGTCTCTTCCTTCTGCTGGATACGCCGCTCCTGACGCTGTACCTCCTTGCGGCGGTCGGCAAGCTCTTTCTCGCCTTCATTACGCAGGCGGTGAGCCTCGTCCTTGCCTTCAAGGATAGCTTCTTTCTTCTTAGCTTCAGCGGTTTTCATCGCATCCTCAACAATACGCTTGGCTTCCTGCTCGGCGCTGCCGATTTCTGCCTCGGCAACCTTCTTGCGGTATGCGCTGCCTACGGCAACGCCTGCGCCGGCGCCGATTACCAAAGCGACTACGATGAGGATGATACTCAAAGCATCCATGCATTGACACCTCCTTGATTTGATTTTGAATCAAACTCAACTCACGGTGCCGTTACTTCAGATATTCAATTTTGTATTACCAAACGCACAGTTCCGATAGTAGTTATCTCGGTCGGCTGTGCCATCAATCAATAGCATCCGCATACGCGGACCGGCAATAGGACATAAAAAATATCTATATATAACGGCTCTCTAAGAGAGTCTAATACGAAAGGATGAATCCGACCCATTAACGGATTCAGGATAAATAGTTATATTAATACTATTATTCCATCCTGATTAATAATAATATACATCGGCTGAATTGTCAAGTGCTATTTTTCCCTTTCGGAAATATACAGCCGAATTCTTTTTCTTGCCGTCATCGAACAACATTCAGCGTGACAACTCAGGGCACTTCAAAGCCAAAACCGTTTTTTGTGAATTAATGATGATTTTCGCGATTCATGTTGTATATATTGACCATGCAATTGACAATTTTTATAAAAAATGCACGAAAAATTTGGCGTTTAATTTCTGGTTTTACTTGAAATTCACCTAAACGTCTGGTATTATATTCTTGTATATTTATGTACTAATCTTATTTAAGGAGAGTCAGATTATGAATTATGTTTTAAACGATGAGAGATATCCTCTCGATTTGTTCCACGGCGGCGACGCCGTTCGCGCTTATGATTTCTTAGGCGCGCACGATTACTGGATGGACGGCGTACAGGGAACGATCTTCCGTGTATGGGCGCCGAACGCACTGAGCGTATCTGTTGTCGGTGACTTCAACGGCTGGGATCAGAACGCGAATCACATGCACAAGATTTCCGAAGGCGGCGTATGGGAAGGCTGGGTAGCTAATCTCGGCGAGACTGCTATCTACAAGTTCTGCGTAGAAACCCCGTGGTTTGAGAAGATACTCAAGTCCGACCCCTTTGCATTCCATACACAGACCCGTCCCGACAATGCATCCATTATCTACAACTATAATAAATACGAGTGGCATGATGAGGAATGGTTCAAGTACAAAGCCGAGCACAACCACTTTGAGAACCCCATCAACATCTATGAGGTTCACGCAGGCTCGTGGAGAAAGTATGCCGACGGCAACACCTTCTCCTACGATAAGCTGGCTGAAGAGCTGATTCCCTATGTCAAGCAGATGGGCTACACCCACATCGAGTTCATGCCGATGACCGAGTATCCCTTCGACGGCTCCTGGGGCTATCAGGTAACAGGCTACTATGCTCCGACCTCCCGCTACGGCTCGCCCGAAATGTTCATGGCGTTTATCGACAAGTGCCACCAGGAAGGCATCGGCGTTATCCTTGACTGGGTACCCGCTCACTTCCCCAAGGACGCGCACGGTCTCGGCCGCTTTGACGGTATCCACTGCTATGAATATGAAGACAGCCGCAAGGGCGAGCATAAGGAATGGGGCACCTACGTATTTGACTATGCCCGCTATGAGGTCATCTCCTTCCTCGTATCCTCCGCAATGTTCTGGCTGGATAAATACCATGTAGACGGCATCCGCGTTGACGCAGTCGCCTCCATGCTGTATCTCGACTACAACCGCAAAGACGGCGAGTGGGTCGCCAACAAGTACGGCGGTCACGAGCATCTTGAAGCTGTCGAATTTATCCAGAGACTGAACACCGCCGTTCACCTCCATCATCCGACCGTTATGATGATTGCCGAGGAGTCCACCTCATGGCCGATGGTATCCCGTCCTGTATCCGACGGCGGTCTGGGCTTTGACTACAAGTGGAACATGGGCTGGATGAACGATATGCTGTCCTATATGTCCCTCGACCCGCTGTGGAGACCCTATCACCATAACAGCATCACCTTCTCCTTCCTGTATGCGTTCTCCGAGAACTTCCTCCTCCCTATTTCTCACGACGAGGTTGTTTACGGAAAAGGCTCGCTGATTAATAAAATGCCCGGCGATTATGACATGAAGTTCGCGGGTGTTCGCGTATTCATGTCCTACATGATGGCTCACCCCGGCAAGAAGCTCACCTTCATGGGCGCTGAAATCGGTCAGTTTGATGAGTGGAATTCCACCGAGGAGCTGCAGTGGGGATTGCTTGGCTTTGAGAAGCATAAGAAGCTCAACGACTTCTTCCGTGCGCTCAATGAATTCTACAAGGCGAACCCCTGCATGCATCAGGTCGACTTCACATGGGAAGGCTTCAACTGGATTCACCATGACGACTATCAGCAGAGCGTTATCGCGTTCCGCCGTATCGATAAGGAAGGAAACAACATTATCGTTGTCTGCAACTTCCAGCCGATGTACAGAGAAAATTACTATATCGGCGTTCCGGACTACGGTACTTATGCCGAGGTATTCAACTCCGACGACGAGCAGTACGGCGGTACCGGCAAGACCAACGGCACCAACATCCACTCCGACGGTGAGGAAATGCACGGCTTTGATCAGTCTATCTGCCTGAATCTGCCGCCCATGAGCGCTCTCTATCTCAAGTGTGTCGAAAAAGAAAAGAGTCCGAAGGAAATCGCCGCTGAAAAAGCAGCCGAAAAGCGTAAGGCAGCCGCGAAGAAAGCAGCCGAAACACGCAAGAAAAAGAAGGCTGAGGAAAAGGCAAAGGCAGACACAACAGAAAAGAAGACGGCAGCAAAGAAAGCTCCCGAAAAGAAGCCTGCAGCGAAAAAGCCCGCAGCAAAGAAAGCAACAAAAAAATCAGATAAATAATTTTTATCGTATAATTCAAAATACCGCCTGGCCCCGAAGCATCTCGGGGCTTGGCAGTAATATCGGAGGATATAATGATACCTAAGAAAGAAGTAGTAGCAATGCTGCTCGCCGGCGGACAGGGCTCGCGTCTTGGCGTTCTCACCAAGAAAATCGCTAAGCCTGCCGTACCTTTCGGAGGCAAGTACAGGATTATCGACTTTCCCCTCTCCAACTGCATCAATTCCGGCATCGAGGCTGTCGGCGTGCTGACCCAGTATCAGCCGCTCGAGCTGAACGAGTATGTCGGCAACGGACAGCCATGGGATCTCGACGGTATGCACTCGGGCGTCACCTGTCTGCAGCCGTATGAGAGCAAGGAAGGCTCCGACTGGTACTCCGGCACAGCTAACGCTATCTATCAGAACATCGGCTTCGTAGACCGCTACGATCCCGACTACATCGTTGTTTTATCCGGCGACCACATCTATAAGATGGACTACGCCGAAATGATTGAATACCACAAGGAAAAGGGCGCTGCCTGTACCATCGCCGCGATGGACGTCCCGATGGAAGAGGCGTCGCGCTTCGGTATTCTCAACACCAACCCCGACAGCACCATCTATGAATTTGAGGAAAAGCCCGCGCATCCGAAGAGCACCAACGCCTCGATGGGCATTTATGTTTTCACATGGAAAACCGTCAGAGAGTATTTGATTAAGGACGCGCAGAATCCCGATTCGACCAACGACTTCGGCAAGGACGTCCTGCCCCTGATGCTGAACTCCGGCGAAAAGATGGTCGCCTATCCCTTTGAGGGCTACTGGAAGGACGTCGGCACGATTGACAGCCTCTGGGAAGCAAACATGGATTTGCTCGACCCGAAGCTCCAGCTCGACCTCAAGAACATCTATTCCCGCAATCCCATGATGCCGCCGCACCATGTCGGCGAGACAGCTGATATTCAGAATTCCCTGATTTCCGACGGCTGTAACGTCGACGGCAACCTCGAATTCTCCATCATCTTCTCCGGCGTTATGATTGGCAAGGGCGCTACCGTCAACTCGTCCATCATCATGCCCGGCGCGGTCATTGAGGACGGCGCAAACGTCCAGTTCTCTATTATCTGCGAAAATACCGTCATCGGCAGAAACGCCAAGGTCGGCGCGAATCCCACCGAGATGGAAAACCGCGACGACTGGGGCATCACCGTCGTCGGCGACGGACTGAAAATCGGCGAGGATGTTGTCGTCCCCTGCAAAGCGATGATCGATCAGGATATGGAGGTGTAAGGGAATGGCAAGCAATAAAATATTAGGACTCATTTTTGCCAATACTAATGAAAAGAATCTGCCTGAGCTGACCGCCTACCGCACCACCGGCTCCGTCCCCTTCGGCGGCAAGTACCGTCTGATTGACTTTCCGCTTTCCAATATGTCCAACTCGGGCATCAATAATATCGGTATCGTCACAAAATCCAACTTCCAGTCGCTCATGGATCACGTCGGCTCCGGTTCCGCGTGGGATTTGGCGAGAAGAAGAAGCGGTCTGTCCATTCTTCCTCCCTACGGCGAGCACAGCTTTTCATCCATCGTTGAAACCATCTTCAACCTGCACGGCTATATCGAGCACGGCGACGAGGAATACGTTTTGATTTCTCCGTCCGACGCCGTTTACAATATGGATTATTCAAAGGTATTGTCCTTCGCGGAAAAGAACAAATCGGACATCACCTTTGTCTATGTAAAAAGGCATGTCGATGTCATCACCGACGACTTCCGCAGTCTGTTGGATGTTGACGAAAACGGCAAGGTCATCCGCATCATGGCTTCGCCCGTCGACGACAGTGTTTGCAATCTCAATATCGGCGTTATCCTGATTCGCAAGACCGTCCTCATGGGTCTGGTTCGTCAGGCAATGTCCGAATCCAAATACAGCTTCGTCCGTGACGTTCTGCAAAAAGCACTTGAGCGCTACCGCATCTTTGCGTATGAGCTGACCGGTTACTGCGAGATTATCGACTCGGTCAAGCAATATTACGACGCGAACATGAAGCTGATGGACAGAGATACCCGCTATCGACTTTTCGACTACCGCCGCCCGATTTATACCAAGGTAAGGGACGACGCGCCCTCACGCTACGGTCTGAACAGCTCTGTAAAAGGCTCGCTGATCGCACAGGGCTGCGTAATTAACGGCACAGTCGAAAATTCCATCATTTCCAAGGGTGTTTATATCGGAAACGGCGCGGTAATTAAGGACTGCATCATCATGCAGGACTGCGTTATCGGAGACAACGCCGAGCTGACAAATATTGTCGTCGATAAGGACGTCAACGTCAGCCGCGGTTCAAAGCTGCAAGGCTCGCTGAGCTATCCGATGTACATTGCCAAAAAATCCATCGTATAAGAAGCTGATACAGGAGGTATTACTATGAAAATTCTTTATTGCACTAGTGAAGCGAATCCCTTCGCAGGCAGCGGCGGACTCGCAGACGTGGCAGGCTCTCTGCCTCACACAATATGCCGGAAGGGTCATGACTGCAGAATCGTCATGCCTCTCTACGGTACGATTCCCTACGAACTGAAGTGCCAGATGAACTTCATCACCAATTTTACCGTACCCGTAGCGTGGAGACATCAGTACTGCGGTCTGTTCTGGGCAAGATGGAACGACTGCACCTACTATTTCATTGATAACGAGTATTATTTCAAGCGCGACAAGCTGTACGGCTTCTATGACGACGCCGAGCGCTTTGCGTTCTTCTCACGCGCGATTATGGAAATGCTCCCCTATATCGACTTCCATCCCGACATTATCCACACCAACGACTGGCAGACAGCCCTTGTCCCCGTGTACTACTACATCTTCTATTCCAAGAATCCGTGGTATCACAATATCAAGTCGCTCTTTACCATCCACAATATCCAGTATCAGGGTCAGTACGGATGGGAGGTCAATACCGAGTGCGTCGGTATTCCGCCTACAGAAACAAAGATTCTTGAGATGGACGGCTGGCTGAATATGATGAAGGGCGCTATCTACTGCTCCACTCGTGTCAATACCGTTTCCCCCAGCTATGCGCTGGAAATCAAAGACCCGTGGTACAGCTACGGTATGCACCACGCGCTGATCAATAATCACTACAAGCTCTGCGGTATCCTCAACGGTATCGATCAGGAGAGCTATAACCCCGAAACCGACTATCAGCTTTACTGCAACTACAGCAAGGATGATATGAGAGGTAAGGGCGAATGTAAGCGCAGACTGCAGGAGCGCTTAGGACTTGAGCAGAGCTGGGATACCCCCATCGTTGCGATGGTCACCCGTATGGTAGAGCCCAAGGGTCTTGACCTCGTCCGCGGCGGTCTGCCTGATTTGCTGAACAACAACAAGATGCAGTTTGTCATCCTCGGCTCCGGCGATGAAGAGTATGAGAACTTCTTCCGCGATATGCAGTGGTTCTATCCGGGTCGCGTATGCGCCTGCCACGGCTTTGTCCCCGAGCTTGCCCGCAAGATTTACTCCGGCGCGGACATCTTCCTGATGCCCTCTAAGCAGGAGCCGTGCGGACTTTCACAGATGATTGCGCTTCGCTACGGCACCATCCCGGTTGTCCGCGAGGTCGGCGGTCTGAAGGACAGCGTATTTGACAGCGCCGATAACTACGGCAACGGCTTCACCTTCAGGAACTACGATATCGCCGATATGTGCAACGCCGTCAAGCGTGCGCTCGCCGGTATCAATGACGACCAGGGCTGGCATCAGCTGATGTGGCGCGCAATGATGAGCGACAACAGCTGGGAGCGCTCCGCTCAGGATTATATCAACGTCTACGAAGATACCCTGCATTGGCTGTAAACCAAAACAATCCATAATTCATAATCATTACAAAACGCCGTCCCGGTAATTCCGGGGCGGCGCTCCTTTTTATGCATCATGTCAATACGGCATGACCTTGATAATGCAGGCGGCGGCAACCGCGTCATCCTTGTTGAACGCGAACAGCCGGTATTCCTCTCCGTCCTGCTCGACAAAAACCCGCAGCTCCTCGTTGTAATACGCCTGATTGATATAATGGATTTCAAAGTCCGTAATGAAATAGCGGTCGTAAAAATCGAGGTCAAACGCGTTCATAAACATATCGATATAATGCAGGTTGTTCATGTGGCGGCTGATGTCGATGTCGGTATATTCCACCCGATGCGTATAGCGATACTCTGCCTTTTCCGAGGGCTTCAGCTTCCGCGTGAACGGCTCGACCGAGGTCATCTCGTCCCACACTAAATCATCGGGTAGCTCAATGCGCGACAGCTTCTCGATACGCTTTTTCTGCATATCGACGACACAACTCTCCAGCCTGCCCTCGCAGAGCAGCTCCTCTCCCCTCTTTATGGTCATTTCCTGCCACGAGCGAATCGCGTCCAACCGCGACGCCCAAGTCGCAATATGGATAGAATGATCAAAGTCGGTTTTACCGTAAATCTTCATCTTATACTTAGAGTACACCCACGACACGCCGTATTGCTTCGGCACCCTATCGTTGCCCTTGCCTATACTGTGATACTGTCCCGCGGCAATATCCTGAAAATAACGGAAATAGCCCTTTGTAGAAATCAGCCCGTCCGCCTCACTCTCACGGAACCGCGGCACATAATCAATTTCATATATCATAATCTCACCTCAAAGTACAACATCGTCGTTATCAAACTGTTTTTCCAGATATCCGGTAACCTCATTCAGCGACGGCAAAACAACCTCCGCCAGCCCCCTGATTTCTTCGTCGGGCTGCAATACATCCGGCACCATAATCGGGTGCATCCCCGCATTATGCGCGCAGCGAATCCCGTTGTAGCTGTCCTCAATGACATAGCAATCCCCGGGAGCAGCGCCCAACCGGCCGGCGGCAGTCAAAAAAATCTCGGGATGGGGCTTGGAATGGCTGACCATATCGCCGCAGACAATCACGTCAAAGCACCCGGTCAGCTTTGCTTCCTCCAGCATCCGCATCACGCTTTCCTCACGCGTCGAGGACGCGAGCGCCGTCGGAATTTTCCGTTCCCTCAGATAGTTAAAAATCTCATGCACATACGGCTTAAGCGGAAAGCTTTTGTTTTTCAAAATCTCTCTCGCCTCAGTGTGATACGGTTCAAAATCAAACGCGTCGCCGTAATACTCATGCCAGATTTCACGCGTGCGAAGCCAGTTCGCGCCAATCGCGTCAATGCAAGCCTGTTCTATAAAGGTGATACCGTCGCGGGTAAGCAGGTCGCGATAAATATCAATATACGCTTGCTCGGAATCAAAAATAACGCCGTCCATATCAAAGATGACGGCAGGCTTGTCAGACTTCATATCCTTCCTCCCATACACAACAGGTATTATAGCGCAAAAATTCAGAATTTTCAACGGTTTTGTACTTGACAAAATCCAATCTATGTAATATGATGGTAATAACGTATGAACAGTTGTTCATGTGTTCATCTTTTCAATAAACCGGAGGCAATCTTATGCACGACCACCAATCCGTTGTTGAGAAAACAAAATCAAAAATGCCGGACATCGACACGCTCTTCGAGCTGGCGGATTTTTTCAAGGTATTCGGCGATTCCACCCGCATCCGCATTATGTGCGCGCTGTTTGAACAGGAGCTGAATGTCTGCTGTATCGCCGATATCGTCGGCATGGAACAGAGCACCGTATCTCACCAGCTCCGCGTCCTGCGGCAGGAGAACCTCGTCAAGGTGCGCCGCGAGGGCAAGCAGAGCTTCTATTCCCTCGAGGACGAGCATATCCAAAAGATATTTGAGATGGGGCTGGAGCATATACTGGAATGATCTTCCGTTATTTGCGTATCGATATGTATTGATAAAGAATATAAGAGAGGTAACGTAATGAAGCATGAATTGATTCTTGACGGCATCAGCAGCGCGGAAAGCGCGGCAAAAATCGAGCAAAAACTGAACGGAATACCCGGGTACAGCAACGTACAGCTTAATTTCGCGACTAAGACGCTGTCATTTAACAGTAAAAAGAGGAATATCCTTAAAGATATTCAGGCTTTAGTCGACACTGTTGAAAGCGGTATTACCGTGACAGACGCCGCTGATACGGAAGATGAAGATGAAGAAGAGGAGGTCAGCAAGATTAAAATTATCCTGCTGATACTCTCTACCGTACTTTTTGTTACGGCATTTGTCCTGCATTTCTTTAAGGGAACCGAACTCGCCTGCAAGATACTTGCCATAGCGTCGGTGATTCTGTCGGGCTACGACGTCGTAATCGAGGGCGTAAAATCTGCCCTCAAGCTGCACATTGACGAAACGACGCTGATGACGGTCGCTGTCATCTCCGCCATGATTCTCGGCGATTTTACCGAAGCCGCTGCTGTCACCGTGCTGTTCGGTATCGGCGAGCTGCTCGAGGATAAGGCGGTCGAAAAATCCCGCCGCGATATCCGCAAGCTGGCGGACATCCGCCCCGACACCGCCTTTATCTATGAAAACGGCACCACCCGCGAGGTCGAAGCTAAGGACGTCGCAATCGGCACCATTCTCGAAATCCCGCCCCACACCCGCGTTCCTCTTGACGGCGTGGTTGTCGAGGGCGCTACTACCATGGACGCGTCCTCTCTCACAGGCGAATCCGTACCGATTGAAGTCACCGTGGATTCCGAGCTGCTCAGCGGAATGATGAACAATGACCGCACCATCCGTATGCAGACGACTAAGGCTTATGCCGACAGCGCGGCGACAAGAATCGTCAAGCTGGTCGAAGACAGCGCCAAAAACAAGAGCGACGGTGAGAAGCTGATTTCACGCTTTGCGCGCGTCTACACGCCGGCGGTTATCCTGCTCAGCGTGCTGATTGCCGTTATTCCCTCGCTGATTACCGGCGACTGGCCGAACTGGATTAACCGCGCGCTGGTATGTCTTGTCGCGTCCTGCCCATGCTCGATTGTCATTTCCGTTCCTCTTGCCTATTTTGCCGGAATCGGAGCAGCTTCCAAGGCGGGCGTGCTGATTAAGGGCGGAAAATTTGTCGAAGCCTTATCAAAGACAAACTGCTTTGCCTTTGATAAAACAGGCACGTTAACCGACCATAATATTTCTGTAAAAGAAATTAAGCCCACCGCTCAATATTCTGAAGAAGAAATATTACAGATTGCGCTGTCAGTAGAATCTCACTCGGCGCATCCGATTGCCGCCGCAATCCGCAACTACGCGGAAGCAAATCATATTTCCGAATTAGAATTAAAAGACCATACGGAAATCCCGGGACAGGGCGTATCCGCAACCGGCGGCGAGCATACCTATTTTGTCACAAAATCCGCAGAGCATAACGCGACCTCCGTCAAAGTCGACGATACTGTCATCGGTCTGATTACGATTGCCGAACAGCCCCGCGCGGAAGCAAAGGACGTTGTTGAACAGATGAAAGCGCTCGGCGTCGAAAAGATTGTTATGCTTTCCGGCGATAAGAAAGCGGCTTGCAAACGCATCGCCGACCAGTTGAATATTACGGATATCCGAAGCGGTCTGCTCCCCGAGGATAAAGTCAAATGTGTCGAAAATCTGATTACCGAGAACGGCTCGTGCTGCTTCGTCGGCGACGGTATCAACGACGCGCCTGTGCTGTCGCGCTCCGACTGCGGTATTGCAATGGGACTCGGCTCCGACGCGGCGATCGAGTCCGCCGATATGGTACTGTCTGCCGAAACCCTCACCTCTCTGCCGAAGGCAATCCGCCTCAGCCGCAAAACGATGAACACCGTGCGCGCCAATATTACCTTCTCACTGTTGATCAAGGCAGCGGTAATCACCCTTGCGACATTCGGTATTGCTCCGCTGTGGTTAGCGGTCGTCGCCGATACCGGCGTCAGCCTGATATGCGTCCTCCACTCGGTTCGCCTGATCAAAGCAAAAATATAATAGCAACAAGCGGCTGCTCCATCAAGGAACAGCCGCTTTTCATCTGTAAATAATCATCGCCCTCCCTGCTAAGGGAGGCGGCACGAAGTGCCGGGAGGGTTTGACTGCTACCTTGCAAAGTACAGGACTGACTGTAGTTTGCGGCAATCATGTGCTATTTCCCCCTTATTGACACCGCCGCCGTTTTGATTTACAATAAGCCTATACTTTATTAAGGGACGGTATCTATGTCAAATACACGTCAAAAGCAACCAAAAAGCGAACCGCAGTACCGCCACAGCACAATGCCCGGCTTTCTTATCAGCATCTATCTGATGCTGATGTTCGGCTTCTTCCCGTTCTTCCTCACCAACCAGTATGCCAACGCCCGCACCGATAAATATATCCTTTATATGGTGTTGTCCTCGGTGATGATTCTCGCCGTTGTCATTGCCTCGCTGATGGATTATTTTGAGGAAAAGCGGATTCATAAAGCGACCCTTCGTTTTATGCCGCTCTCCCCTGCCGATATCTCCTTTTTATGCTTTTACGGCTTTGCGGCAATCTCCACAATGGTTTCCGATTATTCTAAGTCGGCATTTTTAGGCTTGATTCAAAACGAATACGGATTGAACGTCGGCGGCAGAAACAACGGTTTGCTGCTGTTGACAGTCTATCTGCTCGTATATCTCGCAATCACACGGCGCTATGTGTTCAAGGAATATGTCCTTGCGATATATCTCGTCTTTTCCTCTGTTGTCGCGTTGCTCGCTATCGTCAACTATTTCTTCCTTGATTTCCTCGGCATTTACAGCGGCTACCTTGATATCTGGGATTTGTTCAAGGGCGAGCAGGGCAAGCCGAATGTCATTCTGGATTTCGGCAGCACCCTCGGCAACAAAAACCTGATATCCTCCTTTATGTGCCTGTTCCTGCCCGTCGCGGTGATGTGCTTTGTGCTGTTTGAAAAGCGCTATATGCGTATTCTCAGCGGCATAGCGATTTGCTTCGCCTACTGCGGATTACTGTGCGCCGATTCCACCTCGGGTATTCTCGGCTTATGCGTGATTCTCGCTGTTATGATGATTTTTTCCGCGCGGAGCTACACGACCCTCAAGCGCTATTTCCTTGCCATGCTGATTCTTTTCGGTTCGGGCAAGCTGCTCCGTCTGTTCTCCTTTTTCATGGGCGACCGCAGTAAGGGCTTCGAATTCATCCAAAACTTCCTGATTTACAGCCGGAAAATATATTTGGTGATAGCGCTTTTCGCAATCCTGTTCCTGCTTATGCAGGTGTTTGAAAAGAAGCTGATGCCGCGTTATCCGAAGAAAGCTATCATCATCGCCCTGATTACGCTGACAGCCTGTGCTATTCTCGGCGCAATCGGAGCCGTTATCTACTATTCCTTCATCAACCCCGAGGCTGAGCTGAGCGACAATCTGAACAGACTGCTCCGCTTTAACGAGCGTTGGGGCACCCACCGAGGCTACTACTGGATTCACAGCATGGAACAGTACCGCGACATGAGCTTTGTCCATAAGCTCTTCGGCACGGGACCCGACACCGCCTACAAGGTCATGGAGCCGTTCTTCCCCGAAATGACGACGCTCTTCGGCGAAACCTCGACCGACTGCGTCCACAACGAGTTCCTCAACTATCTGATTACGCAGGGCGCGCTGGGTCTGCTCAGCTACCTTGCCCTGCTCGGCACGGTAACGGTACGCGCTATCAGACGCGTAAAAGAAAATCCCCTCCTTCTGATTTTCCTGTCCGCGGTGATTTGCTATGCAGTACAGTCGGTCGTCAACCTCTACCAACCAATTACCACCCCGCTGTTCTTCATCTTCCTTTCAATTACCGAAGCGCTGAACCGGCAGACAAAAATCAAAACATCCCCCCTTTAGATAAAGAGGACTGCGCGATGCTTTAAAGGCTCCCTTGTCTAAAGGGAGCTGTCAGCGCTCGGGATCCCCGACACGCCCCGCGTGTTGGGGAGAGGAGGAGCCGCCACACGAGGTCAAAGGTCTGCCGGCTAGGCTGGCCTTACCAAGTACGGCGAGCGACGACGAGACTGAGGGATATAAAATGAGCAAAATTTATTTTGCGACAAACCTTATTTAAAATAAACTCAAGCCCCGTCTTATCACACGATAGGACGGGGCTTTTATGTAGCCGGTTATTGATTCTTTTTTCCTTCCTCCATCGCTTCTTTAAGCGATTTGACAGAGCCGTCGGGATAGCGCACATCCATATTATCCAGCCGCTGTTTGAAATTTTGGCGGAAGCCCTTTAAGTACACGGAGTACAGCTCTTTCTGGCGTTTTGCCTCTTCCTCGTTCAGCCCCTCTTCCTTTTTCTTCTTAGCGAGGGCGTTGATTTCCTGCAATAATTCATCCGTGCTCATATCTTCAATGTTCATTTCATTATCCTTTCCGACTGTCAAGATAGTCCTGTAATATTATGGACGCCGCTACGGCGTCAACCTGTTTTTTGCGTTTTTTACCGTAAACCTCTTTTTCGCTGAGGTAAGCGTGGGCGGTGATGGTGGTACCGCGCTCATCCTGCATCACATACGGAACGCCGCTGAGCTCGCTGATTTGAGCGGCGAGCTTTCGCGCGCGAATGGCGCTTTCACCCTCGCTTCCGTCCATATTCTTCGGCAATCCGACGACAACCAGCTCCGCCTGATTTTCCTTTACCTTAGTTGCAATCTTTTGCACCAACCGCTGGTCGCTGTGTTCCTCAATCACACACAGCGACGAGGCGAGAAATCCGCTGTTGTCGGATATCGCCAGACCCGTCCGGGCGTGACCGAGGTCAACTGAAATCACTGTCATACAATCATCCTCAATAATAATTCAGCATCACGGTAACGACATTCCGTTCCCTGTTATTATAATAAATCAGGTTGCTGTCGTCAATCTCATAATCACTGAGCCAGCCGTTGACCTGCCGGATATAGTCGAAGAAATACTGCGGGGATTCGCTGAACAGCAACGATAACGAATCATCATAATCGAGCGCGTCAGGGTCAATATATATGCTGATATACTCCTCCTGATAGTACGCCGCGCGATAGATACCGTCCGTAATTTCCTCGCCCTCATAATCAGTCAAGTGCGGACATTCATAGATATAATACTGATAATAGGTCGAATTACACTCGGGCACAAAGATATTCATTGCAACCGCGCTGTAGGTATCGTCGCCGTTGATTTCCGCCTCGGAAAGCTCGCTTAACAGCCGCGAGGGCTGGTGATCCTTTCCCATCGTTTCCTCGTCGAGATTGAAATACTGATACCGCCGGTAGTCATAATCCTGGTCATCCCATGTAGGGTCGACAAAGTACCAGCTATCATCCAGACTGACCGCGTCCCACATGTGCAATTCTTCGTTTCCGTCGGTATCGCAGCCGACTCCCGTAATGCCGACGCAGTCAATGCCTACCCCGCACAGCAGTAGCTGCATCGTGCGGGCATATCCCTCGCAGACCGCCTTATGCAGCACCAGCGTGCCATAAACGGAATACGCTTCCTCTATCCGGTCGGTTGAGGTTTGCGTTGCGGCGGCATCGGAATCATATTCACAATTGTTGATAATATAGTCGTGTACATACTTCTCACGGCCGTATTCACTCAGCTCCGATGGGATTTCCTCATAGAACGCATCCATCACGGATGTGATTTCCTCCTGCATCCGCTGAATCTCCTCAGGCGCGTAGATTGAGCGCATCTGCACTGCCGTATATCCCGCACTTTTATCCGTCAACTGATAAATCGTGCTGGACAGCCAGAATATATCAGGATTATCGTCATACAGCGCCTTTGCCGCTACACGGATATCCGCAACCGACAGCACATAGTCCTCCACGATAACCTGACGGGTTTTATACAGCTCCTCGCCGTCATCCGTGTCCGGGTACACTTCCCGCACACTGTCGTAGAGCAAATCATACAGCGCCTGCTGACCCTCGGAAAGCATCGCGTAGGAGTGCCGCGGATGCACGGGCGTATAGTAGGACGACGCGTTAGATTCATTTTGATTCAGATTGATATAGTCCTTGCTGACGGTCTCGGGAATTCCTCTGGGAGTTACAGTCGGCAGATCAAGCTCCTGTTTGAAGATTTCGGTTATCCCACAGGAGCAGAGCGCCATAGAGAGCGTCAGAACAGACAGGATCAGAGCGGTTAACCGGAATATACGGGTCATACAAAATCCTCTGTTAAAATAGATTTTCACTGATGGGCAGGGTGGCAACAGCATTCAAATCGGACTTCGCGAGGTGTCCCGCAAGATACTCATAGTAAGCCTGCGCGCCTACCATCGCGCCGTTATCACCGCAAAGCGTTTTTTCGGGCATATAAAGCCGATACTTTCCCTCGCACCGCTTTTGCAATTCTCTTCTGAGGAGTGAATTTGCCGAAACACCGCCCGCAATCACAAGGGTAGTATATCCCAAATCCTGAGCCGCAAGCAAAAAGTTATCCGCAAGACAGTTCACCACCGCCCTGCGATACGAAGCGCACACGTCGGGCACAGAGTATTCCTCACCCTTCTGCTGTTTGTTATGCAGCAGATTGATGACAGCGGTTTTCAACCCGGAGAAGGAGAAATCATACAGCGAGCCGTCAACCCTCGGACGCGGGAGAGTAAACGCGTTTTCATCCCCCGTTTCCGCTATTTTATCCAGCTCTACGCCGCCGGGATACGGAATCCCCATGGCGCGCGCAGCCTTATCAAACGCCTCGCCCGCCGCATCATCGCGGGTACGCCCGATCACCTTCATATCGGTGTAATCGCGCACCTCGACAATATGACTGTGACCGCCCGATACGACCAAGCATAAAAAGGGCGGTTTTAATTCTTTGTGGGAAATATAATTAGACGCAATATGCGCGCGCAGATGATGTACGGGAATCAGCGGCTTATTCGCCGCAAGCGCAAAGCCTTTCGCAAAGTTCACCCCTACCAGCAACGCCCCAATCAGACCCGGCGCGTAGGTCACAGCCACCGCGTCAATATCGTCGATGGTACAAGCTGCGGCGTTTAACGCCTCGTCGACCACGCCGAGTTGATCTTTTCAATATGTTTTCTGGAGGCGATCTCCGGCACGACCCCGCCGTAAAGCTTATGCTCCTCCACCTGTGATGCGACAATATTGGATAGGACGTTTCTGCCGTCCTCGACCACAGCCGCGGCGGTTTCGTCACAGCTGCTTTCAATTGCAAGTATCTTCATTCATGTACCTTCTTGTAATTGCTTAATCATAATCACTGCGTCCTCGCGCGGATAATCGTAGTAATTCTTCCTGACGGAAATCGGCTGAAAGCCAAGTGCCTGATACAGCGCCCTTGCGGCGGTATTGGATACGCGCACCTCGAGGCACACTGTCTTTACGCCGCTGCAGGATGTCAGCATCAGCTCGACAAGCTTTTTTCCGACGCCCTTACGGCGGTGCTTCGGGTCGACCGCCAGTTCGACAATACTGCCCTCATCGGTAATCACCTCAAAGGCAATATAGCCGACAACAACGTCCTCGTCCACCGCAACCGCGCAGTAGGAATCCGTTTTATCCAACTGCGAGCGGATACTCTCCGCCGACCACGTGCTCTCTCCGAAGCAGCTATCAAGCAAAAGCTTCACGCCCCCTATATGCGAGGGCTGCATTTTACACAGAATCATAGCGTCGTTATCAACAGCTTGACCGCGCCGGTAATTTCATCGCGGCACTTGCGGTAGGCGTTGATATCCCCGCCGTAGGGGTCGACGATACCCTGTCTGAGGTCATAGATATCGTCCACATTCGGCGCGCGGTGCAGAACCCTGAGCATATCATCGGGAATCCCCATAGAGCGCATGATTTCAACATGCTCGTCATTAAGACCGATAAACAAATCATAGTCGTTGAGATTTAACGACGGCAAAAAACGCGTGCGGTGCGCGCTCAAATCCAGACCGATTTCCGCGACCGCCTTTATTGCGTTATCCGAGGCGGGTCTGTCCCCTATCGCGGCGACTCCTGCACTCTCGGCAACATAATCCAGCCCTTTCTGTGCCGCAAATGAATTGAAGATAACAGCCGCCATCGGACTGCGGCAGGTATTCCCGGTACAGACAAACAATATTTTCTTCATATTTTCCTCCTGTTCCATCAACTACAAGCTGCCAACCACCAACCAAAAACTAACCTTTCGCATCATACCACGTCTCGCCCATTGCCGCCTCTGCGACAAGAGGAACGCTGAGATGGACGGCATTTTCCATCTCTTCCTGCAGCAGCATCGCGACCTGCATCATCTCATACGCGGGCGCTTCGACAATCAGCTCGTCGTGAACCTGCAAAATCAGCCGTGCGGACAAGCCCTCTCTTTTCAGGCGTTCATCCACATGAACCATCGCGATTTTGATGATGTCCGCCGCGGTACCCTGAATCGGCGCATTACGCGCGACGCGCTCGCCGAAGGCGCGGGTATTGCGGTTTGATGCGGAAAGCTCGGGCAAATATCTGCGTCTGCCCTCAAGGGTCGTGACATAACCGTCGACCTTCGCTTTCTCGATAACCTCTTTCATATATTGGTCAATCGCGCTGAAATGCGCGAGATAATTCTCGATATATTTCTGCGCCTCACGCATACTGACGCCGATATCCTTTGAAAGCGAAAATGCGCCGATACCGTAAACGATACCGAAGTTGACCGCCTTGGCACGCGAACGCATCAGCGGCGTCACCTCGTCAATCGATACATGGAACACCTCCGACGCGGTCACGGTGTGGATATCGATATTTTCCGTGAACGCCTTTCGCATATTTTCGTCGTCCGAAATGTGCGCCAGCACCCTCAGCTCAATCTGCGAGTAGTCCGCGTCCACCAGTACACAGCCCTCCTTCGCTCTGAAAAAGCGACGGAATTCTCTGCCGCGCTCGGTACGGACAGGGATATTCTGGAGATTCGGCTCGGTCGAGCTGATACGTCCCGTGCGGGTTTCGGTTTGGTTAAAGGACGAGTGGATCCGACCGTCGTCCGCGACCTTATCAATCAGCGAATCACAGTAGGTGGATTTCAGCTTTGCCACAGTGCGGTATTCAAGGATTTTTTCGATAACGGGATGGAATCCAATCAGGCTCTCCAGAACCTCCGCGTTCGTCGAATAGCCGCTTTTCGTCTTTTTGCGCGGCGGCAGATTCAGCTCCTCAAAGAGGGCGGTCGCCAGTTGCTTGGGCGAGTTGATATTGAACTCGTAGCCCACATCGTCATAGATGGACTGCTGCAGCTCCCTGACCTCTTTTTCCAACTGTTCTCCGTAGGCGCGGATGCCCTCTACATCGACCTCAAAGCCGATATTTTCCATACGCGCCAAAACGTGTGCAAGTGGAATCTCCATCTCATACAGCAGCTTATCCTCGGCAATGTCCTTGATATCATCCGCCAACCGACTGCACAGTGCGGGAATCGCATAGAGATAAGAAAGGCTGTCGTCACCGTCGGATTTAGCCACGGGAATACTGTACTCTGCACACAAGCGGTCAAGCTCATAGCTTGAGGACGACGGACTGAGCAAATACGCCGCGAGGGAAATATCAAACGCAACATTACAGTCGATACCCACCTTGTCGCAATAAGCGAAAATCGGCTTCGCGTTATCGGTATAGAGCTTTTTCCCCGCTCCGAGAATCGTTTTGAGGTTATCCTCACCCTCTACAATATATAATAATTCTTCTGTAGAAATATAAGCTTTGTGTTCATTAAAATCAATGCTGAGATACAGCTCATTACATTTGCCGAGAAACGCTTTGAGCGCCTCGCCCGACAGCGATTCTGTTTGGAATACGCGCTGCTCCTCCTGCTGAACCTCTTTGGTTTCGGTGATTTCCAAATCGAATTTTTTCATCAGCGAGAACAGCTCCAGCCGTGCCATCAGCCGTGCCGCGGCGGCTTTATCCCCCTCGCCCACCGTATATGCAGAGAGGTCGGTATTAACCGGCGCGTCAAGGCAGATTTCACCGAGCTTGCGGCTGAGGTAAGCGTTATCCTTGGACGCTTCCAGCTTATTGCGCATTCCCGGCTTGATGTCGGGGTCGTCGATATGCGCGTAAACACCGTCAAGGTCTCCGTACTTCTGAATCAGCTCGGTCGCGCCCTTGGGACCGATTCCCGCAACGCCGGGGATATTATCCGAGCTGTCGCCCTGAATCGCCTTGATTTCAATGAGCTTTTTCGGCGGTACGCCGTATTCCTGCTCAACAACCTCGGGCGTATACAGCATTGTACCGTTGAGATTCTTCGCCAGCCGCACCGATACGCTGTCATTCACAAGCTGCAGACTGTCGCGGTCGCCTGTCGCGATGACGCAGGTGTTGCCGCTGTCGGCGCACGCCTTGGATAGTGTGCCGAGTATATCGTCCGCCTCATACCCCTCGCAGGTCACGATGGTATAGCCGAGATCCGCGAGCAACTCCTTGAGCGGCGCCATCTGCTGATGCAGCTCCTCCGGCATTCCCTTGCGGTTCGCCTTATATAAATCATACATTTCATGACGAAAGGTTTTTGCTTTCAAGTCAAAGGCAATCGCCACAGCGTCGGGCTGTACGTCCGCTTTCATGCGCTCAAGCATGGTCATAAAGCCGTAAATCGCATTGGTAAACTGACCGTCCTTCGTGGTCAGCGGCTTAATACCGTAGAACGCGCGGTTAAGTATGCTGTTTCCGTCGACAACTAATAATTTCATACATTCTCCTATCACAGGCGGGAGCGCCCGCAAATCCTAAATCGTTCATTTCTAAGCAACTAGAGCTTATAAACCACATTTTCCGTAATCCAGTTGGTACGGTACAGGCGCGGAACGCGCTTGGAAACCGCGCACAGCACCTCATAGCTGATGGTATCGCCCCAGCGGGCGACGTCCTCGGCGGTAGGCTCGCCGTCCTTACCGTTGCCGAATACAACGACGACGTTGCCAATCTCTGCCTCAGGGAAGTCCGTCACATCCAACATGGTCTGATCCATGCAGATTCTGCCGATGATTTTACAGTTTTTCCCGAATTTTTTTGTCTTATCCCAGACAAACATATAGCCGTCCTTGGCGTAAGCGCGGATAAAACCATCCGCATAGCCAACCGGCACCGTCGCGATACGCATATCGCGCTCCGCGGTAAAGGTGCGACCATAGCTGACGGTCGCGCCCGCCTTCACGGTCTTGATATGTGAAATCAGCGTTTTCAGGCGCATTGCAGGCTGCAGCTCTAAATCGGAAGCGACCTTATCACTCGGCGCGTAGCCGTAGAGGATAATGCCCGCGCGCACCATATCCAGCCCGAGAGCGGGATAGTCCATAATCGCGCCCGAGTTAGAACAGTGGCGAATCGCAAATTTCAAGCCCTGCCGGTCAAGCTGCCCGATTGCATGCATAAAGCAGGAATACTGCTGTTCGGTAAAATCCGTACCGTCAGCACCGTCATCCGCCACAGCAAAATGCGTAAAGATTCCCTCGGGAATCAAGCGCGGAAGCCCACACGCTTCTTTTATTTCTTCAACAGAATTATCATCACGCGGAAATTCCTGACAGATAAATCCGATTCGGCTCATGCCGGTGTCAATCTTGACGTGGATTTTTACCTGAACATCCGCTTTTTCACACTCTTCGCTCAGCATTTGCGCGTATTCCAAGCTGTAAACCGCCTGGCGGACGTCGTATTTAGCCAAGTCATTACAGCGGTCGGGCGGCGTATAGCCGAGAATCAGCATCGGCTCTTCGATTCCCGCGTCACGGATTTCAAGCGCCTCGTCCAGATTCGATACCGCGAAAAAGTCCGCGCCCAGCTCATGATAGAGCTTGCACAGCTCAACCGCGCCGTGACCGTACGCGTCCGCTTTTACCACACAGCAGAGCTTCGCACCTTTGCCGATAGTATTCCGTATTGCTTCATAATTCGCCGCAACGGCATTCATATTGATTTCCGCCCAAAGCCTGCGGGTAAAAATCAATTTATTTTCCATAGTATCACCGGATTTGCCTATAAATTTCATGCAATCATTATAGTACAAAACCGTGCCTTTTACAATAATATTGCGGAAAATTAACAAAATCGTGATATTATCAGCGGTTTTATCCTAGTTACTATCTTGACAATAAGCAGAACGCAGTATAGAATATAGACAGAATATCATTAGAATAGACAGGATGTGACAGAATATGAAAAAGAATAACAGTGCGACAAAAAGTAAGATTGTCAGCGCCGCATGGAAGTTATTTTATGAAAACGGTTTTGAAGATACAACAGTAGACGAAATAGTAGAATTATCCGGAACTTCAAAAGGTTCGTTCTATCATTACTTTGAGAGTAAGGACAGCCTTATCGGTTCTCTCGCCTATCTCTTTGACGAAAAGTATCAGGAGCTTGAGCCGATTGTCGAATACCGTAAAAGTGCTCTCGACGCGATGCTTTACCTGACAAAAGAGCTGTGCCTGATGATAGAAAACAATATTGATATTGACCTGCTGTCCCGCCTGTATGCCCAGCAGCTGACAAAGCGCGGCAAAAAAGAACTGCTCGACCAGAACCGCGACTACTACCGCCTGTTAAAGAAAATCGTCCAAAAGGGACAGGATAGCGGCGAGATTACCCGCGACAAGTCCGCCGCCGAGATCGTCCGTCTTTATGCAATCACCGAGCGTGCCCTGCTCTATGACTGGTGTCTGCACGGCGGTGAATATTCTTTAACAGAATATTCCCAGACCTTTATGCCGCTGTTTCTGAATAACCTCAAACGCACCAAGGACAGCCAATCATCTTATCTGAAGCAGTACTAAAACGAAAAAGATTTTTCCGTCTACTTTTTATTCTGTTATTCAGTCTAATATATAAGCTCAGTATTTATGCGTTGTTTTGTCGTATTTTGATACTGAGTTTTATTTTTTAGTCTATACTTTATTCTGTATTGCATTATACGCTTTAACGTGTTACTATATATTAGTATTTGGATAAACCCCAATAAAATTTAGGAGGATTTTTATGTCACAAAACACGCTTACCGTTCTTGTCGCGTTCGTCATCTATATGGGTATGATGATACTCATCGGTGCGCTGAACTCCAAGAACAGCAACAACGAGGATTACTTCCTCGGCGGCAGAGGTCTCAGCTCATGGACCGCCGCGCTTTCCGCGCAGGCGTCCGATATGAGCGGATGGCTGCTGATGGGTCTGCCCGGTGCGGTATATCTTGCGGGCACGGGTGAGGTATGGATTGCAATCGGTCTGTTAATCGGCACCGTCCTCAACTGGTTTCTTGTCGCGCGCAGACTGCGCAAGTACACAATCGTTGCAAACAACTCCCTGACCATCCCCAGCTTCTTTGAGAACCGTTTCCATGATAAGAAGGGCGTTCTCAAAATCATTTCTTCCATTGTTATTATCTTCTTCTTTGCGGTTTATACCGCATCTGCGTTCGCTTCCGGCGCAAAGCTCTTTGCGAATGTATTCGGCTCCGGCGCCGATGACTCAACCGCTTATATGATTGGTTTGATTGTCGCCACGGTCGTTATTCTGGTCTACACCCTGCTCGGCGGCTTCAAGGCAGTTTGCTACACAGACTTTATCCAGGGCATGCTGATGCTGGTCGCGATTCTTGCCGTTCCGATTATTGCCTACGTTTCTATCGGCGGCGACCTGACAGGCGCGCTTGCCTCCAAGGGTGTTGCGGACCCTGCGGGCTACCTCAGCCTGATGAAGGACGGCGAGGGCAATAATATCAGCGCTGTTTCCATCATCTCGAACCTCGGCTGGGCGCTCGGTTACTTCGGTATGCCGCATATTCTCGTCCGCTTCATGGCTATCAAGAGCGACAAAGAGGTTAAAAAATCCCGCGTTATCGCTATCGTATGGGTTATCCTCTCCCTCACCGCTGCCAGCTTCCTCGGTCTGGTTGCACGTGGCTTCCTCACCGAAGATTTGGCGGCAAGCGGCAAATCCGAGGTTGTCTTTATCAAGGCAATCCAGCAGATCTTCTCCGGCAACATGGTTCTGGTATTCATCGGCGGCATCTTCCTGTGCGGTATCTTAGCAGCGATTATGTCCACCGCTGACAGCCAGCTTCTCGTTACCGCGTCCGCTGTATCCGAGGATATGTACAAGGGCGTTATCAATAAGAAAGCGTCCGAAAAGAGCGCGCTCAACGTCGGCAGAATCGCCGTTGCGGTTGTCGCGGTTATCGCCTTTATTATCGCAATCGACCCCGATTCTTCCGTCATGAATTTGGTTGCGGACGCATGGGCAGGCTTCGGCGCCGCCTTCGGACCGATCATTCTGCTGTCCCTGTTCTGGAAACGCTTCAATCTTCCCGGCGCGATTGCCGGTATGGTCACGGGCTTTTTGACCGTTGTCGTCTGGGACTACATTCCCTTCTTCGGCTATGCCGAAACTGCTCCCGGAAAAACAGCCGCTGTCACACTGTACAGCAAAACCGGTCTGTATTCTCTGGTACTCGGCTTTGCGCTGGCGCTGATTGTTGCGATTATCGTAACCCTCGCGACCAAGGCTCCGAGCAAAGAAATCACCGACGATTTCGAAAAGGTTCAGACGATAGAAATCTAAACAACAGAATCAATCTATATAGGAACAGCTCCCGATATCCGTCGGGAGCTTTTTCATGTCCGCGTTCACTGATAAAACCGTTCTGACAAACGTTATTTGCAAGCGTTTTTATATGTTTTCCGTCAGTTGCCCCTTAATTCCAAAATAATATTAACTATTACACACTTCTTACATCTTGTTACAAGGAGGTTACAGACCACAAGATATAGTATTTTCCGAAATTTACCACCCAAGAATTTGCTATAATTCCTTTAAGAATATCATTTTAAATTTTCTTATCAAAATCCACAAAGAAAAAAATTTATTATCGTTGAATATGACAATTGATTTACGGTCGTTTTTCTGCTATATTATGACAAGATTTGCGCCCAAGTACAAGATGTTGTGTTTAGGGAATTAATCTTTACAAAACGGTTACAACCCGAAACGATACAAAACGAAAACAGACGGAGGATAAACATGATTACTAAAATTGTAAAGCGCGACGGCCGCGCGGTCGAGTTCGACATTGACAAAATCACACAGGCGATTTATAAGGCTGCACACGCCATCGGCGGCAACGACTACGATTCTGCCGAGCAGCTTGCCGCAAAGGTCAAGGAGTATCTTGAGGCGGAGGACAACGACTCCCCTAGCGTCGAGCACGTACAGGACACTGTTGAAAAAATCCTGATAGAAAACGGTCACGCCAGAACCGCAAAGGAATTTATCCTCTATCGTGCCGAGCGTACCCGTGTCCGCGAGATGAACACGAAGCTCATGAAGATTTACGAGGATTTGACCTTCAAGTCCGCGAAGGATAACGACGTCAAGCGTGAGAACGCCAATATCGACGGCGATACCGCGATGGGCACGATGCTGAAATACGGCTCCGAGGGCGCGAAGGAATTCTATCAGATGTACATCCTCAACCCCAAGCACGCCAAGGCGCACCGCGAGGGCGATATTCATATCCATGACCTCGACTTCCTGACCCTGACCACTACCTGCTGTCAGATTGACCTGTTAAAGCTCTTCAAGGGCGGTTTTTCAACCGGTCACGGCTTCATCCGTGAGCCGAACGATATTTCCACCTACGCCGCGCTCGCCTGCATTGCGATTCAGAGCAACCAGAACGACCAGCACGGCGGTCAGTCCGTCCCGAACTTTGACTACAGCATGGCGCCCGGCGTTCAGAAAACCTACAATAAACGCTATCGCATGAACCTCGCCCGCGGCGCAGAATTACTCGCCGACGACGAGAACGCCAAGGATGATATCGACGCAATCTGTGACGCTGCCGAGGAAGCGACAGGCTCCGCTGCCTGCCTCGAGCCTACTGAGGAATACGTCAAAAAAGAGCACGAGCTCCTCGCCGAGAAGTATGACGAAAAGCTCGCGTCCAAGCTGCAGCGCTTTGCGAAGAAGCACGCGACAGAGGAAACCGACCGCGCGACCTTCCAGGCGATGGAAGCAGTCGTCCACAACCTCAACACCATGCATTCCCGCGCGGGCGCACAGGTACCGTTCTCCTCAATCAACTACGGCACCGACACCACTCCCGAGGGCAGAATGGTCATCAAAAACATCCTGCTCGCGACCGAGAAGGGTCTCGGCAACGGCGAAACGCCCATCTTCCCCGTCCACATTTTCAAGGTCAAGGAGGGCGTCAACTACAACCCCGGTGACCCCAACTACGATTTGTTCAAATTGAGCTTCCGCGTATCGGCAAAGCGTCTGTTCCCGAACTACGCCTTTATCGACGCGCCGTATAACATCAGCTATTACAAGCCCGGTCATCCCGAGACCGAGATTGCCTATATGGGCTGCCGTACCCGAGTTATCGGCAACAAGTACGACCCGAGCCGCGAGATCACCTACGGAAGAGGCAACCTCAGCTTCACCTCCATCAACCTCCCCCGCCTCGCGATTCTTTCCAACAAAAACATCGACTTCTTCTTCGACCAGCTCGACCGCATGGTCGACCTCTGCTGCGACCAGCTGCTGGAACGCTTTGAGATTCAGTGCCAGAAGTGCGTGCGCAATTATCCGTTCCTGATGGGTCAGGGCGTTTGGATTGATTCCGAAAAGCTCTCGATTGACGACGAGGTGCGCGAGGTATTGAAGCACGGTACATTGTCCGTCGGCTTTATCGGACTTGCCGAGGCGCTGGTTGCCCTGATTGGCAAGCACCACGGCGAGAGCGAGGAGGCACAACGCCTCGGACTGGAAATCGTCACCTTTATCCGCAAGAAGCTCGACAAAAAGAGCGATGAAATGAAGCTGAACTTCACCTGTCTTGCCACTCCCGCAGAGGGTCTGTCGGGACGCTTTGTCCGCATGGATAAGGAGCGCTTCGGCGTGATTAAGGGCGTTACCGACCGCGATTACTACACCAACTCCTTCCACATTCCCGTCTACTATCCCATTAACGCCTTTGATAAAATCAAGCTGGAAGCCCCCTATCACGCATTGACCAATGCGGGTCATATCTCCTACGTTGAGCTTGACGGCGACCCGTCCGAGAACCTCGAGGCATTCGAGCAGGTTGTCCGCTGCATGAAGGAGGAGGGTATCGGCTACGGCTCGATCAACCATCCCGTCGACCGTGATCCCGTCTGCGGCTACACCGGCATTATCGGCGACTACTGCCCGAAGTGCGGCAGAAAGATTGTCAAGGACGGCGAACAGGTAGAACGCATCCGCCGGATCACCGGCTACCTTGTCGGCACGCTTGACCGCTTCAACGACGCGAAGAAGGCGGAGGAAAAGGACAGAGTAAAGCACGAGGTCATCCTCGACGAGTGCGGCTGTGAAGTTGAGGCTGTATGAGCGAAAAGACCAAGCTGCAGCTTGCGGGCGTTGTCCGCGAAAGCATTGTTGACGGACCCGGCATCCGCATGACCGTATTCGTGCAGGGCTGCCCGCATCACTGCAAGGGCTGTCACAATCCGCATACATGGAGCTTTGAGGGCGGCTACACGACCTCGGTCGACAGAATCCTCGAGGAAGCCGCAAAGGATAAGCTCTTAAAGGGTATCACCCTCAGCGGCGGCGAACCGTTCACGCAGGCAAAGGCGCTTGCGGAGCTGAGCGAAAAAGCCCACGCGATGGGGCTGAACGTTTTTTGTTACACCGGCTACACCTTTGAAAAATTACTGGAGCAGTTTGACGAACATCCCGAGTACAAAGACCTGCTCGAGCAGTGCGACTGGCTGGTAGACGGACCGTTTATTGAGGAAGAAATGAGCCTGATGCTCCATTTTCGCGGCAGCCGCAACCAACGGATTCTGGATGTACAGAAATCACTCGAAAAGGGCGAAGCCATCCTGTCTGATTTAAATTAATATTCCTAAAAACAGAGACCTACCATAGCAAAACGCCGGGGCACCCGCCCCGGCGTTTTCGTCTTATTCGGTTTTCCCGGTCAGAGGGAAATCCTTACAGTCCCGCCAAACATCTTTGAACTGCAGTCGCGTCTAAAATATCAAAGTCACCGTCACGGTTGAAATCGGCAAAATTCTGATAGGTAAAGCCCGAGGTCATCGGATCTTCCGTGTAGTAATCGTCACCAAAGCCATCCAGTTCTGCGAGTATCCGTTGCATACGCGTCACGTCATAGATGGAAATTTCCTTATCAAAATCCACGTCACCGATCGGATTGCCGATTTTCAGCTCCTCCAATGCTTTGTCAAGTCCGCGGTACTTCGCCGCGTTGACCGTCGTCAAACCAATAAACTCATTCGCAGCGACGTCATACAGGAAATAGCCGGTTGTGGATATCCCCATACCGCCGATTACCGAAATCAACCTGCCTCCGACAATGCCGCCGCATCTTACCTCCCACGGAAGTTCAATGTTATCCGGAGCGTAAATGATTGCCCACAGCGGCTCGTTATTGTCATCAAATTGTGTGTACAGCTCGCGGTAACTGAAGATTTCCACTGCTGCCACTGAAGTCCGTTTATCAAGCCAAACGGAAAAGCTATCCAGATAACGGCAGGTTTTTGCCGTTTCATCATCAATGTGGATTTGATTCTCATAGCGGTCAATGGACACAACCTCGTCCATCTCGCTGAGCGCGACGATCTGCGCCTTGGTCAGCCGCAGAATGAATGACGGCGTGAGCGAGCTGATAAAAATCCGGTTCTCCCCGGATACGCCGAGCCTGTCGGCGATTTCCTTGTTTGCATGAGAAAAATAATCGGTGATGACGGCAGTGCGCGCCTGACGGTAACTATCCGGTGAAGCGGTCGCTATAAAATCCGCGCCGTAGGCTTCGGCAATCATTTCGTCGATCTGTTGATCGCTGATATCGTACGTCCACGCCCACACGCTGATGGTCATATCGTCGGATATCTTTTCCATGCGCGCCTTCAGCTCAGCGGAAATCTTATCCTCGGGGTTGACAGCGGACGTTTCTGCAAGCTTTTCCGACAACGCTTCGTCAATGCGGGCAGGCTCGCTGCCTGTTGTTGAGTAGGCTGAAACGGTTCCCGCTGTAATACTCAGCATCAGTACGGCAGCCAGCATCAGGGATAATAGCTTTTTCATGATTCATCCTCCTTTATCATGATGTTTTTTGATAGATAAATTGTCATGTCCTTTGCTTAGAAAAACAGGAAATTATATCTTTCTGTTAATATAGACTGTTTGACAATTCATTTTGTTTCAAAAACCGCAAAAAATTTTTAAAAATTTCTCAGTCATGCACTAAAATCACATAATTACCAAAAATACGGAGGGATTTTCGCCAACTTTGCCATGTTGTGTTAGCCGCCGCATTATGTTATAATGTATTTAATTATAGGGCACCTCTAAAAATTCGTGTATTTTGAGAGTGCCATAGATTTATGCCGGATTTTTAAAGTGCAGGAATACTGCCGTATTTCAAGTCTTTTTGAATAAAAAGGCGGCGTGAAGATATAGTGCTATCGGGCTGCAGGAATTTTTAGTGGTGCCCTATAGCGTATACGCCGTGATTCTCTCCGGCGATACGTCCCACATCACAACAGAAAGGTTGTATCTGCATGATTGTAAAAGACATTATCGACATACTCGACGGAGAAATTATCTGCGAGGGCGACCTCACTCAGGAAATCAAAACCGCCTGCGGTTCGGACATGATGAGCGATGTTCTGGCATTCGTCAAGGATCAGAGCGTTCTTCTGACGGGACTGATCAACCCGCAGGTTGTCCGCACTGCCGAAATGATGGACATGGCGTGCATCGTCTTTGTCCGCGGAAAAATGCCCGACCAGGGAATCATCACCCTTGCCGAAAGCCGCGGCATCACGCTGATCAAAACCCGCTACAGAATGTTCACCGCCTGCGGCAAGCTGTATTCAAACGGACTTTCCGGAGGTACGGCGGTATGAGCAGCATCCATCTTCACTATGATGTATCGGGCGAGGACTTTACCCGCGCGGGCGAAGCCTCCGGCTCGGTCAAAAAGCGCCTGAAAGCGCTCGGCTACAATACCGACGCTATCCGCAGGGTCGCTATCGCGATGTACGAGGCGGAGATCAACATGGTCATCCATGCCGACGGCGGCTTTGTGGACGTCGATATCTATCCCGACCATGTCGATATTCTCCTGTCCGACCACGGCCCCGGTATCCCCGACGTTGAGAAGGCGATGCAGGAGGGCTTTTCCACCGCGCCCGACAACGTCCGCAACCTCGGCTTCGGCGCAGGCATGGGTCTGCCGAACATCAAAAAATATACCGACGAAATGCGGATAGAAACCGAAATCGGCGTCGGTACCGACCTCTATCTGACGGTCAAAGTTAACGGATAATGACTTCCCTTTATCGGGAACAGTAGATAAAGTGATTACTATGAATACTTATTTTCATTCCGTCGAGCTGGAAGCGGATAAGTGCTGCGGTTGTACCAACTGTCTGAAGCGCTGCCCCACCGAGGCGATACGCATCCATGACGGCAAGGCGCACATTCTCTCCGAGAGATGTATCGACTGCGGCGAGTGCATCCGCATTTGTCCGCACCACGCGAAGCGCGCCCGCTCCAATCAGCTCGAAGATCTTGAACAATTCAAAATAAAAATCGCCCTTCCCGCCCCCGCGCTGTTCGGTCAGTTCAATAACATGGACGATATCGACATCGTGCTGACGGGACTGAGAGCAGTCGGCTTCGATTACGTCTACGAGGTCAGCCGCGGCGCGGAGCTTGTAAGCGAAGCGACCCGCGACCTGATTCGCGAGAACAAGCTGCGCAAGCCGATTATCAGCTCCGCCTGCCCCGCAGTCGTGCGTCTGATAAAAATCCGCTTTCCCGAGCTGTGCGATAACGTCATGCCCCTGCTCGCGCCCATGGAGGTCGCGGCAAAGATGGCGCGCCGCGAGGTACGCGGTATGACAGGGCTGCCCGATGAGGATATCGGCGTATTCTTCATTACGCCCTGCCCCGCCAAGGTGACGGAAATCAATTCCCCGAATCACGCGGACGCCTCCGCTGTCAACGGCGCGATTGCGATATCCCAGCTCTATCCCGCCCTCACCCACGCGATGGATCACCTGACCGTCGTCGAGCCGATTGCAAAGTCGGGACTCATCGGCGTCGGCTGGGCAACCTCCGGCGGCGAGGCTGCGGCTATGCTGGGTGAAAAATACTTAGCTGCCGACGGCATCGAGAACGTCATCCGCGTACTGGAGGAGCTAGAGGACGACCATATCCACGGCTTGGAGTTCATTGAGCTGAACGCCTGCTCCGGCGGCTGTGTCGGCGGCGTTCTCACCGTAGAGAATCCCTACGTTGCACAGGCACGAATCCATAACCTCCGCAAATATATGCCCGTTTCCCTGAACCACCTCGATAAAAAGGACCTCGACGTCATGATGTGGGAAAAGGAGCTGACCTATAACGCGGAGAGCTTTGCCCTTTCCGACGACATTCTGGAAGCGATGGAAATGATGGACAAGATGGAGAAAATCTGCGCGGATTTGCCCGGTCTGGACTGCGGCTCCTGCGGAGCGCCCACCTGCCGCGCGATGGCGGAGGATATCGTCAAGGGCGTCGCAAAGGAAACCGACTGCATCCATAAGCTCAAAGCAAAAATCCAGTCCGTCTACGACCAGCTGAGTTCGACGCTATGAGTACGGCAGAATTAACCGAGCGGGAAAAGCTCTATCTGGACTGCGAAGTACCGCTGCTCAGCGCAGGCAATGCTTCGATGCGGATGATCGGCGCGTTTTTCGCCTCGATCGGACAGGCGTTTTTGCCCGGCTTCGGTGATAAAGCGGACAGCAAGATGATTCGCACCGCGCGGGAAATCCGCTACACGAAATATAAAAAAGCCGTCCTCCGCAAGCTGAACAATCAGCCGAAAAAGGGCGACGATAAAATTCTCAAAAAGCTGAACAAAGCCGACTTCGTCCTCGCGTACGAAACCTACGACCCCGACGAATTCGCCGAAAAGCTCTATGAAGAATATATGGAAAAGCACAACACCGGTGAAGAGTAAACCGTGAAGGAACCGCCGTTCACACTCAGCTCTCCACTTGAAAGGAACCGTTATGACCGTAAAAGAACTTGCTGAAAAGCTTGAACTGACGCCTCTTGTTGAGGATGATTTTGACCGCGAGGTCAACGACTGCTATATCGGAGATTTGCTCTCGTGGGTCATGGGACGCGCGCCCGCTGACAGCGCATGGCTGACCGTGATGGGCAACATCAACTCCATCGCCGTCGCGACCCTTGCCGACGTCAGCTGTATCATACTGGTAGAAAACGCCGCCCTCGACGCCGACGCAAAGGCTAAGGCGGAAATGCACGGCGTAAATATTCTCCTCACCGAAAAGAACAGCTATCAGCTCGCCGTAGCGCTCAGCGCGCTTCTGTAACGCGATGAAATACTACTACGATCTGCATCTCCATTCGTGCCTTTCGCCGTGCGGAGATATGGATATGACGCCCAACAATCTGGTCAATATGGCAAAGCTCCTCGGGCTGGATGTGATTGCGCTGACCGACCATAATACCTCGCTCAACTGCGAGGCGGCGATGGCAGTCGGCGATGCTGTCGGCGTACTGGTTATCCCCGGCATGGAGCTGACCACCAGCGAGGATATCCACGCGGTATGCCTGTTCCCCACCCTTGAAAAGGCCCTTGCTTTTTCAGAATATGTTGACGCCAACCGTATCAAGGTCAAGAATAAAAGCGAGATTTACGGCGAGCAGATCATTATGAACGAGGATGACAAAGCAGTCGGAGAGATTGAACATCTTCTCCTGCCCGCGTCCTTCATCAGCATCATGGACGCTTATCAAAAGGTCAAGGAATTCGGCGGTATCTGCTATCCCGCGCACATCGACCGCGACAGCCTGTCGATTCTCTCCGTGCTCGGCGAGATCGACCCCTGCTGCGGTTTCAAAACCGCAGAGCTTGCGGATTTATCGAAGCTCGATGCGCTCCGTCAGCAGCACCCCATCCTCGACGCCATGAATATCGTCAACTGCTCCGACGCGCATTATCTGGAAAATATGCGGGAAGCACACAACACCCTCGACCTCCCCGGGCTGACGCGAGAGGCAGTATTATCCTATCTTGACGCCCCGAAGCAATAACAGCCCACATTATCCCCCAAGCTTCGTTTGACACATTTTTGGAAGTGATTAATATTAAACGACCTGTTAAACATTTTATCTGCATTCTGGTGCTGAGTATCGGAATGTTGCTTGCGGCTATTCCCGCGGGCGCCGCGACAGCTGCGACGCTTGCCGCCCCAACGCTGAATACCCCCGTGAACACCACCGCCGGCGTCAAGGTCAGCTGGAAAGCCGTCAAGGGCGCGGCAAAATACCGCGTCTTTGTCAAGAACGGAAAGTCATGGAAAGCGCTCGGTGACACAACCGCTACCGCTTTTACTCATAAAGCGGCTGTTTCCGGTACCAATTACACCTATACCGTGCGCTGTCTTTCCGCCGACGGAAAATCCTTTACCAGCGGCTACAACAGTGCGGGAAAATCCGCCACCTTTATTGCCGCTCCGCAAATCACCGACCTATCCAATCAAACCGGCGGCGTGAGCATCAAATGGCGGGCAGTGAAGGGCGCTGCAAAATACCGCGTCTTTATGAAAAGCGGAACGACATGGAAAGCGCTCGGCAATACCTCCGGTACTTTCTACACGCATACAGCCGCTGTTTCGGGATGCAAATACACCTACACCGTCCGTTGTGTATCTGCCGACGGAAAATCCTTCACAAGCGACTACAACCGCGAGGGAAAATCCGTCTCCTTTATTGCCGCTCCGAAAATCACCGACCTGTCCAATCTGACCGGCGGTGTTAAAATCACCTGGGGCGCTGTAAGAGGTGCGCCACAATACCGCGTTTTTGTGTGGAAAAGCGGCAAATGGAATAAGCTCGGCGACACCTCCTCCACTTCCTTTATTCACAAGGACGTCCAGTCCGGCTATAACTATACCTATACGGTACGCTGCCTATCCGCCGACAAAAAGAGCTTCATAAGCGGCTATAGAACAGGCAGCATCACTACTTTTGTCAAGACGCCGGAAATCACCTCTATCACCGATGAAGCGAACGGAGCAAGGCTCACCTGGACAGCCTGTCCGGGTGCGGATTATTACCGGATTTATATAAAAAACGGTTCTACCTGGACAGTGTTAAGCGATGTCATGTCGACCTCCTACATTCATGCCGCGGTTCACCAAACGTCCTATACCTATACGATAAGATGCATGAACAAAAATTCCGTTGAAGTCAGCGGGTACAATGCCGCCGGATGGACGCATCGCTACCGTATTCCCGCTGTTTTGGATTCTCCCCGAATCACCGGAATCAACAATCTCGACGGCTCACAGGAAATCCGCTGGACGTCGGTAGAGGGCGCAGAAAAATACCGCGTACTGATTCAGGAGAACAACACATGGCGGACGCTTGCCGATACCGCCGGCACTTACTATTACAACAGAAACGTCAAATCGGGAACCGAATACAACTACACCGTCTGCTGTGTTTCCGCTAATAGCTTATACTACCTGAGCGCCTACGATACAGTGGGCTTCTCACATACATACGTCGCACCCCCTGTCATGCTTTCTATGGTTGACGCGTCAAACGGCGTGCTGCTGCAATGGAGCAACAGTGAAGGCGCCTGCGGCTACCGCATTTATCTTCTTACCGGCAAAAAATGGACGCCCCTCGCCGATACAACCGAGACATCCTATCTCTACACCGGCGCGCTGAACGGTATTCCCGATACCTACACCGTCTGCTGTATTGATACGCAGGGCAATCCCGACAGCGCTTACGATACGGAGGGCTCCGCCCACACCTACAGACCTGATGAATCCATAACGGTATACACCGCGTCGGACTTTGCGCGTGATGTATACGCGCTCCTCGGCAGCAGCGTCGTAAAGCCAACAAATCCCAACGCTCCCCTGAACCGGCGAAACGCATCCGAAGTTCTCGTCAAGGCACTGGGTTACAAATATCGTTCGGGAATTTCCGTCAAGGATTCTGGCGACGCCAATCTCTTGACAACCGTCTATTATGGCTATTTTCTGCCCGATATGTATGATTATATTTACCCCGACCGGTGGATCACCGGCGACGAGCGCGCCGCTCTGCTGAAAGAGGTAAAACGCTGTACACAGCTCAAAGGCAAGTGTATTCTCGCGTTCGGCGACAGCATTATGTACGGCAGCGGCAATAACTCCGCCGGCATCGCCCGGCTTGCGGCGGAAAAGTACGGCATGACCTATTACTCATACGCTGAATGCGGTACAAGCCTCGACCGCGTTAATGCCGTCAGACCTCACATTGCCGACCAGCTTCCTCTTGCGATTCAAGACGGCGTCAATCCGGATATCATTCTCCTCAACGGCGGCACCAACGACATGGATTTAATTGAATTCAAAAAGACGGGCGAGACCTTTGACCCGTCCAATCCGGGCAAAAGCTCCATGGCGGAGGGCTTGCAGTATATTCTTAAAACCATACATAAGAATTGGACAAACGTCCCGCTTCTCTATATCCGCGACCACAACATGGATTATGTCACCGATACGCTGGAGCGTCAGATGGGCGAATACAATATCGCGTATGTAAAATCTCAGGGCGACTTTACGCTTGACCTCTATACCGATACGGCTTTCAACACAGAGGATGCGTATATCTGTGACAGATATACAAAGTACAATCCGTCCTACGGAAAGCACGACGGCATCCACCCGAACGCCTTGGGCTACCAGACCTACTATATGCCCCTTATCAACGACGCAATCTATGCGATTATCATTCCCGAAAAAGAATAACACCAGGTAGCAATAAAACCTCCGGGGCTGTCGCACTAAGTAATGCGACAGCCCCTCAGTGTGTCATCCTGAGCTTTTGCGAGTGTCATCCTGAGCTTTTGCGAAGGATCTTATCGTGCAATCTATCCGGTATGATTACACCTATCATGTATCATCTGACCGAAAGGTGAGCACTTTCAGATTCTTCTGCAAAGCCTCAGAATGACATTTTTCTATTTTGCAGCAGCCCTTTTTTTCAAAAATGAACCGGCATTTTGATTTGATGAATCGAGTTAGCTTATGCTTACCGCATTTTCGCACAAAAACTGACAAAAGTGCCTGCAAAATCCTGATATTTTTGCAAGAATAATGTAGACAATTTCAGAGATTTATGTTATATTATATGTGTATGTATAGATGAATTATTTGCTACGATTCAAGTACATAATTCTAACCACAAGGAGGAAAAAAGATGCAAAAGAAAATCAGCAGCCTGCCCTTTCAGGGTACCCCTGAGCAGGAAGCTCAGCTGAAGGAAGTCATCCTCAAGCACAAGGATGATCCCGGCGCGGTTATGCCCGTCCTTCAGGAGGCTCAGGAAATCTACGGTTATCTGCCGCTGGAGGTTCAGACCATGATTGCCGATGGGCTTAACGTACCTGTCGACGAGGTGTACGGCGTATCCACCTTCTACAGCCAGTTTGCTCTCTCGCCAAAGGGCAAGTACCACATCAGCGTTTGTCTGGGTACCGCCTGCTACGTAAAAGGCTCCGGCGACGTACTGAACAAGCTGTCCGAAGAGCTTGGCATTGAGGCTGAGGAATGTACGATGGACGGTCAGTTCTCACTGACAGCCTGCCGTTGTATCGGCGCGTGCGGTCTGGCTCCCGTTATGACCGTCAACGATGACGTTTACGGCCGTCTGACAGTCGATCAGGTTCCCGGTATTCTCAAGAAATATCAGGAAGCATAATGAGAGAGCTATCCCTTAACGTCATGGACGTGGCGCAGAATTCCGTCAGGGCTCAGGCGAGTCTTGTGCGCATCACTGTTACCGAGAGCGACCGTGAGGACAACCTCACCATCAGCATCAGCGATAACGGCTGCGGCATGACCGACGAACAGGTACAGCAGGTCATCGATCCGTTTTTCACAACCCGCACGACGCGTAAGGTCGGCTTAGGCGTTCCGCTCTTTAAGCTCAGCGCCGAACAGACAGGCGGTTCCTTCTCAATCGAATCCAAGGTTGGCGAAGGCACTACCACAACCGCCTCTTATGTCAAGTCGTCCGTTGATATGACTCCCTTAGGAGATATCAACAGCACCGTAAAGATACTGATTCAGTGCAATCCCGATATTGACTTTATCTTTACCCACAGCACCGACCTTGACGGCTTTACGCTCGATACAAGAGAGCTTCGCGAGGTTCTCGAGGGCGTCAGTCTCGACACCCCGGACGTTCTGGAATGGATCGGACAATTTTTAGAAGAAAACACTCAAAACATATATGGAGGTGCAGAAAATGAAATCATTAGCTGAATTACAGGCTATCAGGGACAAAGCAAGGGCACAGATTGACCTCAGAAAAGAGAATCCCAACGCCGCCAAGGTTCTGGTCGGTATGGCTACCTGCGGTATTGCTGCCGGCGCGCGTCCCGTACTTAACGCATTTACAGAAGAAATCGCCAAGCGCGGTCTGACCCAGGACGTCACCGTTACTCAGACAGGCTGTATCGGCATCTGCCAGTACGAGCCGGTTGTCGAGATTGAGATTCCCGGTCAGGAAAAGGTTACTTACGTCAAGATGACTCCCGAAAAGGCTGTCCGCGTTGTCAATGACCATCTTGTCAACCACAACGTAGTGACCGAGTACACCATCGGCGCTATCAAATAAGGAGGTCAATGAATGTATCGTTCTAATGTGCTTGTTTGCGGCGGTACCGGTTGTACCTCGTCAAACAGCTTACAGATTGTCGAAAAGCTCAAGGAAGAGCTGAAGGCAAAGGGTCTGGATAAGGAAGTAAACGTTATCACCACCGGCTGCTTCGGTCTTTGCGCGCTCGGCCCGATTATGGTCGTTTACCCCGAAGGCTCCTTCTATTCCATGGTCAAGGTCGAGGATGTTCCCGAAATCGTTGAGGAGCATCTTAACAAGGGACGTATCGTTACCCGCCTGCTCTATCAGGAGACCGTTGAAGAGGACACCATCAAGTCCCTGAATAAAACCGCTTTCTATGAAAAGCAAAAGCGCGTCGCGCTGAGAAACTGCGGCGTTATCGACCCCGAGAAAATCGACGACTATATCGCCAACGACGGCTATGCCGCTCTGGGTAAGGTTCTCACCGAGATGAAACCCGAAGAGGTTATCCAGACCATCCTCGACTCCGGTCTGCGCGGCAGAGGCGGCGCGGGCTTCCCGACAGGTTTGAAGTGGAAATTCGCCGCCGGCAACGAAGCCGACCAGAAGTATGTCTGCTGTAACGCGGACGAAGGCGACCCCGGCGCGTTCATGGACCGTTCCGTTCTCGAGGGCGACCCCCACGTCGTACTTGAAGCGATGGCGATCGCCGGCTACGCGATCGGCGCTTCCAAGGGTTACATCTACGTTCGCGCAGAGTACCCCATCGCTGTCAAGAGATTACAGATTGCAATCGACCAGGCTCACGAATACGGTCTGCTCGGTGAAGATATTTTCGGAACAGGCTTCAACTTTGACATTCAGCTCCGTCTCGGCGCGGGCGCGTTCGTCTGCGGTGAGGAAACCGCTCTGATGACCTCTATCGAGGGTAAGCGCGGCGAGCCTCGTCCCCGTCCCCCGTTCCCGGCTGTCAAGGGTCTGTACAAAAAGCCCACCATCCTCAACAACGTTGAGACTTACGCAAACATCCCCCAGATTATCCTCAATGGCGCCGACTGGTTCGCATCCATGGGTACCGAAAATTCCAAGGGTACCAAGGTATTCGCACTCGGCGGTAAGATCAACCACACCGGTCTGGTTGAGGTTCCGATGGGTACTACCCTGCGTGAAATCGTCGAGGAAATCGGCGGCGGTATTCCGAACGGCAAGAAGTTCAAGGCTGCTCAGACGGGCGGTCCCTCCGGCGGCTGTATCCCCGCGGAGCATCTCGACGTTCCGATAGACTACGACAACCTGATTGCTATCGGCTCCATGATGGGCTCCGGCGGTCTGATTGTTATGGATGAAGACAACTGTATGGTCGATATCGCGAAGTTCTTCCTCGAGTTCACCGTTGACGAGAGCTGCGGTAAGTGTACTCCCTGCCGTCTCGGCACCAAGCGTCTGCTTGAAATGCTCGACAAAATCACCAAGGGTCAGGGTACCTTAGAGATGCTCGACGAGATGGAAGAACTCTGTTACTACATCAAGTCGAACTCCCTGTGCGGTCTGGGTCAGACAGCGCCGAACCCGGTACTCTCTACCCTGCGCTATTTCAAGGATGAGTATATCGCCCACGTTGTCGACCACAAGTGTCCTGCGGGCGTATGTAAGGAGCTGCTCGAATTCAACATCGAGAAGGATAAGTGCTTCGGCTGCGGTATGTGCGCGAAGCAGTGTCCTGCAGGCGCGATTTCCGTCACCGATTACACCGCGCCCGGCAAGAAGAAACCCGCTTACGAGATTGACCACGCGAAGTGTATCAAGTGCGGCGCTTGTATCGACACCTGTAAATTCAAAGCGATTTATAAAGGCTAAGGGAAGGGGACTTGAACATGGAAATGCTTAACATCAAAATCAACGGCAAGGACTATACCGTTGAAAAGAATACTACTATTCTGGAAGCTTGCAACAAGTTCGGCATCAAAATCCCGACCCTGTGCTATCTGAAAGATATTAACGAAATCGGCGCCTGCCGTATGTGTCTTTGCGAGGTAAAGGGCGCGCGTTCACTCGTCGCCGCCTGCGTATACCCGATAGACCGCGAGGGTACCGAAATCTTCACCAACACCCCCGAGATTCGCAAGAACCGCAAGACAACACTTGAGCTGCTGCTCTCGAACCACGACAAAAAGTGCCTGTCCTGCCCGCGTTCTGATAACTGCGAGCTGCAGACTCTCTGTCTTGAATACGGTGTTGACGAACAGAAATTCCAGGGCGCAGAGACCCACTATGAAGAGGATCTCTCTACCCTGCACCTTGTACGCAATAACAACAAGTGCATTCTCTGCCGCCGCTGTGTAGCTGCCTGCAGAGAGCAGTATGTCAGTGTTATCGGCGCAAACAACCGCGGCTTCGACAGCGAAATCAGCTGCGCGTTCAACAAGAAGCTCGCCGACGTATCGTGCGTAAGCTGCGGTCAGTGTACCGTTGTCTGCCCGACCGGCGCTCTTGTTGAGAAGGACGACACCGCAAAGGTCTTTGCGGCTCTTGCCGACCCGACCAAGCACGTTGTCGTTCACACCGCTCCCTCCATCCGCGCGACCCTCGGCGAATGCTTCGATATGCCGGTCGGTACGCTCGTCACCGGCAAGATGGCGACTGCTCTGCACCTGCTCGGCTTCGACAAAGTATTTGACACCAACTTCGGCGCCGACCTCACCATCATGGAAGAGGGCACCGAATTCATCGACCGCGTCAAGAACGGCGGCGTTCTCCCGATGATTACCTCCTGCTCGCCCGGCTGGGTCAAGTTCTGCGAGCATTATTATCCCGACCTGCTCCCCCACCTCTCCACCTGTAAATCTCCGCAGCAGATGCAGGGCGCGATGATCAAGTCCTACTATGCCGAGAAGGCGGGTATCGACCCGAAGGATATCGTGGTTGTTTCCGTCATGCCGTGTGTCGCGAAGAAATTCGAGATTACCCGTGACGACCAGGGTCACGATGGTATGCAGGATAACGACATCTCCATCTCCACCCGTGAGCTGGCAAAGATGATCAAGACCGCGGGCATTCAGTTCACCGACCTGCCCGACGGCGAATTCGACAGCCTGATGGGCGTCGGCTCCGGCGCAGGCACCATCTTCGGCGCGACCGGCGGCGTTATGGAAGCAGCATTGAGAACTGTTTCCGACGTTCTCTCCGGCGAAGACCTCAAGCAGATTGACTACAAAGAGGTTCGCGGTACTGAGGGCATCAAGGAAGCCACCTACGACGTTGCGGGTATGCAGGTCAAGGTTGCCGTTGCTTCCGGCTTGAAGAACGCGGCTCAGATTCTCGACAAGGTTCGTGCCGGCGAGGCTGACTATCAATTCATCGAGATTATGTGCTGTCCCGGTGGCTGCGTCAACGGCGGCGGCCAGCCCATCCAGCCCGGTCACGTCCGCAATTTTGTTGACCTCAAGGGGCTCCGCGCGCAGGCTCTCTATCAGGACGACCTCGGTCTCCCGCAGAGAAAGTCGCACGACAATCCCGAGATCAAGCAGATTTACGATGAATATCTCGGCGAGCCCGGCTCCCACAAGGCGCACGAGCTGCTCCACACCTCTTATGTAGAGAGAAGCAAATATTAATTGAATCGTAGCGATACAATAACCGCCCGGGAATTTCCCCGGGCGGTTTCGTGTTATTATTGTGGCTTACTGCCGTGCAAAAAGAGCGCCTCCGTAAGGAAGCGCTCTTATGTTATGTGTGTTGAGCTGACAGTTCAGCGTAACATACAACGTATTGCTGACAATATCCTGAAATCAGATTTTATCACCAATGCCGTAGCTGTCACTGTAATCTGCAATATATCTCTGGATAGCGGTCGCGTCTATAACGTTCAGGCTATCGCCGGTGATGGTTCCGCAAATCCTTGCTTTTTCTTCATCAAAGTCTACAGAAAAACCGGCTATCATGCGCTGAATAGCAGTCGCATCCATAATGGTAACAGCGCCGTCTCCGTCAACGTCGCCGCGGATGTATGTTTCGGGAGCTTCTGTCGGAGCTTCTGTCGGAGCATCCGTCGGCGCAGAAGTCGGAGCTTCTGTCGGAGCATCCGTCGGAGCTTCTGTCGGAGGCTCAGTCTCAATCATGCTCTCGTCATACAGACCCATGGTTGTGGACATCGCGTTGACACGCTTGGTCATCCAGTCGTTCAGGTAGTAGACGGTGTTATTATAGCTTCTGTTCGAACCGGGAGCGTAATACGAGCCGATACCGAAGTTGTTGGAGCCCTTCACATAGGTGGTTGTCGATCTGGTTCCCCATGTCGCGGCGCCGGGATTGTCGGAATGAGCGCCGGTATAGTTCTTCGCCATAACACCCCAGCGGCTCTCGTTCATCGCGGCGGCTGCCTGGAACTCAGGCAGCGTCTTGCCGAGCAGGGTATTACCGTCACCGAGGTAATTGTTCAGAACGGGAACAAAGTCGTTCGTCCATACACGCTTGCAGTCATTCCAGAAGGAACCGATCTGGCAGAGCTGTGCCTGCAGGTTATAGACGCTCTGGGTACGGCCGTCATCACCGGTGCTGACGGACTTGACTTTCACGTATGTCTTGGTGTAATCGGCTACATCAACTTCACCGCTGACGGTCTTTCTCTTGCCGTTGTAAGCGCCGACTGCCCAGTCATAGTCCCAAAGCGGAGCTGCGAGGAGCTTATCATAGCTGCCGCCGCCGAGGATATAGTAAGAGGTCGCGCAAGCGTCGAGGTTCATGGTCAGCTCCTGAATCAGATAAGTGCCCGCAAAGCTGTCAACGTCAGCGACAGAAGCAACGCCCGCATAGTTTTTTGCATAAGCGGCAGTCTCGAGCGCGTCGTACTCTTCGATCATCCACTGGACTTCCTTCTGAGTCGCGAACTCGGGATATTTCGGTACGACAGCCTGCTTGGTTCTGCCGGAGATGAACCATGTCGCCTCAGCGTCATAGCGGCTGGTGATTTCATGCTCGAACAAGAAGTCGTGCGTCTTCATATAGGTTTCATCGAGGGTATAGGTTTCAGCGTCCTCTCCCTCACCGATTGTGACGGTCGAGCCGTCAAATTCGTATGTCTTGCCGGTCTCAGCAGTATAGCTGTAGGAGTAGGTATATTTGGTACCTGATTTTGCGGTATAAGTAGCCTGTCTCTGCTTGAGCGCGTCATAGTCGATTCCCTTACCGGCAGCAAGGATATCCTCATTTGTCTTGTCGAGCGAGTTCGCGTCGGGAATCAGGGTGGACTTGCCGTACTCGACCTTTTCGACGATGCTATAAGCGCCGAGGTAGTTACCGTTGTCATACAGGTCAATCAGACGGGTGTTCGGTGTGTATTTCAAGCCGATTTCATCCGCGATACCGAAAATGGTGGTATTACGCATTAAGGATTCGTCCGCATTGTTCGCGAGCAGGCAATACTTCTTGGAGGACTCGCAGCCGTCAATGAGCTTTGCCTTATCGTTGAGCGTAACATTATAAGCGTACTTACCGTACAGGCGCATGGAAGCCTCAAACGAGGAGTTACCTCTGCCCTTAATCTTCTTCAGACCGGTCAGCAGCTCGCCCGTTGTCTTATCCTTAGAGTTCAGAACCTTACCTTTTGCGTCATAGAAGAGGTAATCGCCCTTGGTGTTGACGGTTTCCTTATAAGCCGCAACGCCCTCATAGTTTGCGCTGCCGTCAGAATTTTCACCATACGCGGCAGCTAGTCCGGTATAAAGCTCCATCTTTGTTGTCATAAACATCGAAGAAGCGGTGGATTTCATGATATGCAGGGTGCCGGTGTGGGTAGAACCGGTTGCATTGCGCTTGAAGGAAATGCTGACATTCTTTTCGTTATTGGTCAGCGGGATATTCAGGGTATTGACCTGACCCTTGGTAACGCTTGTGCCGTTGACGGTCAGGCTCGGGAAATTGGTGTACATTTTCAGAGCTGTGGTATCAACGAACGACGGCAGATACAGATGATAGGTCGTATCGCTCTTGAAATCGCCCGCATAAATCTTGACGAAATTCTTGGTGTCGCCTTCGCCGGTGGTATCGACCCAGATACCATAACCGAAATTAGTCGCGGAGCCGTCGGGCATATCCAGCATGGTGGAGGCAGTAATGGTGTTGCCGTCACCGCTCACAACATAGAGAGGCGAGCCTGCTGTATAAGAAGTTGAAAACTTATTAAACACCTTGGTGTCATCAATTGCGCTGACGCGGTCAAACTCAATCGCTGTGCCGCCGTTGATTTTCGCAACATCCGCATACCACGTCTTTAAGCCGGACGCAACGTCAACGGATTTTGTCATCAATGTTTTCGCGTTGTTGACAACGACATAGAACTGCGCGTCATCATTGCCGAGCCAACGGAGCGTGGTCTCGTCTGCAATTGCAAGACGGGTGGTCTCACCGGTGACAGGCTCCGCAGTCGGCGTCGTTTCGCCGGAGCCGGCAGGTGCGGGAATATCATCCCACGAAACAGCCGCACTGCCGTTCCAGTAGTAAGCGACAACCTGCTTACCGGCAACGTTAAGGTCAGCAGTCTGCGTACCGGAACCGTTGTTGAAAATGATTCCTGTAGTATCGGCAGGAATCGTGTTGTAATACACCGCCTGGCCATAGTCGTTTGTATAACTGTAGGTCATATCAATGCCGGGCCATGATGATGAAGTTGCGCCGCCCCAATAATGAAGCTTTGCAGAACCCCAATCGTTGGGCTTTGTGAAGTAAACCTCCATAACGGAAGCGCCTTCACCGGCAACCTCTACCTTAGCGGAAGTTGCGCTGACGATACCGATGGTCATCATCGATACCACCATCAGGAGCGCTAACAAAATAGAAATAACGCTCTTAGATGCAAGTTTTGCTTTCATTTTTTCATCCTCCTATAATTAATAGATTCGGCAGACCGCATAACAAAATCAGTATAAAACAGACTGCCCCATAATTATGACAATATTATTATAAAATAATGAAAAAACCAAGTCAATACGGCGATAGAAAATCCGTCAGTTTTGACTTGGTTTTTGTCAACTGTTACAGAATTGTAACATGGTATTTGTGCAGTTTTAATTCTATTGTAGAATGATGCTTTGCTCACATAATCATCAGGTTTAAATCCTCTTTTTCGGGCGTATATTCGTGGTCGGGACGCACCTCGGGAACCTCGCTGTTCGGGTTATTGATTACCGCTCCGTTCGGCGCGACATGACCGCCGCCGGGCAAATCGATATAATCGCCGCCCTGCCGTTCCTCGGACGGCAATTCGATTTCAGGGTCGATTGCCACATCAAAGGTCGGAAAAGAGGATGGATTAGAGCCGGGCGCAGTCGGAAGAATTATATGGTGATTATTCTCATTATTCGGATTAGTCTGTATTTGTTCTGACATCATATTACCGCCTTTCAATGCTAGTATGGAAACGCAAGCCGATAATATGTCAGCCAAAATTTTGAAATAATTGATGATAGATACCATTAAAGGCGAAGCAAATAATTGCTCGTAGAGTACGACGCACCGCAGCCTCCTCTGACGAGGGAGGCTATTCGCTCCCGCCGAAAGCCTTCCCCATCCCCTCAGGCAACAATCGCATATCATTTTAGCCATCAAAAAAGAGCAGACGAAACCGTCTGCTCTATCTTGAAAATCTCTAAAGCCGAATTACTTCAGCTCAACCTCAGCGCCTGCCTCTTCGAGCTTCGCCTTGAGAGCCTCAGCGTCGTCCTTGCCGATTGCTTCCTTAACGGGCTTGGGAGCCTCGTCAACGAGAGCCTTCGCTTCTTTCAGACCAAGACCGGTAGCCTCACGGACAGCCTTGATAACAGCAATCTTGTTGCCGCCGGCAGCCTTCAGGATAACGTCAAACTCAGTCTTCTCTTCTGCAGCAGCGCCTGCATCAGCAGCAGGACCTGCAACTGCAACCGCAGCAGCAGCGGATACACCAAACTCATCCTCGACAGCGTGTACGAGATCAGCAAGCTCGAGAACGGTCAGAGTCTTTAATTCTTCAATAATAGCAGTAATCTTCTCAGATGCCATTTTAATTTACCTCCAATAATAAATTAGTAATTTTAGTAATAATGTGTTGCTGAATTATTCAGCGGGTGCTTCAGCAGGAGCCTCAGCAGGTGCTTCCTCAGCGGGAGCGGCTTCCTCAGCGGGAGCGGCTTCCTCAGCGGGAGCCTTCTTCGCTAAGCAGGCGTCAACACCGCCGTCATCGACGATAGCCTGAATAGCGCGTGCGAAAGACGCGATCGGAGCCTGGAAGGCGCCGAGTACGTTTGCGAGCAGAACCTCGCGGGTGGGCAGCTTTGCAAGGCTGTCGATGGTAGCTAAATCAACGATTTCACCGTCGAGATAACCTGCCTTGATTTCAAAGGTCTTGCTGTTCTTCGCATAGTTGGATAGGATACGTGCAGCAGCAGTGTAATCCTCGTCGCTGGTAGCGAGAGCGGTCGTGCCCTCGAGAGTGGGCTGTAAACCGGAAAGGTCAGCGTCCTCAGCAGCACGGTACAGCAGTGTATTCTTGACAACACTGTACTTTACGCCTGCTTCGCGCAGCTCCTTACGAAGAGCGGTATCATCGGCTACGTTAATACCCTTGTAGTTAACGAGGACGCCGGTGACAGAATTCTTCAGGCGGTCAGTCAGCTCAGCTACGATAGCCTTCTTCGCTTCTAAAACCTTAGCGCTTGGCAAATTGTTTCACCTCCGTAAAATAGAAAAGTATTTACGCGGTTCATAAAAACAGCCTCTCCCTTGCGAGGAGAGGCAGACAGTTACATAGTAATACCGTATAAACGGTCATGTAACGCTTCATCCTCGGCAGGCGGAAAATCCATTATATCCAAAAGGAAACCTGCTGTCTTTAGAACAGCGATTTTATATCAAGCCGAAAAGCTTAATAACGATTTTATCAAGCACCGAACTTAGTCGGGTTGATGCGAACTGACGGGCCCATGGTAGAGGTAACCACACAGCTCTTGATATACTGACCCTTAGCAGCGGCAGGCTTTGCCTTAACGATAGCGCCCATCAAAGTATTGAGGTTCTCGCTGAGCTTCTCGGTGCCGAAGGATGCCTTGCCGATCGGGCAGTGGATGATGTTGGTCTTGTCAAGACGGTACTCGATTTTACCTGCCTTAGCCTCTTTAACGGCGCGGGCGATATCAGGTGTAACGGTACCTGCCTTGGGGTTCGGCATCAAGCCGCGCGGGCCGAGGATACGACCGAGACGGCCGACCAGACCCATGCAGTCGGGGGTGGTGATAAGGACATCGAAGTCCATCCAGTTTTCCTGCTGGATTTTCTGCGTCATGTCCTCAGCGCCTACGAAGTCGGCGCCTGCCTCCTGCGCGAGCTTCTCGTTCTCGCCCTTACAGATAGCGAGTACGCGAACCTTTTTACCGGTGCCGTTGGGAAGTACAACAGCGCCTCTGACCTGCTGGTCAGCGTGACGGGAGTCAACGCCCAGCTTTACATGAAGCTCAATCGTCTCGTCAAATTTCGCGGTAGCGGTCTTTACGACGGTATCGAGAGCCTCGGTGGTGTCATATAATTTTGTTCTGTCGACGAGCTTTGCAGCGTCAACATATTTCTTACCGTGTTTCATATTTATTCCTCCATAGTTAGGTGGTTAAACGGAGAATTCCTCCCACCCGGATGTGTAGTATTTTAGTCGACGACCTCAATGCCCATAGAGCGAGCGGTACCCATAATCATAGAGGTAGCGGTCTCGATGGTAGCGGCGTTCAGGTCCTTCATCTTCTGCTCTGCGATCTGCTGGCACTGAGCCTTGGTGATCTTCGCGACCTTCTTCTTGTTCGGCTCGCCGGAAGCAGTCTCAATACCGCAAGCCTTCTTAATCAGAACAGGTGCGGGCGGAGTCTTGGTGATAAATGTGAACGAACGGTCTGCGTATACCGTGATAACGACAGGGATAATAAGTCCGATATCGTTCTTTGTGCGCTCGTTGAATTCCTTTGTAAACGCCGTGCTGACCCAGCGCAGGGCCTACAGGCGGAGCCGGAGTCGCTTTTCCGGCAGGAATCTGTAACTTGATTAATCCTGTTACTTTCTGTGCCATTTTTTATTCCTCCTAAATTCGTGGTGTATGGCGGAGTCGGGCGTTGCCGCGCTCCTCCCACAAGGAGCCGAAGCTCCTCATATAAAAAGCAAGCTGCTTAATATACTGTGTTAGTCATCCAATTTTTCCGCTTGATTCAATTCAAGCTCAACAGGCGTCTCACGACCGAACATCGAGATAGTAACCTTGACGTAGTTCTTATCGGTATCCAGCTCGTCGACAATACCGACGAAGTCCTCCAGCGGACCGTCGATGATGCGAACCTGATCGCCGACCTCGTAGGAAACCTCTACGACGCGGGTCTCAACACCCATCTTATAAACCTCAGCCTCCGTGAGCGGAACAGGCTTTGAAGACGGGCCGACAAATCCGGTACAGCCGCGGATATTCCGCACGACATACCATGTCTCGTCGGTATAAATCATCTTGACAAAGACATATCCGGGATAAAGCTTACGCTCAACCTCTTTGGTAGAGCCGTCCTCCCTAACCTCGGTGACCATCTCGGTGGGAACCTTCGCGTCCTGAATCATATCCTGCAGTCCGCGGTTCTCAACGGTAGTCTGTAAGGTGGACGCTACCTTATTCTCATAGCCTGAGTAGGTATGCACCACATACCATTTTGCTTCATCAGCCATCGCGTTCTCCTAACCCTGACAGCTTATGCCACGCCGGTGTTCATCACAAGATGAAGCAGAGCATACAGACCTCTGTCAAGTCCGTAAATCAGCAGACCGGAGACAATGATTACGACGACGACCACGCCGAAGTTCTTGGTGGTGGTAGCAGCGGTCGGCCATGTAATCTTCTTAATCTCACCGATACAGGAACGGAAGAACGAGGATGATTTTTTAAAGAAACCTTTTTTCTTCTTAGTAGAATCAGCCATTGTTATCCCTCCGATTACTTCGTTTCCCTATGCAGAGTATGTTTCTTGCAGAATCTGCAATACTTATTCATCTCTAACCTGTCGGGACTGTTCTTCTTGTTTTTCATTGTGTTGTAGTTGCGCTGTTTACACTCAGTGCAGGCCATTGTGATTTTTACTCTCATTTCGGCACCTCCCGGTATTTTTTCGGAATCATTTAGCCTCCCTCGGAAAAGTGGGGAAGTTTTTATGTTACCTTTAAAAGGGCACAAAAAAACAAGCCCCTATACGAGGTAATTAGCATTATAACACATTACCGTCAACCAGTCAAGGGCTTGTTTCAATTTTTTATGTATTTCAGCAAAATAGTTGCGCGATAGGTCAACAATCCGCTAAGAAAGATAGATTATTGATTATTATACCTGTCCAGACGCTGTGCCATCGAGGTCTTTTTCTTCTTTTCCTTTTCGGGAGCGACCGTCCTGTTGCGGTACTTTTTCGAGTGCTTGAACGCCACCTGCAAATCCTCGGAGAGATACTCGTTGATTTTTTCGTCATACTCCTCGGGAATGGAATTCAGAATTACGATTGTGATGATGGAGCGCGTATCGACGTCGCCGTTGACATACTGTGCGCTGAGAATGTTGCCGAGCTTCTTCAGCTCCGCCGTACTGCCGGATTTCACCAGCTCGTTGACTCTCGGCACAATGCTCGCACGGGCAAAGGTTGCGCCGCGGAACGGGTCGTAGCCTTCTTCCTCCGCCTTGATTTCGTCCTTCAAGTCGGGAAACAGGGTGACAAAACGCTTTGAGAGGAACAGCGGATCCGCGTTACCCTCGTCGTCCCTTTTCTTACCCTTGCTTTTCTTTGTCTGCTTCACGCGCTTCTGTGCGACAGGCGCGGAGATTTCCGCGACAAAATCGTTGGCGATAGAGTTCGCTTCATGCATTTCGTCCGAGCTTGGGTCAAACATCCAGGTCGAGAGCGTTTTCCAATCGTTATCGGGGCCCTCGTCGGTCATCGGACATTCGCGCAGCAGAAAGTGCATCTTATCCTTATAATAGATAACGGAATACGCGACATTCTCAGACACATAGAGCGATACAAGCTCATTTCCCTTGGCAGAATCCGCCTTTACCTGCTGAAAGCCCTGCGCTTCCAGCGCCTCGCCGACCTTGTCGGATATCAGTTTAAATGCTTCGCTAAGCTGCATAAAATCATTCCTTTTTACTCAGATAGAGCTATTATACAATATATTTTCAAAGATTTCAAGCATAAAGGCGTATGTTTTGGGCTTGCAAGGGTTCTATAATTGTGTTATCATATAATATGTATGTTATGCATTGGCAGAAACAGAGGTAATTGCTATGAACAACAAAGCAATCGGCGTATTCGATTCGGGACTCGGCGGACTGACCGCCGTGCGCGAAATGCTCGAAATACTGCCTAACGAAAATATCATCTACTTCGGCGACACCGGCAGAGTTCCCTACGGCTCCAAAAGCACGGAAACCATCAGCAAGTACGCCCTGCAGGACGCGCGGTTTCTGAAAAAGCAGGGCGTCAAGATGATTGTCGCCGCCTGCGGTACGGTCAGCTCCGTCGCTCCCGACCTGACGGATCAGCTCGGTCTGCCCTATACCGGGGTCGTCTACCCGACCTGCTTTACCGCGATGCGTACCACCAAAACAGGCCGCATCGGCGTCATCGGCACCGCCGCGACCATCGCCTCCCACAGCTACAAGAACCGTATTCAGCACAAGCATCCCGAATTCACGGTCATTGAGCAGGCGTGTCCCCTATACGTTCCGCTGGTCGAAAACGGCATGACCGATCCCGACGATGAAATCGTCCGGCTGATCGTCAAGCGGTACATGACGGTGATGAAAGAGAACGGCGTCGATACCATCATCCTCGGCTGCACCCACTATCCCCTCTTGACCGAAGCCATCAGCCGCGAGATGGGCGACCATGTTGCCCTGATTGACTCGGGCAAGGAGACTGCTCTCTACACCAAAAAAATACTGGAAGAAAACCAACTGCTGCGCACCGAAACAGATGCTCCGGCAGAAAAATACTTTGTCAGCGATACCCCCGCCGACTTTGAGAAATACGCGGGAATTTTCCTTAAAAGAAATATTCAGAACCGCGTGCAGCAAATCAACATAGAGGAATACTGATGAATGACAATTATCTGATATCCGTCGTCGGCACCCAGACCGTCGACGGCGAAAGCGACAGCATCGAGGTCATCACCTCGGGCGAATATACGGTAGAGGATAACGGCGATATCACAATCACCTATCCCGAATTTTCCGAGGAGAATCCCACCGTCCGAACCGATACCACCGTTACGCTCCGCGGCAAAACGCTGACAATCGAGCGCAGAGGGACCATGTCCTCCCGCCTGATTCTTGAGAAGGGCAAGCGGCACCAGTGTCTGTACGAAACACCGATGGGACAAATGTTTATCGGGATTTTCACCGACAGCATCCTCGTACAGACCGATGAAAACGGCGGCGATATCCGCGCCTCCTACCAGCTCGACTTCAATCAGAATGCCGTCAGCAATAACGAATTTCACATTAACATTAAAAGAAAAAGTTGACAGTCGGTCGTTGGTAGTTAGTAGTCTATCCCCGCAGCAGAATGTCACTAAGCCAAGGAAGGTAAAATTATGTCAAAAACAAACAGGAAAGTGTATGAAAATCTGAGAACACGTATTGAAGAAGCCGTCAGGGCGGCAATGTCAAAGGGTCAGCTGCCCGGGGGCGAGCTGCCCTCCTTCGTGCTGGAGGAGCCGGCTGACCGCAGCCACGGCGATATCGCGACCAACGTCGCGATGGCAGGCGCGCGCGTATTCCGCATGGCGCCCGCAAAGGCGGCGGCGATCATCCTTGAAAATATCGACCTTGAAAATTCTTTTATCGAAAAATATGAAATTGCCGGGCCGGGATTTATCAACTTTTTTCTCTCAAAGAATTATTTTGCTTCCGTCCTCCGCGAGATAGAGAATGACGGCGTGCATTACGGCGACAGCGATTTCGGCAAGGGTGAAAAGGTTATGATTGAGTTTGTTTCCGCCAATCCGACAGGGCCCATGCACCTCGGCAACGCCCGCGGCGGCGCTCTGGGCGATTGTCTGGGAGCAGTCATGGAAAAGGCGGGCTACGATGTTTACCGCGAGTTCTATGTCAACGACGCGGGCAACCAGATTGAAAAATTTGCAAATTCTCTCGAAGCGCGCTATCTGCAAAAATACGACAGCACCGTACCCTTCCCCGAGGACGGCTATCAAGGCGAGGACATCACCGAGCGCGCGGAGGAATTCGCCGCGATTCACGGCGACAAATACGTCAACGCGGATCCTGCCGGGCGCAAGCAGGCGCTGGTCGACTATGCCCTTCCCCTCAATATCGAGCGTATGCAGCGCGACATGGGCAAGTACAAAATCGACTTCGACCGCTGGTTCATGGAAAGCACCCTGCATGAAAGCGGCGAGGTCAAAGCAATCGTCGATACGCTCCGCGACAAAGACCTGATTTACGAGCAGGACGGCGCGCTTTGGTACAAGAACAAGCAGATTTGCACCGAGCTTCTGCTCGCACAGGGCAAGTCGCAGGATTATATCGACAAGCTCGAATTAAAGGACGACGTCCTGATTCGCAAGAACGGCAATCCGACCTACTTTGCGGCGGATATCGCCTATCACAAAAATAAATTCGACCGAGGCTTTAACAAGCTGATTGACGTATGGGGCGCCGACCACCACGGCCACGTCATGCGCTTGAAGGGCGCGATGAACGCCATCGGCTACGACGGCGACAAGCTGGATATCGTGCTTATGCAGCTCGTCAGACTGATGCGCGACGGCAAGCCCGTCAAGATGTCCAAGCGTACCGGCAAGGCGATTCAGCTTGCGGATTTGCTCGAGGAGGTTCCCGTCGACAGCGCGCGCTTCATCTTCAACACCCGCGAGGCGAATACCCAGATGGACTTTGACCTTGACCTTGCGATTCAGCAGGACAGCCAGAATCCCGTCTATTACGTCCAGTACGCCCACGCGCGTATTTGCAGTATTCTCCGCAATATCGAGGACGGGGGCGTGACCATCCGCGCCTGCACCGACGACGAGCTTACCCTGCTCACCGCTCCCGAGGAGACCGAGCTGATTCACCTGCTCTCCGCCTTTGACAGCGAGATCATTGCCGCCGCCCGCGATTACGACCCCACCAAGGTCACCAAGTACGTTACCAACGTCGCGACCGGCTTCCATAAATTCTACAACGCCTGCCGCGTTAAGGTGGACGACGAGAGCTTGATGCAGGCAAGGCTGACCCTCTGCCTGGCGACCAAGACCGTCATCAAGAACGTCCTCGATATGTTCAAAATCACCTGCCCCGAAAAGATGTAAACAATCAGGATTTTTCTGATTTTGCAGTTTATATTATTGCATACAAGAAATCGTGCGCACCAAGCGTGCGATTTCGTCTACCACGCAGGGCGCAACTGAGCGGGGACTATAAATCTTTTTATTTGACAGGTGTTAAAAACTATATTACACTTCGTATAATACAGAAAAGACAAATATTAAAGTTGTAATTTCCTGTCAAATATAAAAGAGGTGCCGACTTTTGTGTCAGCACCTCTTATATTTTACATATAAAGCCGTTCTGTCGCTCGCGGCGCACTCTACAATTCACAAGCCCCTACTTAATCTTAAACCCCTTACTCTTCAAATACTCGCTGATACGCTCGTCGTCATAGTAAATCAAATCGTCGGCTCCCGCGAGATACTCGTTATGGTGGCGTACCTCGTGTACCAGCGTTTTCCGCAGGATTTCGCGGTACTCATCGAGCGTTTTGTTCGGGAACACGCGGACAATACTGCCGTAATAAATCTTGATGGATTTGCCGAGATTGTCGCGCGTATACACGCCCAGTATGTACAAATCATTGTTCTGGGCGTAGGGGTGCAGACGGCTTTCATCCCGCAGGATAATGCCGCCGTTTAATTCACGGTATAATTCAGTCGGCAGACTGTCGGCAATTTCATCGAGAAGATTGCCGCATTCTTCGTATGTCATATCAGTCTAAGAAATCCTTGAGCTTTTTGGAGCGGGACGGATGGCGGAGCTTTCTCAGCGCCTTTGCCTCAATCTGACGGATGCGCTCACGGGTGACGTTGAATTCCTTGCCGACCTCCTCAAGGGTACGGCTTCTGCCGTCCTCAAGTCCGAAGCGCAGACGAAGCACCTTTTCCTCACGGGGAGTCAGGGTGTCCAGAACCTCCATCAGCTGTTCGCGCAGCATGGTGTGCGACGCCGCGTCCGCGGGAGCGGGAGCGTCGTCGTCGGGGATAAAGTCGCCCAGGTGTCTGTCCTCTTCCTCGCCGATCGGCGTCTCAAGCGATACCGGCTCCTGCGCCACGCGCATAATTTCGCGCACCTTGTCGACAGGCATATTCAGCTC